>NZ_CP021247.1:1880773-2188659 GCF_017309955.1 Novosphingobium sp. KA1 | reverse complement strand
CGGTCACGCCCGTGGATCGTGCGCAAGTCATCGGTGAGCGCACGGACCTGGTCGCGGCTCTCGATATTGCGGCCGAACAGGATGTAGCCGGCAGGGTCCGCATCGCGGAAGAAGGCGCGCTCGTCGTCGCTGAGGGTCAGTCCGGAGAGGCCGAAGATCGCAGGTGTCATGCCGGATTGCTTGCAAAGTTCCGGCCCGACCGCAAGGAAAGGCCGATCGCAGATGTGGAAAGGGCGACCTTGCGGCCGCCCTTTCGCACTTCCCTCACTGCTTGACCTGGCACCCGAGCCCGGCCGATTTCATGCCCGAGCACAGCGCCCTTGCCGCCGCCAGATCGCCCGGCACGGCCTGCAGGCGGAAGACCTTGCCGATGTCGGCCTGCCCTTCGACCACCCGGTGATTGACGCCCGAAAGCCCGGGATACTGGACCTTGAGCGTCGCCCATCCGGCTTCCGCCGCCGCCTTGTTGGCATAGGCGCCGACCTGCACGCCGACGCCGGTGACCACCGGTTCCGGCTTGGCGGCCGGAGCGGCACCGGCCGCCGCGCCCGGCCTGACCGCAGGCTTGTCCGACGGCTTGTCCGCAGGTGCAGGCGCCTTGGCGGCCGAATCGAAGCCCGGCGCCGGGGCGACCGGCCTGTCCTGACCCACAGGGCCCTGGCCGATCTGCGGCGTGCGGCTCTGCCCTTCGGCCACCGCGAAGCTGGTATCGCCGGTGCCGGAGACCACTTCGCCGCCGGGATTGTCCGGACGGGTCTTGTAGGGCTCCTTCGGCGCCTGGATCAGGCCGCCGTCGGCAACCAGCGGCTGGTCCTCCTTGTGACGGGTAAACCAGAACACGCCGCCGACCAGCACGCCGATCGCCACCAGCGCCAGCAGCACCAGCAGCGCGGTCTGCCCGCTGGCACCGCCGCGCTGCGGTTCGAAGTCCTCGTCCTCGCCTTCGAGCCAGGGCAGGCGCACGTCATCGTCGCCCAGCGCAAGCTGCGCGGACTTGTCGAAACCCGACGAGGCTTCGCCCGCATCCTCGCCGCCAAACGCGTTCATGTGCGACGATTCGCCCCGCTCGTCGCCGTCAATCGGCCCCCAGCTCGCCATCGATTACATTTCCTCCACCGCTTCGACCCCGAGCAGTGCCAGCCCGTTGCGGATAATCTGCCCGATCTGCGTGGCCAGGAAAAGCCGCGCGGAAGTGAGGTTACCATCTTCGGCGTTAATAAACCGCTTTTCCACGCGGTCGTTGCCGAGGTTCCAGTAACCATGGAAGGCAGCCGCCATGTCGCCGAGGAAGAAGGCGATGCGGTGCGGTTCGCGCGCGGCCGCAGCCGCCTCGACGATGCGGGGGAACTGCGCGGCGAGCTTGACCAGTTCCAGCTCTTCCTCGCCCAGCGTTTCCAGGTGATCGCCGCCCGGCGCGAAACCTTCGCCGGCGGCCTTGCGCAGCGTCGAGTGGACGCGGGCATTGGCGTACTGCACGTAGAACACCGGGTTGTCCTTCGAGGCTTCGACCACCTTGGCGAAGTCGAAGTCCATCTGCGCTTCCGGCTTGCGGGTCAGCATGGTGAAGCGCACCACGTCCTTGCCCACTTCGGTGACGACTTCGGCGAGCGTCACGAAGTTGCCCGAACGCTTGGACATCTTCACCGGCTCGCCGTCGCGCAGCAGCTGGACCATCTGGACCAGCTTGATCTCGAACGGCGTCGGCTCACCATCGGCACCGGCCCCATCTTTACCGGTCATGGCGGCCACGGCGGCCTTGATGCGCTTGACGGTGCCCGCGTGGTCCGCGCCCCAGATGTCCACCAGCGCGTCGGCGCTCTGGGCCTTCTGGAAGTGGTAGGCGAGGTCGGCGCCGAAATAGGTCCAGGTGCCGTCCGACTTCTTGATCGGGCGGTCCTGATCGTCGCCGAACGCGGTCGACTTGAACAGCGGCAGCTCCACCGGCTCCCAGTCCTCGGGCGTCTTGCCCTTGGGCGCCTCGAGCACGCCGTCATAGACGAGGCCCTTCGCGCGCAGCCAGGCTTCGGCCTCGTCGGGCTTGCCCGAAGCCTGAAGCTCGGCTTCCGAGGAGAACAGGTCGTGATGGATGCCGAGCAGGCCGAGGTCCTGCTTGATCATCACCAGCATCGCGGCGACGGCCTTTTCGCGGAACAGCGTCAGCCATTCCGATTCGGGAGCCTTGGCGTACTTGTCGCCGAATTCGGCAGCGAGCTGCTGGCCCACCGGCACCAGATAATCGCCCGGGTACAGACCCTCGGGGATCGCGCCGACGTCTTCGCCGAGCGCCTCGCGGTACCGCACGTGGGCCGAGCGGGCGAGCACCTGCACCTGCGCACCGGCGTCGTTGACGTAGTATTCCTTGATGACCTTGTGGCCCGCATATTCGAGCAGCGTCGCCAGCGCATCGCCGACGACCGCGCCGCGGCAGTGGCCCATGTGCATCGGGCCGGTCGGGTTGGCCGAGACATATTCGATGTTCACGGTCGTGCCGCCGCCCACGGCCGAGCGGCCATAGTCCGCGCCCAGCGCCGCGATGGCGCGCAGTTCGGCCAGCCAGGCGGCGGGCGAGAGGCGCAAGTTGATGAAGCCCGGCCCGGCGATCTCCGCCGAGGTCACCGCGTCGAGCTTGGACAATTCCGCCACCAGCGCCTCGGCGAGGTCGCGCGGCTTCATGCCGGCGGGCTTGGAGAGCACCATCGCCGCATTGGTCGAGAGGTCGCCGTGCGAGGCATCGCGCGGCGGCTCGACCGTGATCGCGCTTCGCTTCAAGCCGCCGGGCAGCGTGCCGGCTGCTTCGAGCGCATCGAGCGCGGCGTTGAGGTGGCCTGCGAAGGCGGCGTAAAGGGTCTGGTTATTGCTCATGACGCGCGCGGATAGCCGATGTGCAGCAAAAGGGAAACAGCCTGCAAGGTGACACTTGCCGCAAGGGCCGGTTGACACGGTTGACACGGTCCAGGGAAAAAACCGTCACCTTGTACCCCTGCCGTCACCTTGCGGGCCGCCGGGTGTCACCTTGCAGCGCCGGGCAAGCTGCAGCGCCTCGTCCCAGACCTCGGCAAAACCCTCACCCAGCCGCGCGCGCAGGCGATAGGCCGACTGCCGGCTCATCCCCACCTCCCGCGCCGCCGCCGCGACCGAGCGGCCTCGTGCGAGCGCATGCAGGAAGGCGAGCGCCTTGGCCCGGGTCCAGCGATAGTCGGAATTGGCGCGGCGGGTGCGAGGCTGGGTCATGCCGCGCAAGGTAACGCGGCCGGCCCGGTGTAGGAAAACGGTTTGGCCACCGGGCGCAGCGGCCCCTCGCCCCGGTCACGGCTGGCAGCCGGGCGTGGGCTAAGTGCCCGCTTTGCGCCCACCTTTGCCGTTCGGCTCCGGCTTTCCAGCGCCAGGCAGCGGACCTATAGCTATGGCGTGGCCTGGAACTTTTCTGCACTTCTATAAAGTCGTGCCGGACGTCAGCACTTGCGAAAAGTCGGCATTCAGTGGACGCGAACGCTAATACTAACGTTGCGTAGCTTCAAAATCGCGACGTTGCCCAGTCGGGTATTTTGAACCTGTGAAAATATGGTTGTGTTCGGGACTGGTTCATAACCTCCCAATACATCGCGACCGCCAAAGGCTCTGTGATGGCTTCGGGAACGTGATAGCCATATATAGGAAATGTCGGCGTTGCCCGTTCGTCAATATAATACGAGCGAGCGAACTCCGGTTGCAGATATTCGTAAATGGCCCAACGAATATTATTCAGAAACTCAGCAATGCGACCGGAGTGCTGGATAAAAATGTCATCGAAGAACCATTCAAAAAACGCGCCCAAAGCGAGATAGCTTTCCGCCTCACTGACCTCATGCCTCGCCTTTGCCAGTAGCCTGCGCAGTTTTTTCGCATTCGCCTCTAACCGGCCCAGGCTATGCTTCGCGATGTCACCGCACATTTTCAGATATTGTATACGTTCAATGCGAATGTCGGCGATAATATCGATGGTGTTGAGATTGACGCCTTCCGTTATGAACTCCCCTTCGAGCCAATCCGCAAATGCCTCGACAGCTTCGGCGAGCGGCTTCGTATCGCTGCCGAGCATTGGCTTGTGACACACCTTACGGAGATGAAATAGGAAGGTCTTATCCGATGGGACAACACCGCTAGGAACTGGCGATAAGCCCAATGGGATAGGCTCGCGATTATATGAGCCGACTTGGGAAAGGAAATCCCCAAGCAAAATGACAAAGAGACGGGCATGGTAGCTCGTTTCGAACATGAGGTTGGCTGGTTTGGTGTTCTCGGTTTTGCAGAACATCGCCCAATTAACCATGTCATCGATCATGGTCCATGCCGATGCGAGAACAATTGCTTCGCGCTCAATATCATTCATTGGGGAAACTATGGACACTCATGGGTTACGTGCCAAGGCCTGGTTGAAACGAAGCGTATGCCTGAGATACGGACTTATAGTTATCATGCTGCCGAACTTGCAGAGATGGCAGCATTTGGACCACAGCGCGAGTATCGCAAATCGCCGACGTTGGGCGCATTTCTGCATGACGACTTCGCGCCAAGCGAATGGTGGGTTTCGGCAAAAGCAGTCGCTTTGGCGCAACTCGAGCAACGACTAGAGTTGGTCGGCTATCCCCGCACCCCGGCTCCGATCCGGACGGTCTCCTCCCGGCCCTTACCCTCTCCACCCGCTCAGGCAGAGCCTGTCGAAGCCCTTGAGGCCGGGCACCTCGCCTCTCCATGCTTTGACAGCCTCCGCCTGAACGCGGTCACGGCGTGTCACCGGCCGAACCGCTCCCCGCCCCGCGCACCCAGGGTGGGCGCCCCCTTCAAAACCGCCCGGAACGCGTGTATCGGGCCGCTCATGCGCCCTACCCAGATTCCCCAGACCTACCGGGTCAAGAGCTTCGGCTGCCAGATGAACGTCTACGACGGCGAGCGCATGGCCGAACTGCTGGCCGAGCAGGGCATCACCGCCGCGCCGGACGGCGAAGAGGCCGATCTGGTCGTGCTCAACACCTGCCACATCCGCGAAAAGGCCGCCGAAAAGGTCTATTCGGACATCGGCCGCCTGCGCCGCGTGGATGGCTCATCGCCGCTGATCGCGGTGGCCGGCTGCGTGGCGCAGGCCGAAGGCGACGAGATCATGAAGCGCGCGCCCGCCGTGCAGATGGTGGTCGGCCCGCAGGCCTATCACCGCCTGCCCGAGATGATCCGCGAGGCGACCGGCGGCAAGCGCGTCACCGATACCGACATGCCCGCGCAAACCAAGTTCGGCGCCCTGCCGAAACGCAAGCGCTCAGGCCCGGCCGCCTTCCTCACCGTGCAGGAAGGCTGCGACAAGTTCTGCACCTATTGCGTGGTGCCCTATACGCGCGGCGCCGAGGTTTCGCGCCCCCATGCCGACCTCGTCGACGAGGCGAAGCGGCTGGTCGATGCCGGCGCGCGCGAGATCTCGCTGCTGGGCCAGAACGTCAACGCCTGGACCGGCGAGGATGCCAAGGGCCGCACGATCGGCCTCGACGGGCTGATCCGCGAACTCGCCGAGATCCCCGACCTTGCCCGCATCCGCTATACCACCAGCCACCCCAACGACTTCACCGAAGGGCTGATCGCGGCCCACGGCGAAGTGGACAAGCTGATGCCCTTCCTCCACCTGCCGGTGCAGGCGGGCAATGACCGCGTGCTGAAGGCGATGAACCGCAGCCACACCGCGGAAAGCTATCTGAAGGTGCTGGAAAAGGTGCGCGCGGCGCGCCCCGACATCGCGCTTTCGGGCGACTTTATCGTCGGCTTCCCCGGCGAGAGCGATGCCGAGTTCGAGGATACCCTCGCGCTTGTCGACACGGTTCGCTACGCGCAGTGCTTCAGCTTCAAGTACAGCCCGCGCCCCGGCACCCCCGCCGCGACGATGGACGGCCAGGTTCCCGCCGAAGTGATGACCGAGCGCATCATGCGCCTCCAGGCCGCGCTGGGCCGCGACCAGACCGCCTTCAACAAGGCCTCGGTCGGCAAGACCTGCCAGGTTCTGGTGGAGCGCCGGGGCAAGCTGCCGGGGCAATGGCTCGGCAAGTCGCCGTGGTTGCAGTCGGTCTATTTCGACGGCGATGTCGCGATCGGCGACATGGTCACGGTGGAACTGACCGAAGGCGGGTACAACGCCGTCTCCGCAAGGCTGCTGGGCCCCGTGCCCGCATGAAACAGGCGCTGGTGCTCGTCCCCGGCCTGTCGTGCGACCGCCATGTCTGGCAGGCGCAGATCGCCGCCCTGGCGGACATCGCGGATGTCTCCATCGGCGATACGCTGAAGGACGATTCGATCGCGCTGATGGCCAGCCGCGTGCTCGATGCGGCGCCGGACCGCTTCGGAATCGCCGGGTTCTCGATGGGCGGCTATGTCGCGATGGAGATCTGGCGCCGCGCGCCGGAGCGGGTCACCCGCCTCGCGCTGGTCGACACCAATGCCCGTGCCGACAGCGAGGATCAGGCCGCGCTGCGCCGTGCCGCCATCGCCACCGCCCGCGCGCGCGGGTTCGAGGCGGTCCTGCGCGGATCGCTGCGCCAGCTGGTCGCGCCCGACTGCCCCGAGCCGCTGTTCGAGGAGGTCGTCGAGATGGCCCTGCGGGTCGGCTTCGGCACCTACATGGACCAGCAGGCGGCGATCATCGAGCGCGCGGATTCGCTGGAGACGCTGGCCACGGTCACGGTGCCGGCCATGGTCATGGTGGGCGACATGGACGCCCTCACCCCGCCCTACCTGGCCGAGGAAATGGCGCAGGCGCTGCCCGCCGCGACTTACGAGATCATCCCGCAGGCCGGCCACATGGCGCCGATGGAACAGCCCGACGCGGTCAATGCCGCCTTCCGGCGCTGGCTGGCGCTTTAGGCCGTAAACGCATAAACGGCACCATCAAGGCGCCCAAATGGCGAACAGCTCGGGCCGAAGTTGCCGCCGGGCGGGCTGGTTGCCCGTCCAAGGCCGCTTCGGTTCGAGATGGAAGCCATTTGGGCGCCCCCTTCGGGGTTTACCTTACGGTGAGTTTCGCTTGCCAAAAATGGCCCAGCGCTGCGTCGGGAAGTCTTGAAATATCGACATATTCCAGCGCCTTCCCTCCTGCCGCTGAGCCATTTTGCCGCAAACCTCGATGGTGTCGTTTATGCGTTTACGGCCTAATCAAGCGGCTTCAGGGCTTCGTCCGTAATCAGTGTCTTGCCGACCGAGGCCGTCTCGGCGCTGACTTCGTCGCTGGCGTTTTGCGGGTAGGCCTTGCCGTTGAAGCGAAGGCGCGCGATGCCTTCGGCCATGCCGCCGCCGGAAACCGCCACGCCGATGTCGCGCCAGCCGCGGGTCCGGGTCGCCAGCACGCCCACCGGCAATTGCACCACGCTGGTCTCGCCCATCTTGCGGAAACCGTCGCCGTCTCGCTTCAGGACCACGAGGTTGCAGCCGCCGGTGCCGCAAAACATCGGGCCGCCAAGATAGGCGAGCACTTCGGGCGTGCCATCGCCGTCGAGATCGGCCTCGGCGGTCGCATATTGCAGCTTGCCGAGGTCGCTGGTGACGGCGTCCTGGTAATTGGCCTTGATCCACTCCTCCGCCGTCTGCGGCGCGGGTGCCTCGGTGGCCGCTTCGGTCTCGGCCGAGGTGGCGACCGCGTCCGGCGGCGGAGCGGCGTCCTTCTTGCAGGCGGCAAGCGAAAGCGTGAGGGCGAGCGTCGCCGTAGCGGCTAGAGCGATCCGGTTCATGGGCAGCAGGCTAGCCGCATGCCCGCCCCTCCCGCAAGCTCGGCCCGCCGCATGTTCTGCACGTCCGTTTGAAAAATTCGCGGCACGCGAATTTTGCGGCACCAGCCCTCTCCCCCCACCCGACCTCCCACGAGTGTATCCTGTTGGGAGGTCGGGTGGGGGAGAGGGCTGGTGCCGTACCGAAAATGCCCCACGGGCATTTTCGCAAACAAGCTCCTCAACGGAAAAGGGCCCCGGTGCATGAAGCACCGGAGCCCCTGCGACCCGCCGGGCGTCGATCGCGTCCCCGGTCGGCTTACCAGAAAAATCCATTATAGACGGTGACGGCACGGCCGCTGCGCATGTTCACCATGACCACGTCGTTGCCGTAGCGGACCCAGCGGTGGCCGGCGCGCGGCGCGGGCAGGCGGTAGCGGGCATAGTCGTTCACCCAGTAGCGGTTGCCGTAGTAGGCGGGCTGGAAACGATAGCCCACGGCGACCGGGCGATAGTGATAACCGCGCGGGCCCTGATAGGCCGGGCGGCGATAGTCGTTGCGGTGCGCACGGCGATAGTCACGCCAGTCCTCGTGCAGTTCACGGCGCGAATCGTTGAGGTCGCGGCGCGCCTGGCGAACGTCGCGGCGGTCGCCATAGCGCTGCGCATCGCGCAAGTTGCGCTCGTCGTGGCGAACGTCGCGGGCGCTTTCGCGCACTTCGCGGGCGCTCTGGGCCGATGCCATCGTCGGCACGACCAGAGTCGGAACGGCAACGCTTGCAGCCAGTGCGGCCATGATGATCTTGCGCATTATGTTTCTCCTTATTCAGGCTCACCGCTTGGGCGACCCCCGGCAATCTTGTCCGGTGTGTTCCGGTGAGTTCATGTTTGAACCCGCCTGGCTGAACGCGGTTGCAATAAACCCTTCAGGAACTTGAAATGTCTGTCGCGCCCCTGCGACAAAGTGCTGAATCCGCGCCGAAACACCGGATTATCCACCGCGTTCACGGCAATTTTCGCATAGCCCCGCCTTGCGCGACGCGGTGCGGCGAGCCATCTTCGAGACAGAACGAAAAAGCATCCTCACCCGAAAGGAGCGCATGGCCCGCAAAGCAGCCCGCGCCGGTGATCCGGCGCAGTTCCGCCCCGAAACCCATCGCAGGGCGCGTACCGAAGTCGAGTTCGACGAACAGACGCTGCTGGGAGCCGTGTTCGGCCAGTTCGATGCCAATCTCGTACAGGTCGAAAACCGGCTCGGCGTCTACATTTCCGCGCGCGGCAACAGGATCCAGATCGAGGGTCCGGAAGACGCCGTCGCCCGCGCGCGCGACACTCTCAAAGGCATGTATCACCGGTTGGAAATGGGACAGGACCTCGACTCGGGCGCTATCGAATCGCTGATCGCGATGTCTTCGGAACCCACGCTGGAAGGCATCATCAGCGGCGATGCCGGCGCCCCGCCGATCATGATCCGCACCCGCCGCAAGACAATCGTGCCGCGTTCGGCCACGCAGATCGAATATATGCGTGCGCTCGCCCGCTCGGACGTGATCTTCGCGCTCGGCCCGGCGGGTACCGGCAAGACCTACCTCGCGGTGGCCCAGGCGGTCTCGCAGCTGATGACCGGCTCGGTCCAGCGCCTGATCCTCTCGCGCCCCGCCGTGGAAGCGGGCGAGAAACTGGGCTTCCTGCCCGGCGACATGAAGGACAAGGTCGATCCCTACCTGCGTCCGCTCTACGACGCGCTTTATGACTGCATGCCGCCCGAACAGGTGGAACGCCGCCTGGCCTCGGGCGAGATCGAGATCGCGCCGATCGCCTTCATGCGCGGCCGCACGCTGGCCGACGCGTTCGTCATCCTCGACGAGGCGCAGAACACCACGCGCGAGCAGATGAAGATGTTCCTCACCCGCTTCGGCCAGAACAGCCGCATGGTCGTCTGCGGCGACCCCCGGCAGGTCGACATCCCGGGCGGCGACCGCCATTCGGGCCTCGCCGACGCGGTGAACCGGCTCGAGGGCGTGGAAGGCATCGACGTGACGCGCTTCACCGTGGCCGACGTGGTCCGCCACCCGATCGTCGGACGGATCGTCGAGGCTTACGAGGGGCCGCTCAGCCAGTACGAGGCTGGGTAAAGAAAGAAGCGGGGCCCCCGCCTGCGCGGGGGCGACGGGGGATTGTGAGGCGGATCTTATCCTGAACGCCCCTCACTCCTGTTTCCAAGCGGGAGAATTCACAAAAAGACGTCGTCGCCCTCGCGAAAGCGGGGGCCCCGCTTTTCTTGCGTCACAGCACCCCGCCCAGCCGGTCGAACATGCCCTCCCAGTCCGGGTTCAGCGTTTCGACAAGCCGTATTTTCCATTCCCGCCGCCATTTCTTGACCGCCTTTTCACGGCGGATGGCATTCTCGATCACATCGTGGCGTTCAGCGTAGACCAGCCGCGTGAAGCCGTATTCGCGCACGAAGGCGGAGCCGGTGCCTGCACGGTGTTGCCAGATGCGGCGCTGGAGATGCGCGGTCACGCCGGTGTAGATGCCGCCGCGATAGCGGTCGCTGGTCACGTAGAGCCAGCCGCCTTTCTCCATGTCGATGGCTCCGAAGAACAAGTCGCCCCCGCCCTTCGTCCTGTCGGCCGGACGCAAGGCGGGGGCGACGGGGTTTTGTGTTGCTGGGTTGCGGCTGAAGACGTTCGATTGCCAATTAAATCCCGGCCATCCCCTCCCCGTCATCCCCGCGCAGGCGGGGATCCCGCCTCCTTTCTCAATTCCGCCCAAACCCCGCTCGACCCCGCGCGCAACCGGGCGTAAAGCGCCCCCATGGACCTCGAAATCGACATCGAAGCACCCTGGCCCGCCGAAACCGACTGGGCCGACCTTGCCGAACGCGCGCTGGAAGCGCTGACCCGGGTGGCGCCCGAGCTTGGCAACCCCCGGCTCATCACCAGCCTGCTGTTCACCTCGGACGCGGAAGTCCACGTGCTCAACCGCGAATGGCGGGCCAAGGACAAGCCCACCAACGTGCTTTCCTTCCCGATGATCGAGCGCGCCGAGCTGCTGGCGCTGGCCGAGGACGGACCGCCGGAAATGCTCGGCGATCTGGCGCTCGCGGCCGAGACCTGCGCGCGCGAGGCGGCGGAAAAGGGCATTGCGGTGGAGGACCACGCCAGCCACCTGATCGTCCACGGCCTGCTCCACCTCGCCGGGCTCGATCACGAGATTTCCGACGCCGATGCCGAGGCAATGGAAGCGCTGGAAACAAAGGCTCTTGCTCTCATCGGCATTCCCGACCCATATGGGGATCGCACGTAAACCTCAGGGATAACCAAGCACGATGGCCGACAATGGCCGCCACACCGAGACCGGCTCGGGAGATGGGGATAGTACCGGCACGCTCTGGCGTGTCATCCGGCGACTTTTCCAGAACGACGTCGATCAGTCGCTGCGCGCGCAGATCGAAGGCGTCATCAACGAACACGAAGGCGATACCGAGCAGGCCAGCGCCGCCAGTGGCGATCTCTCGCCGCTGGAACGGCAGATGCTGCGCAACCTGCTCCATTTCAGCGAGCACGATGCCGACGACGTGGCCGTGCCGCGCAGCGAGATCGTGGCGATTCCCGCCGCCGCCAGCTGGGCCGACGTGGTCGAGGCCTTTGCCGAGCATGGCCACAGCCGCATGCCGGTCTATGGCGACTCGCTCGATGCCATCAAGGGCATGATCCACATCAAGGACGTGTTCCCCATCCTCGCCCGCGGCCAGGAGCCGCCCGAGGACTGGAGCACCCTGCTGCGCCAGCCGCTCTACGTGCCGCAATCGCGCGGCGCGCTGGACGTCCTGGTCGACATGCGGGCCCAGCGCACCCACCTCGCGGTGGTCATCGACGAGTATTCCGGCACCGACGGGATCATCACCATCGAGGACCTCGTCGAGGAAATCGTCGGCAACATCGAGGACGAGCATGACGACGCCCCCGAGGAGTTGCTAATTTCGCAAGAGGGGGGTATCTGGGACGCCGACGCCCGTGTCGAACTCGAGGATGTGGCGGAACGGATCGACCCTCGCCTCGCCGAAGTCGAGGAAGCGGTGGATACGCTGGGCGGCCTGGCCTTTGTGCTGGCCGGCGGCGTACCCGAAGTCGGCACCGTTCTCGAGCATGACAGCGGCTGGCGGATCGAAGTCACCGACGGCGACGAACGCCGCGTGACGAGGCTTCGGCTCCTCCCGCCGTCACAGCAGGCGGAAGACCAACCCGAGTAGCATCCGGCGTAGCCCCCCGGCCACGTCTTACTCCATAAAAAGAAAAGGCCAGGACATTGGCAGTTCGCCGTCTCCCCCCGCTGCGCGCACTCGAAGCCTTCGTCCGCGTCGTCCGTCTTGGCTCTGCCAAGGCGGCGGCCAACGAACTTGCGCTTTCCCCTTCCGCCCTCTCGCGCCGCGTCGCCGCGCTGGAGGACTTCACCGGCAAGCGCCTGTTCACGCGCCAGCACCAGTCGATGAAGCTGACCGACGAGGGCATGGCCTTCTACAACGTCGTCGGCCCCAAGCTCGAGGAACTCGCCGAAGCGGTGGAATCGCAGGTCGACCGCGGCCAGGTGCTGCGTCTGCACCTCGGCGTGCCCTCGCTGTTCGGCGGCCAGCGCCTGTTCCCGCGCCTGCCGGAACTGCGCAAGCTGCACCCGCGCCTGCACATCGACATCGACACCGGCACCCATCTGGAAGCGCGCGTGGGCGATACCCTGGACGCGGCGATCATCCTCGCCAAGGAGCCGGACCCGGCCTACTACCGCATCCAGCTTGACCACAACAAGGTCTACGCCATCACCTCCAAGGAAATGGCCGCCGACATCGGCACCGTGCCGGACGAGGCGATCCTCTCCAAGCAGACCTTCCTGATCCACCAGGACCTGCCCGACAGCCTCGACGCCTGGAAGCAGGCGATGGGCATGAGCAAGCTGGAACCGGCCTCGGTCGACCGGTTCGACTCCGGCCAGCTGGTGCTCGAAGCCGCCGCGCAGGGTCTCGGCATCGCCATCATGCACGACGATCACTTCCGCCGCAGCCACGACAACCGCCTGGCCCGACTGTTCGACGTCGACGTCGAAAGCCCCTACCGCTACTGGTTCGTCTGCAAGCCCAAGGCGCTGGAAAGCCGCCCGGTGCGCATCTTCCACGAGTGGCTGCTGCAGGCCGGTCTCTAAGGCTTTCCTTGCAAGCCATGCGCCTGCCCCTGCTTCTCGCCGCCTGCGCCGGAGTCTTCATGGCTTCGGCCGCTCCGGCGGCGGAACCGGGCGCAGCGCCCGTTCCCGCCGGTCTCGGCGCTCTTGCAGGGTGCTGGACCGGCAAGGGCGAGGTCATGGGCAAGGCCGTGTCGATCACCCTCGCGGCCAGACCGGTAGCGCTGGGCGCGCTGTTCACGGTGGATGCCGACAGCACCGCCCTCGCCGATCCTGCCGACCGTTATGCCGCGCACCTGACCTTCGGCGGGGCCAAAGCCGATACCATCACCGGCTACTGGGCCGACAGCTTCGGCGGCGACTATACCGCGACCGGCCACGGCACGCCCCGCCCCGATGGTTTCGACATGACCTACGACTACGGCGCCGATGCCTTCGTCAACCGCTGGCGGATCGAGGGCGCTGAGCTCAGCTGGCAGATCGTCGCGCAATCGAAAGACGGCGCGGAAAAGCCCTTCGCCCGCTACACATTGCAGCGAACGGTCTGCACGCGATAGACTGGCGCCAAACAGAAAGGGCGGCCCCTCGCGGAACCGCCCTTTGCTGTTTCAAGCGTCCGGAAAGGCTCAGCCTTCCGAAACGGTCGCCTTCACGATCTTGCCCGGCTCACGCGGCGGCTCGCCCTTGGGCAGCGCGTCGACGTTTTCCATGCCTTCGACCACCTGGCCCCAGACGGTGTACTGCTTGTCGAGGAAGCGGGCATCGTCGAAGCAGATGAAGAACTGGCTGTTGGCCGAGTGCGGGTAGCTGGTGCGGGCCATCGAGCAGACGCCGCGCACGTGCGGTTCGGCGTTGAATTCGGCCTGCAGGTCCGGCTTGTCCGAACCGCCCATGCCGGTGCCGTTGGGGCAGCCGCCCTGCGCCATGAAGCCCGGGATCACGCGGTGGAACTTGATGCCGTCGTAGAAGCCTTCGCCGACCAGTTCCTTGATGCGCGCGACGTGGCCGGGGGCGAGGTCGGGGCGCAGCTTGATCTTCACGTCACCGGTGTCGAGGGAAAGGGTCAGGTATTCGTCGGCCATCGATAATCTCCATCTTGCCCGCTTTCGGCGGGACTGGCTTGCCCCCGATATAAGGCCGATCCCCGCAAAGTCACGCCCGGCTCGTCGGGGCGGCGTCGGGGCAGCGTCGCGCCGAGCGTTTTGAACGTCATTTTTCGCCGTATCGCTTGCCCCTGTTGCAATTGCGAAATTGGCGCGTAGACCGGCGAGGATGACGCAAACGGACCTCGACGAAGAGCTGCACGATCGCGCCCCCGATGCGCAGGACACGCCGCCCGAGCCCGAACCGGAAGCCCATAAGGATTCGGCCAAGGATTCCGAAAGCCTCGACGAGGACAACCACCTGAAGTCCGACTTCGTGCGCAGCGTCAAGGACGCGCTGCACGAGGACGATTTCGAGCGCGTCTACGACCTTGTCGAGCCGCTCCACCCCGCCGACATCGCCGACCTTTTCGAGCTGTTCGACGAACGCGAACGCCTTGGCCTCGCCCGCGCCATCCGCGACCTGATGAGCGTCGAGGTGATCGCCGAACTCAACGACTGGGTGCGCGAGGCGCTGGTCGAGGCGCTGCCCGCCGACGTCGTTGCCGAGATCGCCGAGCAGCTCGACACCGACGACGCCGTCGCGATGCTGGAAGACCTCGACGAGGAGGACCAGCAGGCCGTCCTCGCCGAGATGGAGCCGGAAGACCGCGCCGCCATCGAATCGGCGCTGTCCTACCCCGAGGAATCCGCCGGCCGTCTGATGAGCCGCGATTTCGTCGCGGTGCCCGAGACGATGACGGTGGGCGATCTCATCGATTTCCTGCGCGAACACCGCGAATTGCCGACCGAGTTCTGGGAAGTGTTCATCGTCGATCCGATGCACCGCCCGATCGGCACCTGTGCGCTCTCGTGGATCCTGCGCACCCCGCGCAACATCCCGCTCTATGACGTGATGGCGCGCGACCAGACGCTGATCCCGGCTGACATGGACCAGGAAGAAGTCGCGCTGCGCTTCCAGAAATACGCGCTGATCTCCGCCGCGGTGGTGGACGAGGCGGGGAGGCTGATCGGGCAGATCACCGTCGACGACATCGTCCACATCATCCAGGAAGAGGCGAGCGAGGACATCCTGCGCCTGTCGGGTGCCGGCGACGGCGACATCAACGAGCCGATCCTCGTCACCGTGCGCACGCGCCTTGCCTGGCTGGTGGTGAACCTCGGCACGGCGATGATCGCCTCCTCGGTGGTCGGGCTGTTCCAGGGGGCGATCGCCCGGTTCGCGATCCTGGCCGTGCTGATGCCGATCGTCTCGGGCATGGGCGGCAATGCGGGGACGCAGACGCTGGCCGTGGTGGTGCGCGCCATCGCCACCAACCAGCTGACCGATTCCAACACCGTGCGCATGATCCTGCGCGAGATCCGCATCGCGCTGACCAACGGCTTCGCGCTCGGCGCGCTGATCGGCACCGGCACCTGGCTGCTGTTCCAGAACCCGCTGCTGGGCGCGGTGATCGCCACCGCCATGGTGGTGAACAACCTGACCGCGGGCCTTGCCGGCATCCTCGTGCCCGTCACGCTCGACCGCTTCCGCATCGACCCGGCGGTCTCCTCCGCCGTGTTCGTGACGACCGCGACCGACACGATGGGCTTCTTCTCGTTCCTTGGCCTGGCGGTGCTGACTGGCCTCGCGTGAGGCGGAAAGGAATTCCGCGCAGCCTCGCGCGGTATTCCTTTCCATCTGCGCACAAACGGCTGTGTCGCGCCACGCCCCGTTGCAGACCTCCCAACCCCGCTCAGGCCGAGCTTGTTGACGCCCCGCCAGCAGAGCGCTGCACGAAGGCCGACCTGTGGATGGTCACGCGCCGCGGGCGGGCTTCGACAAGCTCAGCATGAGCGGGGTTGGGTTAAAATACGGAACGGCAGGAAACGCCCCATTGCTGACGTTGCAATCTGTCGCTCCATCTGCCTACCTAACTCTATGAATATCGCCTCAATTGAGCATCTATGGTCGAGCCTGTGGGCGACGCGCTTTGTCGCCGGGGAGGCTCGCCTGCGGTTCGAGTTGGGCGGCGAAGAGCTCGATAATACCGTCCAGCAAGTTCCTCGTTTTCTTCAAGCCCATCGTCGAGCATCTATTATAACTGACGCGCTGTTCACCGAGACTTGCGTGGCAGTGGTTGCTTGGAATGGGCAAGCGCCATTTCCAGCAGGACTCCCTGACGAAGTGACGGACGGATTTGCTGCCTTGCACACTACGGGGTTTGACAGACCGCTGGTAAGTGAATGGCAAGCAACGCTTTATCCTGATCCAGATGACGAAGCGTATGTATGGACACTGCGCAGCTATGATATCAGTCGGGACAAGTTGGCTCGCGACACTATTCTTTGGCACGCCATTGCCTGCGAGATGGCCATCTATCCGAGTGCTCCGGTCGTAACCTTCCTGCTTGATCCTTTTGAATCTGTGATGCTGCATGTCTACGACGACCGAGGAATGGACGTGATTGCATTTGAGCCAGCCAAGCTTCATGGAATTCACACCGACTTCGCCGATTGGCTTCTCGACCATGACCGTGAACGGATGGAGAAGCTGTTCTAGAACTTATGGCAGCAATCCACCCAAATCAGACCTCCCAGTCCCGCTCAGGCTGAGCCTGTCGAAGCCTCCTGGACTGCGCACTGCCGCTCCATGCTGCGACAAGCTCCGGCAATCCCGCCAGAACCCCACTGGCCAGCGGGCCCCGGCGCTCCTATCTAGCGTCCATGCCGCTGCACATGACCAAGATCGCCTTCTCCGCCGAAAGCCCGGCGGACCTGCGGGCATGGCTGGAAAGCCACGCCGATCTCGGCGAGGCGCGGCTGACCACGCGCTATCTGCCCAAGCGGCAGGAGGAGATGGCCGGGGGATCGCTTTTCTGGATCTACGAGCATGCGCTGATCGGCCGCTCGCCCATTCTCGGCTTCGAGCAGCGCGAGGACGGGCGCTGGTGGATCCGCCTGGCGCCCGTGCTGATCCCGGTCGTCACCCAGCCCAAGCGCGCCCATCAGGGCTGGCGTTATCTGGCCGACAAGGACGCCCCGCGCGATCTGGGCGAAGGCGAAAGCGCCGGGGAGGCGATGCCCCCTGCCCTCGCCCGCGAACTGGCGAAACTGGGGCTGGTATAGCGCACAAGGAAAAGGCCGGAAGCGGTTGCCCGCCCCCGGCCCGGTTCCTCGAAAAGCCCTGCCCGAAGGTCAGAACGGCAGCTTGTAGAAACGCGCTGCGTTGTCCTGCAGGACCTTCTTCTTGATGGCGTAGTCGTAGCCGCCCAGCACGTCCTTGATGTGCGCCTGCACGCCCGGATAGAGCGAGGTGGGGTGCGGGAAGTCGGTCTCGAACATCACATTGTCGACGCCGATGGTTTCCAGCAACTGCTTGGGCGCGATCTTCTCGAACCAGAAGGTGCACATGAAGTGATCGCGGAAGTAGTCCCAGGGCTGCTTCTTGAGCACGTTGCGCTTGCTGGGCAGCATTTCCTGGAACTGGTGCTCCAGCGCCTCGACGGCGAAGGGAATCCAGCCCATGCCGCTCTCGATCAGGCCGATCTTGAGGTTCGGGTGGCGGTCCAGACGGCCCGAGACCATCCAGTTGCCCAGCGTCGCCGCGTTGCCGATCGAGAACATCGTCGCCACCACCGAGAGCGTCTGCTCGAACTGGAAACCTTCCCAGGTCAGCGTGTTCGGATCGATCGCGGCATTGAGGTGGAAGTTGAGCGAGATGCCCTCGGCATCGATCATCTCGAGGAACGGCGTCCAGTAGTCATGGTTGAAGCTGGGCACGCCGACACGCTCGGGCGTATCGGGCAGCACGAAACCGCGCAGGCCCATGTCGATGCAGCGGCGGGCTTCCTTTTCCATCTCCGCCTTGTCCCAGAACGGCAGGTGCGCCATCGGGAACAGCCGCTCGCCCGATTCACGCTGCCAGTCGGCATTGAAATCGTTGTAGATCTTCATGATCTGCACGGCGAGATCGTTGTTGCCCAGCGTCATCAGCATGCCCGCCTGGGTGATGCCCGAGTTCTGGAAGCAGATCTGCGCATAGACGCCCATGTCGTCCATCGCCTGAAGGCGCGGGGCGATCTCGTGGCCGCCGGCGTGGGCTTCTTCCAGCGTCGGGAAGGCAAGGCGGCCGAGCAGCTTGTTGTTGTCCTTGCGGATGACGTTGCCGCCCAGCGTGCCGCAGTTGCGATCGCCGATATACCAGCGATCCACCCCGTCGGCATCGCGCTTCACGTAAGGCATCTTGTCCTTCATGCCGGCCGGCGCGCGGTCGGTGAAGAGCGTCGGCGGTTCGACGATGTGGGTGTCGGTATCGACGATCTTGATGCCTTCCAGCGACGGATCAAGCCCGCCGGACTGGGTGGCGTAGTCCACCTCGCGGATCACGCCGCCCTTGGTGTAGCCCTCGGCCGACCAGTACTTGCGCGCCGATTCCTTCATTTCCTTGGTGTCGCCATCTGCCATGGCCCTGTCTCCCAAAATGCAATTGGGACTCGTGTCGCAACCTTGGGGGCTGCAATCAATCGATGAGCCCAACGCCGAAGCGATGAATGGGCCCGCGCGCCCTGCGCCGCGATAGGGCGGCCTCGCCGCGCCTTGCCGCGACGGTGCGCTCCGGGCATCCATGGCCCCGGGAGACAACATCATGCCACAAACGCACACGCTCGACGACATCCGCGTGGAATTCGACGCGCCCGGCAATGTACCCAAGGACCGGATCGTCGATCTGTCCTTCGCCATGGGCACCGCACCCAACGATCTGGTGGACCCTTACGAACCGGTGGGCTGGCTGGCGGGCGAGGACATTCCGCGCCTGCTGTTCAACCCGCCCTCGATGCACGGGCTCGGCGCCATCAGCGGCAACCGGCGCGGTTCCTGGGTGGTGACGCACTACGAGGACATCGAGCGCGTCTATTCGGACAACGAGCACTTCTCGAACGCCGGGACCGCCGAATTCCAGCGCCTGATCGGGGAGACGTTCAAGTCCATCCCGCTCGCCATCGATCCGCCGGACCACCAGAAGTACCGGCTCTACCTGATGCCCTACTTCAGCCCGGCGCGCATCACCCGCGACCTCGAACCGCGCATCCGCAAGGTGGTGGACGAGATGATCGGCGCCATCGAGGACAAGGGCGAGGTCGACATGGCCTGGGACTTCGCACGGGTCTATCCGGTGCGGATCTTCATGGGCCTGATGGGCTTCCCGGACGACAAGTTCGACCAGTTCCTCGATTGGGAGTGGGACATCCTCCACTCCGGCAGCCTCGACAAGATGCAGGCGGCGCTGCGCGGCGTGCTCGATTTCCTGCGCGCCTTCATCGCCGAGAAGGAGCAAAACCCCGACGAGCATCTCGTCTCCTCCATCGTCCACGGCCAGATCGAGGGCCGTGCCCTTACCGAGGACGAGAAGATCGGCATGGTCTGGTTCCTGTGGCTGGGCGGGCTCGATACCGTGGCGGCCACCATCGCCCAGATGTTCCGCCGCCTCGCGCTCCAGCCGGACCTGCAGAAACGGCTGCGCGACCATCCCGAACTCATCAACTCGGCGGTCGAGGAGTTCCTGCGCACCCAGCCGATCCTCTCCTCCTCGCGCACGGCGAAGAAGGACTTCGAGTGGCACGGGATCGCGGTGAAGCAGGGCGATTCGTTCTCCTGCCTCAACCCTGCCGGCAACTTCGACCCCGCCCGCTTCGAAAACCCGCGCGAGTTCGATCCGGAGCGCAAGGCGAACCGCCACTTCACCTTCGTCGGCGGCGTGCACATCTGCCTCGGCGCGCATCTGGCGCGGCGCGAACTGCGGGTGCTGCTGGAGCAGTGGTTCGAACGGATCCCACCGTTCCGGGTCAAGCCGGAAGCGGATACCACCGTATTTCCGGGGCTGCTTTCGATCCGCAATCTGCCGATCGTCTGGGATGTGAAGTAAGTAAGAGGAAAGCAGGGGAGCATAGCCCCCCTGCCCCCCCATTACCGTCTAGGTCGTAAACTCATAAACGGCACCATCGAGGTTTGAGGCAAAATGGCTCAGCGGCAGGAGGGAAGGCGCTGGAATATGTCGATATTTCAAGACTTCCCGACGCAGCGCTGGGCCATTTTGGTCAAATCCCGCAGGGACACCCAAATGGCTTCCATCTCGAACCGAAGCTGCCTTGGACGGGCAACCAGCCCGCCCGGCGGCAACTTCGGCCCGAGCTGTTCGCCATTTGGGCGCCTCGATGGTGCCGTTTATGAGTTTACGACCTAGGTCACGCGGGCCAACGCCGTTGCGCGCCCATGGCTGCGTCGGGAAACTTATTGGCTGCGCCGCAAGGGGCGCGCTACGGATAGGCAGGGCGCGACGAAGACGTTCCGAGGGTCTGGGGGATCATCCCCCCAGAACTTCCTCTTTCCCTCAAATCCTGGCCTGAGCCAGCTTCGGGCTCAGCAGGTGCACCACCGCCAGCGCCAGCAGATAGGCACTCGCGCAAATCGCGAAGAGCAGTTGATAGCTGTGCGTCGCATCGAGGATGTAGCCCGCGAACAGCGCCATCCCCATGCCACCGAACGCGCCCACGGTGCCGCCGATGCCCACTACCGAGCCCACCGCCCCGCGCGGGAACGTGTCCGAAGGCAGCGTGTAGAGATTGGCCGAGAACGCCTGATGCGCCGCCGTCGCCAGGCCGATGATCAGCACTGCCCCCCAGACGCTGTCGATCGACTGCGCGAACCAGATCGGCAGCACGCAGAGCGCGCTGATCAGCATCGTCACCTTGCGGGCGAAGTTGGGCGTGCGGCCCGCCTTGAGCAGCCTGGAGGAGAGCCAGCCGCCGCCGACGCTGCCAAGGTCGGAGATCAGGTAGATCGCGGCGAGCGGCAGGCCGAAAGTCTTGAGGTCGAGATCGTAGCGCTCGAACAGATAGCCGGGCAGCCAGAACAGGAAGAACCACCAGATCGGGTCGATCAGGAACTTGCCCAGCGCATAGGCCCAGGTTTCCCTGACCGTCAGCAGCCGCATCCAGCCGATCTTCTCGACCGGATCGGCCGGGTCCTGCTGGATCCAGGCCAGTTCCGCCGCCGAGACGCGCCCGTGCTTGATCGGGTGGCGGTACATCACCCACCAGGCGGCCAGCCAGGCGATGCCGAACAGGCCGGTGACAAAGAAGGCGGCCCGCCAGTCGAACCACAGCACCAGCAGCGGCACCAGCAGCGGGGTGATGATCGCGCCGACGTTGGCCCCGGCGTTGAACAGGCCGATGGCGAAAGCGCGTTCCTTCTGGGGGAACCAGTCGGTGACGGCACGGATGCCGGCCGGGAAGTTGCCCGATTCGCCGATGCCGAGGCCGAAGCGCGCCGCCGCGAAGCTGGCGACACCGGTGGCAAAGCCGTGCGCCATGTGGCTGACGGTCCAGATGACGATGGCGACGGTATAGCCCAGCCTTGCCCCCAGCACGTCGACGATCTTGCCGAACGAGAGATAGCCGATCGCGTAGGCGAGCTGGAACCAGAAGACGATGCCGGCAAAATCGCTTTCGGTCCAGCCGAACTCACCCGCCAGCGTGGGCTTCAGCACGCCGATCATCTGGCGGTCGATGTAGTTGACCGCGGTTGCCGCGAAAAGCAGCGAGACCACGACCCAGCGGTAACGCCCGACCTTTACCGGCGCGGCGGGCACGCTGGACCCGGCCTCGTTCCCGATCCCGTCCGCCACGCTTGTGGTGCCTGCATCCATTTCCCTGCTCCCTTGTCCGGCGGCCCTTTTAGGCCTGCCGGATCGTCATGTCTGTTCAGGCGGGCACCGCCGCCGCGATGGTGCAGCACACCGTGCCGTGCTGCGCGAAGGAGGCCGCCACCGACTGTCCCGGAGAGACCGGATGCACACCCGTCACCGCCCCGGTGGACACCCATGTGCCCGCACTGCAATCGATGCCGCGCGCCGAGAGGTTGGCGAGCAGGAACCGCACCGCGCCCAGCGGACCGTCGAGCATCGTCGCGGTCGTCGCCTCGCCCGCGGTCTCGCCGTCGATCTCGAGGCGCACGGTGATCGTGTTGAAATCGGCGCTCTGCCAGCCCTCGAGGACCGGGCCGATCACCATGCCGGCGTTGTTGCCGAAGTCGGACACGGTAACGGGCGGACCGTCGGCGTTGATGCCGGGATAAGGCGAGCTGGCGATTTCGAGGCCGATATGGACGGCATCCAGCACCGCCAGCGTGCCCGCGTCATCGCCCGGCACTTCACCGTTCCAGCCCGCCGCGACATGGAGCAGGAACTCCGCCTCGGCCGCGGCAAAACCCTCGGCAAAGACCGGCATCGCCGGCACTTCGCCCGAAGGCGCATCGACCACGCTGTCCGCGAAGATCGGCCCGGACAGGCGATTGGCGCCAAGCCGCGCATCGTCGGGACCGTTGATCCGGCCGACCTTCCAGCCAGCCACTTCGCGCCCGTCCAGTTCCAGCGCCAGGTTCTGGATCGCATAAGCGGCGTCGAGATCGGAAGGCGCCTCGCCGGGATAGCTGGCCAGAGCGCGCTTTTCGCGCCGCGCCGCCACGAATGCCCCTGCGATCGATTTCGCCTGTTCGGTCAAACTCATCCCCTTGTACCCCGTGTCTTGTTGTTCGTATCGCTATAGGAAACCGGTGTCATAAGCAAATCCAATTAGACGCCGTCAGCCCGATCAAAGGGTTACGCCCCTTTTCCAGACGGCAATGGCGCGCTGGCCGCCGCGCTCGGAAGCAGTGCGTTCACCGCTGGCAAAGGCCAGGATTCGGGCCAGAAATGCCGCGTCGGCAGCCTCCTGCCCCTCATCCAGCGCGATCGAGGCGTCAAAGTCGATCCAGTGCGGCTTCGATTCGGCGAGCGTGCGGTTGGAGGCCACCTTGATCGTCGGCACCGGGAAACCCAGCGGCGTGCCTCGCCCGGTGGTGAACAGCACCAGAGTGGCGCCCGAGGCCGCCAGCGCGGTGGAGGACACCGCATCGTTGCCCGGCGCTTCCATCAGGGTGAGGCCGGGCACGCTCGCCTGCCCGCCATAATCGATCACGTCCGAGAGCGGCGCATGGCCCGCCTTCTGCACCGCGCCGAGCGACTTTTCCTCCAGCGTGGTGATGCCGCCCGCAAGGTTACCCGGCGAGGGATTTTCCGAAACCGGCAGCCCCTGATCGAGGTAATAGCGCTTGAACCGGTTCACCAGCCCCGCCGCCGCCTCGAACACCTCGCGCGAGCTGGAGCGGTCCAGCAGGGCCTGTTCGGCCCCGAAAATCTCCGGGATTTCCGTAAGGATCGCCTTGCCGCCAGCGCGCGCCATCGTCTCCGACAGGCGCCCCAGCAAAGGGTTGGCGGTAAGGCCGGAGAACCCGTCCGACCCGCCGCACTTGAGGCCGATGGTCAGCGCCGACAGCGGCTGCTGCGTCCGCTCGGCCCTGGCCGCTTCGGCCACCAGTTCGTCAACCAGCTTGCCCGCTTCCACGATCTCGTTGCCCGCGCTCTGGCTGGAAAGCAGGCGCAGTTTCGCACGCGCCCAGACCGGCACCGCCTCCACCAGGGCATCGAGCTGGTTCGATTCGCAGCCGAGCCCCAGCAGCAGCACACCCGCCGCATTGGGGCTGGCCGCCAGTCCCGCCAGCACCGCGCGGGTGCCGTCGAGGTCGTCCCCCAGTTGCGAGCAGCCGTGCGGGTGCGCAAAGGCGTGGATACCGTCGATCCGGCCCGCCGCGATCAGATCGGCATGGCGCGCCTGCGCCTCGCGTGCGACCTGTTCGGCGGTCATGCCGACGCAGCCTACGGTGGGCAGGATCCAGATCTCGTTACGCGTCGCCGCGCGCCCGTCGGCGCGCCGATAACCCCGCCATGTGGGCATCTCCGCCCCCTCTTCCGCCTGCACTTGCGCCGCGCCGAGGTGCGGCGAATAGGCCAGTTCGCCAGCGAGAGCGGTCGCGAGATTGTGCGTGTGGACATGGTCGCCCGCGGCGATGGCACGGGTCGCCCGGCCGATCGGCTGGCCGTACTTCACCACCGGCGCGCCCTCGGCAATATCGTGCAGCGCGAACTTGTGCCCGCGCGCCACGTCGCCGGTCAGGACCACGCCTTCCGCCTGCTCTCCGGCGGCGAGCGGACGCAGCGCCACGGCCACATCGTCGGCGGCGTGAATACGAATGGAGGGAGGAATTGCCTGTGTCATCGCTGGCCCGTTTATCCGGGCTTCCCTGTTTTGGAAACCGGTGTCATCTTGCCTTTGCAACGATCAGAAGGCAAGTCGGTCCCGACAGCGCCTCTTGAGAACAGACGGGCGAGAGGCCAGAGGGGCGAGAATGCCGAAAGAATCCAAGTCAGACGCCCCTGCCGCCGGGATTCCCACGGCCAAGCCCACGATCAACGATGTCGCGCGCATTTCCGGCGTCTCGAAAAAGACCGTCAGCCGCGTCATCAACAAGTCGCCGCTGCTGGGCCAGGCCACGCGCGAGAAGGTGGAGGCGGTGATCGCGGAACTGGGCTTCGTGCCCAATCTCCAGGCCCGCGCGCTCGCACTGCGGCGCAATTTCCTGATCGGCCTGATCCACGACAACCCGAACGCGCAGATGGTGCTGGGGGTGCAGGAAGGCATCCTGCAGACGATCCGCGACACCGAATTCGCGCTGGTGGTGCGCCCGGTGGACCGCCATTCGCCCAGGCTGCTGGACGATATCCGCCACTTCATCGAACAGCAGCGGCTCTACGGCGTACTGCTGCTGCCACCGATTTCCGAGAACGACGAACTGGCCGCGCTCTGCCGCGAACTGGGCTGCACGCTGGTGCGCATGGGCTCGGCCGAACTCGACAACGAGGCGCATCTGGTGGCCTCGAACGACCGGCAAGCGGTACGTGACGCCGTGGCCTGGCTCGCCAGTCTCGGCCACAAGCGTATCGGCTTCATCGCCGGCCCCGCCGGCTTCCGCTCCGCCTACGAGCGCGAACAGGGCTTTGCCGAAGGCCTCGCCGAAGCCGGGCTCGCCCCCGACCCGGCACTGGCGACACGGGGGGACTACAAGTTCGAATCGGGCTACGAGGCCGGACAGCGCCTGCTCGACGCCTCGCCGCGCCCTACCGCGGTGTTCTCCAGCAACGACGAGATGGCCGCCGGCCTGCTCCACGCCGCGCGCGAACGCGGGATCGACGTGCCCGCCCAGCTTTCGATCATCGGCTTCGACGATACCGCCATCGCCGCGCATATCTGGCCGCCGCTGACCACCGTGCGCTGGCCGATCGTGCCGATGGCCGCCGCCGCCGCGCATAAATTGATCGAACCCGGCGATGCCCTGTCGCGGCAGGCGCTGTTCCTGTCCGATCTGGTGCGCCGCGCCTCGGTGGCCCCTCCCGAAGCGAACTGAGGGAAACAGCGCCGACCGTCGGTCCTTGCACTTTACCCACCATTGACACCGGTTACCAAAGCCGGATATGACTTGACCATAAATGTAATAATGTCCCACTATACGGGACCGAATTCCAATGGGAGAGAGCCCCGTGTTCTGCAAGACCTACCACGCCACCCATCCCGACATGATGGAGTGCGTCTCCAACGAGGAACTGCGCGATCGCTACCTCGTCACCGGCATGTTCGAGGACGGCAAGGTCCAGCTCAACTATTCGCACAACGAGCGCTTCGTGATCGGCGGCGCGGTGCCCTCGCAAGGCCCGCTCAAGCTGCCCGCGCAGACCGTTCCCAAGAGCGCGGAAGGCAAGCCCTTCCTCGAACGCCGCGAAGCCGGCATCACCAACATCGGCGGCCCCGGCGCGATCACGGTCGACGGCCAGCGATTTGAAGTCGGCAACAAGGAATGCCTCTACGTGCCGATGGGTTCGGACGAGGTGATCTTCGAGGGCGAAACCGCGCGGTTCTACATCGCCTCTGTGCCCGCGCATAAGGCCTGCCCGATCAAGCTGATCACGCTGGCCGAAGCCAACCCGCTGGCGCGCGGCGATCTGGCCAATTCGAACCAGCGCACGATCTACCAGCTGGTCATCCCCGGCGTCTGCGAAAGCGCGCAGCTGCTGCTGGGCCTGACCGTGCTGGAAGAAGGTTCGGTGTGGAACACCATGCCCCCGCACCTCCACGACCGCCGCAGCGAGATCTACCTCTACTTCGAACTGCCCGAAGAGAACGACCGCATCTTCCACTACATGGGCGAGCCCGACCAGATGCGCCACATCGTGATCGCCAACGAAGAGGCGGTGATCAGCCCGCCGTGGTCGATCCACATGGGTTCGGGCACCAAGAAGTACGCGTTCATCTGGGCCATGGGCGGGGAAAACCTCGACTATACCGACATGAACGTCCTCGACATCTGCCAGCTCCAGTAAGGGAGCGACAGCAGATGGCGATTTCCTTCAGCCTCGAAGGCAAGGCCGCGCTCGTGACCGGTGCGAACACCGGGATCGGGCAGGCCATTGCCGTGGCGCTTGCTCAGGCGGGCGCCGACGTGGCCCTCGCGGGCCGCAGCGAACCGACCGAAACCCTCGCCCTGATCGCGGCGACCGGGCGCAGGTGCGTGAACATCAAGGCCGACCTCTCCTCGATCGAGCCCGTGCAGCGGGTAATCGACGAGGCGGTGGCCGGGCTCGGCAAAGTCGATATTCTCGTCAACAATGCCGGGATCATCCGCCGCGACGACCTGCTCCAGTTCTCCGAAGAGGACTGGGACGCGGTGATGGACACCAACCTCAAGACCCTGTTCTTCCTCAGCCAGGCGGCAGCGAAGGGCATGGTGGAGCGCGGAACCGGAAAGATCGTCAACATCGCCTCGCTGCTCACCTTCCAGGGCGGCATCCGCGTACCCAGCTATGCGGCGGCGAAGTCGGGCGTGGGCGGCGTGACCAAGGCCATGGCCAACGAGCTTGCCGCCAAGGGCGTGCAGGTAAACGCCATCGCCCCGGGCTACATTGCCACCAACAACACCGCGGCCCTGCAAGGCGACGAGACGCGCAACCGCCAGATCCTGGAGCGCATCCCGACCGGCCGCTGGGGCGACCCCAAGGACATCGCCGGGGCCGCCGTGTTCCTCGCCTCGCCCGCTTCCGACTACGTCACCGGCCATGTGCTGGCGGTTGACGGCGGCTGGCTGGCACGCTGAAAACGAGCCCCATGACCGGACATGTAACCTGCTTCGGCGAAGTGCTGCTGCGCTTCGCCACCCCTTCCCACCGCCTGATGGTTCAGTGCGATGCGCTGGACATGGTGGTGGGCGGGGCCGAGGCCAATGTCGCCTCCGGCCTTGCCTCGCTGGGCCATGGCGTGCGCATGGTCACGCGGCTGCCCGCCAGTCCGCTGGGCGACAAGGCCCGCTCGGCCCTGGCGGCGGCAGGCGTGGACACGCGCCATGTCGCCACCGGCACGGGCCGCATGGGGCTCTATTTCCTCGAAAGCGGCGCGGGCCTGCGCCCTTCCGCAATCACCTACGACCGCGCCGGCAGCACCTTTGCGACCAGCGCGCCGCAGGACTTCGACTTTGGCGCCGCGCTTGACGGCGCCCGGCTGCTGCACTTGTCCGGCATTACCCCGGCGCTTGGCCCCGGCGGCGTCACGCTGGCCAAGGCGGCGGTGCGCGCGGCGCAGGAGGCCGGCGTGCCGATCTGCTTCGACGGCAATTACCGCGCGCTGCTCTGGGAAAGCTGGGACAGCAATCCGCGCGAAGTGCTGACCGAACTGGTCTCCGCCGCGACGGTAATGATCGGCAACCACCGCGACATCTCGCTGCTGCTCGGCCAGACGTTCTCCGGCGATGGCGAGGACCGTCGGCGCGAGGCGGCCGAGGCGGCCTTTGCCGCTTTCCCCAATCTCCAGATCATCGGCTCGACCGCACGGCAGGTCGTCAACGCCGCCCACCACCGCATCGCCGCGCGGATCGACGGACGCGAGGGCGGATTCCAGACCGACGAGGTCGAAGTGACGCAGATCGTCGACCGCATCGGCACCGGAGACGCCTTTGCGGCGGGCGTGCTGCACGGCTGGCTGAACGGCGCGGATATTCAAAGAATGGCGCAGGCCGGGCTGGCCTATACGGTGCTGAAGCACTCGCTGCCCGGAGACATGTGCCTGATCGGACAGGGAGAACTCGATGCCTTTTCCGCTTCAGGAGGCGACGTCCGGCGCTGAAACCACCCGGCGCGCGGTACTGGCGGGCGGGGCTGTCGCGCTCGCCGCCGGGGCCGCGCCGGTGCTTGCCACGCCGCCGCAAATGGCCGTCGCGGGCCGGTGCCGCGGCGTGGTCGAAAACGGCATCTGCCAGTTCCTCGGTATCCGCTATGGCCGCGCGGCACGCTTCGCACGCGCCGTGGCCGAACCATTCGGCGGAGCGCCGCTGGAAGCCCTGCGCTTCGGCCCGATCTGCCCGCAGCGCGGGCTGGACGACCAGCCGCAGTCCGAAGACTGCCTGTTCCTCAACGTCTGGACACCCGAGGCAAACCCCGCCGCCCGGCGCGCGGTCATGGTCTATTTCCACGGCGGCGCCTACACCACCGGCTCGGTCACCGATCCGCTCACCCACGGCGCGAAGCTGGCGGCGGGCGGCGACGTGGTGGTCGTCACCGTCAATCACCGGCTCAATGCGCTGGGGTACGCGTGGCTCAAACCCTTCGGCGCCAAGTACGCGGACAGCGGCAATCTCGGCCAGCTCGACCTGATCCTCGCGCTGCAATGGGTGCGTGCGCATATCGCCGCGTTCGGCGGCGATCCGGCGCGGGTCATGGTGTTCGGCCAGTCCGGCGGCGGCGCCAAGATCGCCACGCTCATGGCCATGCCCGCCGCCAGGGGCCTGTTCCACGCCGCCGCGACAATGAGCGGGCAGCAGGTGCAGGCCAGCGGACCGATGCACGCCTGGGCGCGCACGCAGGCGCTGATGGCGGCGCTCGGGCTCTCCCCCGGCGATGTAGAGGCCTTGCGCACGATGCCCGTGGAGCGCCTGACCGCCGCGCTCGACACCACCGATCCGGTGATGGGCAGCGGCCCGGTCTACTTCGGCCCGGTGCTGGACATGACCAACCTGCCGCGCCACCCGTTCTGGCCCGACGCCGCGCCGCAGTCGCTCTCGGTGCCGATGATTCTCGGCAATGTGCACGATGAGACCCGCGCCTTCCTCGATCCGCGTGGGCCCAAGCTGAAAGGCCTCGACTGGAGCAATGTCGCCGCGCGCATGGGCCGCGAGGTGAAGATCGATCTCGACCCGCAATGGGTGATCGACCAGTACCGTGCCCGCGAACCGGGCTGGAGCGTTGAGCAGGTCTATTATGCGGCGACCACGGCGGGCCGCTCCTGGCCCGGACAGGTGATCGAGGCGGACGAACGCGCCAAGGCGGGCGCGGCGGCGACCTGGGTCTATCAGCTTGATCGCCCCTCACCCCTCGATCCGCTGCGCGGTGCGGCGCATACGGACGACATTCCCTACGTGTTCGGCACGCTCGATGCGAAAGGCAGCTTTTCCGGCACCGATGCGGCGGCGCAGGCGCTGAGCACGGCGATGATGGGGGCGTTCACCGGCCTTGCGAAAACCGGGCGACCGGGGATCGCGGACTGGGCCGCCTATACGCTGCCCCAGCGCGCGACGATGGTGTTCGGGGACACGGTGCGCGTGGAGGCCGATCCGCGCGGGTGGCAGCGGGAGCTTTGGGCCACGGCGCCTTACGTCCAGCCGGGAACTTGAAGGCAACGGTTGTTACATTACCCTCCGTCGCCCCCGCGAAGGCGGGGGTCCCGCTTTTCTTTGCGACGTGGCGGCCGCGCGCACCGTTCAAGAAGCGGGATCCCCGCCTTCGCGGGGATGACGGGGTTTTGAGATTAAACTGATGAGCCAAACCGGCGCGGGCCGCAGCCGCATCCACGACCAAGCGGCGCAGCCATCACAAATTCCGACGCCACCATGCGCGCACTACGCAGTTGGCCCGAGTGACCTAGGTGTTTGGTCCCAACATGTGATGGTGTAAAAGTATCCCCATCACAGCGGAGGGATTTATGGGCCAGGTTCTCCATGGCAGCGCCAAGACCACGCACGCCATTCGAGCAGAGCTACAGCGATCGCAAGCTTCGGTCGCGCACCTCGCCAAGAAGTACGGGATCAACGAGAAAACGGTCCTGAAGTGGCGCAAGCGGCAATCGGTGGAAGACTTGCCGATGGGACCGAGGGAGCGGCGCAGCACTGTGCTCTCCCCAATGGAGGAAGCCGCGATCGTGGCGCTGCGGGTGCAGGCCCGGCTGCCACTCGACGATGTTTACATCGCGCTCAAGGACGTGATCCCGCATCTGAGCCGCTCGTCGTTGCATCGCTGCCTGCAACGGCATGGGATCAGCCAGTTGCCCAAAGCCGATCGCGAGAAGCCGCAGAAGTTCAAGAACTACGAGATCGGCTACTTCCACATCGATATCGCCGAACTGCGTTATGAGGATGGCAAGGCCTACCTCTATGTCGCCGTGGACCGCACATCCAAGCTGGTCTTCGCACGCATCTATCGCAGAGCGACGAAGCTGGTCGCAGCCGGCTTCCTGAAAGCATTGATCAGGACGGTGCCCTACAAGATTCACACCATCCTCACCGACAACGGCGTGCAGTTCGCCCAGTTCGAGCGTGGCACCGGCCTGTCCTTCCCGCACATCTTCGGCCGCGTCTGTCAGGAAAACGGTATCGAGCACCGGCTAACCAAGCCCTATCATCCCTGGACCAACGGGCAGGCCGAACGCATGGTGCGAACCATCAAGGAGGCGACCGTCAAATCCTTCCATTACGCCTCGATCAACGAACTGCGACGGCACGTCCGTGACTGGCTGACCGCCTACAACTTCGCCAAGCAGCTCAAGGCGCTCAAGTTCCGAACGCCTTACGAAGCTGTCGAGGAACTCTGGAAATCAAAGCCTCACATCTTTATCGTCAAACCTAACCATCACATGTTGGGACTAAACACCTAGGTCGTAAACTCATAAACGGCACCATCGAGGTTTGAGGCAAAATGGCTCAGCGGCAGGAGGGAAGGCGCTGGAATATGTCGATATTTCAAGACTTCCCGACGCAGCGCTGGGCCATTTTGGTCAAACCCCGAAGGGGCGCCCAAATGGCTTCCATCTCGAACCGAAGCTGCCTTGGACGGGCAACCAGCCCGCCCGGCGGCAACTTCGGCCCGATCTGTTCGCCATTTGGGCGCCTCGATGGTGCTGTTTATGAGTTTACGACCTAGACGGTAATGGGGGTGCAGGGGGGCTATGCTCCCCTGCCTTACCCTTACTTCTTCTCTTCAGACTTAGGCGGATTGGGATAAGCCACGATCAGCGACAGCGGCGCATCCCCCTTCTGCCAGATACCGACGACCGCGCCGTTGTAGAGGTAGGCCGTCATCCCCGGCTTCAGCATGGCCCGCTTGCCGTCCGACACCACCTCCCCCTCGCCCGAGAGCACGTAGTAGACCTCGTCGTGCGCGATGGGATGCTCACCGATCGCCGCGCCCTTGTGGAGGACGCGGCGGCGGAATTCCATCGCGCGCGGGGCCGGCGCAGAGTCGGAGATGCGGTAGGCCGTGCTCATGCCGATCTCGCCGTGCGGAGGAGCCTCCTCGCGCACGGTATCCTTCTCGTCGATCACGGCCATGGGCGGCGCGGACGCGGCCATGAGCAGCAGCGCCGCGATCACTGCGTACCGCCCTGGCGCATCGCCTTGTCGCGTTCGGAGAGCTTCTCCTGCGCCCCGGCATGCTGGCCCGGATAGACCCCCGACTTCGGCGTCATCGTCACGAGGTTCCAGTCCTTGTCGACAAAGGCCGCGCGGGTTTCCGCCGGGTGGGGGTAGCCGCCGACCAGCTTCTCGTCGTCGATGATCTCGCCGCGTCCTTCGGCCACGAAGAACAGCACGCGGATATCGTCGGGCGCACGGTCCCACGGACGGGCGCCGACGGTGGAGAGCAGGTCGGTTTCCAGCGTGGCAGCAGGCGTGATCCGGTAGCCCTCAAGGCTGGCGAGCGGCTGCGGCGCCTCGATCACCTTGGCCCTGGTCACCCCGTAGCGGCCCAGCATCGGCACCGGATTGCCCCAGCGGTCGACGTTGATGTTGTCCTTCGAGAACCAGGCCAGGTCGCCGTCGCCGCCCAGCGTCAGGAACGGCAGGCCCGGCGCGGTGGAATTGCCCGCGCGCATGACATTGCCGACGGCGGTGATCTCGCCGGTGACGTAAGGGTGCCCCGCCCATTCGAGGTTCATCAGGTTGTAGTGCACCGCGCGGTGGCCGGGATCGTAGATCATGTTGTTGATCATCAGCACCTGGGCCCCGCCCTTCACCAGCGGCGAGCGCTCCATGTTGTGCGCCCAGACATTGCGGTAGAAGACGATGCCGGTGGTGTTGTCGTGGACCAGCGAGCCCTTGGAATGCTCGCCCTTGGGGTGGCTGGCATTGGCCAGCCCTTCGGCGGCGAGGTTCTCGCGGAACAGCACGTCATGGCTGGTATTGGCGCGCCATTCCTTGACGTCCTTGCCGGCAAAGCGCGGGCCGGAGGCCGACATGTTCTCGTCGATCGCCCAGAGGAACGAGCAATGCTCGATCACCACGTTGTGCGCGGCGACGGTGGAGAAGGCATCGGCCTCCCAGTTGGAGAGATGCGGCTGGCCGTCGGCGCCGGTCATCACCCGCAAGTGGCTGATCTTGACGTCGTGCCCCTTGAGATCGATGCCGCCGCGCACGATGGTGATGCCCGGCGAGGGCGCGGTCTGCCCGGCGATGGTGAGGTAGGGCTCGTCGATCTCGAGGACCGAACGGCCAAGGTCGATCACCCCGCCCACCTCGAACACGACCGTCCGCTTGCCCTTGGCATCGATCGCCGCCTTGAGCGATCCGGGGCCGTCCTTGGCAAGCGTGGTGACGCGGATGATTCGCCCGCCGTCGCCGCCGGTGGTCGGATCCTTGGCCTGCGCGAAAGCCGAGTGGGGGGCGGCCAAAGCCAGCATGGAGGCGAGGAACAAGCGGCTGAACGCCGTCGATTTCTTCACTGTGCATCTCCCGTTTGCACTGGTTCTTGACAGGGTGGGGTCCCTGCGCTCATAACTCATGACACCGGTTACCAAGACCGGCAAGAAAGAACTGGGTGAAGCCCGCAGATTGTCCATAAGGACAAATGCCGGCTCGCCGAAAGGCACCGAACGGTGCATGAGAGTGCGCCGCAAGGCGCAGGGAGCAGAATGCCGGACGAAAGGGTGCGCGGTCTTGCCGCACTTCCCTATGACACCGGTATCATAGACAGGCCACAAAGGCCGCGAGGGGGAGTGACCATGCCGTCGCATGTTTCGAGGATTTCGCTGTTCAAGATCGCACTGGTGGCCGGCAGCGCACTGGCCCTGCCGCAGGCCGCATTCGCGCAGGATGGCGCGCAGGCTGGCACGCAAGCTGGCGCTGAGCCGCAGGCAGCCATAGGCGCCGAATCGGGCACCACCACCGAGGACATCATCGTCACCGGCTTCCGCAAGTCGCTGGAAGCCGCACTCAGCGTGAAGCGCGATTCGGTTTCCGCCGTCGATGCCGTCGTGGCCGAGGACATGGCCAAGTTCCCCGACCAGAACCTGGCCGAATCGCTCCAGCGCATCCCCGGCATCTCGATCCAGCGTGACGGCGGCGAAGGCCGCGCGATCACCGTGCGCGGCCTCGGCGCCCAGTTCACCCGCGTGCGTGTGAACGGCCTCGAAACCATCGCCACCAGCTCGGACGGCGCCTCGGCCAACCGCGACCGCGCCTTCGACTTCAACGTCTTCGCCTCCGAACTGTTCTCCAGCCTGGTCGTCCACAAGACCGCCGAAGCCAGCCTCGACGAAGGCTCGCTGGGCGCGGTGGTCGATCTCAACACCGGCAACCCGCTTTCGGGCAAGACGGGCATTTCCGCCGTGCTCAACGTGCAGGGTTCGTACAACGACCTGTCGAAGAACGTCGGCCCGCGCATTGCCGGCCTGCTGGCGTGGAAGAACGATGCGGGCACGCTCGGCATCGCGCTGTCGGGCGCCTATTCGCACACCGATACGCTGGAGACCGGCAACAACACGGTGCGCTGGTCGCAGGCCTACTTCAACTCGGTGGACGGCACGCCCTGCTTCTACTCCAACGTCGGCGCGACCGGCGGCAGCCCGGTCAATTCCGGCGGCGGCTACCGTCCCTCCGCGGCCTGCGATGCAGCCTCGCTCTCGTTCCACCCGCGCATCCCGCGCTATGGCAAGGTCGAGCATGACCGCGAGCGCCTCGGCCTGACCGGCTCGATCCAGTTCGAACCGACCGACCGCACCAAGATCTCGGTCGACGGCCTCTTTTCCTCGTTCAAGGAAAAGCGCGCGGAACAATGGCTGGAAGTGCTGGCCCGCTCCAACGAGCGCCGCTTCAACGTGGTGGACCCGGTCTACGACGACAACGGCAACATGGTCAGCGCCACGTTCAACAACGCCTACGTCCGCACCGAAAGCTACCTGCGCAAGTCGAAGACCGAGTTCTACCAGATCGGCGCGACCTGGGACCAGGACGTTTCGGACAGCTTCCGCTTCACCGTGCTGGGCGGCATGTCGCAGTCCAACGCGGACATCCCGGTCGAGACCACGATCGCCTACGACAACAAGACCGCCAACGGCTTCAGCTACGACTATTCGGACATGAAGTCGCCGGTGCTGAGCTACGGCCTCGACGTGACCGATCCGGCCAACTTCCAGCTGGCCGAAATCCGCGACCGTCCCTCCTACGTGAAGAACCGCTTCAAGACCGCGCAGCTGCGTACCGAGTGGGACATCGCCGAGGGCGCCACCTTCAAGGTCGGCGCGGTCTGGCGGCGCTACAACTTCCGCACCCAGCTGTTCCAGCGTGACACCGCCGCCTGCGGCGCCAACGGCACCCTGGACCTGATCCTCGGCCAGGTCACCTGCTCGACCTCGGTCTACGGGTTGCCGGTCAGTTCCGGGATCTCGCAGATCGTCAACCTCGGCGACGCCGGTCAATCGAGCGGCACCACCGACCAGTGGCTGGTGGCCGACATCGCCAAGGCGGCCGCCTATACCAACCTCTACGACCGCACCGCGAAGGAGGACCTTGGCAACAACCGCCGCGTTCAGGAAACCACCTCGGGCGGCTACTTCCAGTTCGACTTCAAGGGCGACCTGTTCGGCCTCGAATATGCAGGCAACGCGGGCGTTCGTTATGCCCATACCGCGCAGAAGTCGACCGGCTACACCGCCGGGCTCGCCGGCACCGTCTCGCGCACGTATGACGACTGGCTGCCGGCGATGAACCTCGCGTTCTACCCCGCCCACGACGTGATCGTGCGCGGCGCGATCGCCAAGGTCATCACCCGTCCCTCGCTCGGCAACCTCAATCCGGGCGGTTCGGTCGACGGCTTCAACTACCGCGTGACCTTCGGCAACCCGTTCCTCGATCCCTACCGCGCGACCAACTTCGACGCCTCGGTCGAATGGTACTTCGCCCCCGGCGCGCTGTTCTCGGTCGCCGGCTTCATCAAGAAGATCGAGAGCTTCCCGGTTGCCGGCACCTATGTCGCCACCCTGCCGCAGCTCGGCCTCGGCCGCGATGTGCTGGGCCAGAGCACGCCGGCCTACATCAACTACGACCCCAATCAGGAATACATCGTCTCCTCGCAGGTCAACGGCACCGGGGCGACACTGAAGGGCGTGGAAGTGGCGCTGCAACTGCCCTTCACCTTCCTGCCGGGCATTCTCAGCCACACCGGCTTCCAGGGCAACGCCACCTTCATCAAGAGCAACGCCGACTACACGATCACCGGGCCCGCCACTTCGGCCTGTACCCGCAATGCGACGACCGGCGCCTGCGCCCTCACCGGCGTCTCGGCGGTCTATACCCAGACCCTGCTCGGCGTGTCGAAGAAAGCCGCCAACGCCACGCTCTACTATGACGACGGCACGTTCAGCATCCGTGGCTCGGTCAGCTATCGCGGTCCCTTCGTGGACGGCACCAGCGCCACCGGCAACGTCTTTGAAGGGTACGGCTCCTACACCAGCGTCGACGCGGCGATCCGCTACAAGGCGACCGAGTGGCTGGAACTGTCGATCGACGGCAACAACCTGACCGACACCTACCGCTACCGCTTCACCGACGTGACGGCCGAGCGCAACTACGAGAACAACCACTTCGGGCGCACCATCCTGTTCGGCGCGCGGGTCAAGTACTGATCCCTGCCACCGGCCCGATGGCTCTGAATACCTGACTTAAAATTGGAGAGTGCCGTCATGACCTTCGACCGTCGATCGTTCATGGCGGCCTCTCTCGTTTCCGGCCTGGTCGCCGGAGACGCTATGGCGCAGACCGCGCCGCCGGTGGCCACGGGCAAGCCCCGCGCCCCCGGCCTGCCCCAACCTGCCGAGACCATCGACCTCTGGCCCAGGGGCGCGCCGGGCCTGCCCACAAAAGCGCTCACCGAAACGGTCGACGAACGCTCTTCCGACGAACTCGTCACCGACCGCGCCGTCTACGGCATCACCCGCCCGCGCATGGCGGTGTTCCGGCCCGACCGGCCCAATGGCGCGGCGGTGCTGCTGACGCCCGGCGGCGGCTACAAGTGGGTGGTGGTCGACAAGGAAGGCTACGAAATGGCGCGCTGGCTGACCGCGCGCGGCTTCACCGCCTTCGTGCTGTTCTACCGCCTGCCCGGCGAAGGCTGGGCCAGCGGACCCGACACCCCGCTGATCGATGCCCAGCGCGCCATGCGGCTGATCCGCCACCGCGCGCGCGACTTCGCGATCGATCCCGAGCGTGTTGCCGCCATGGGCTTTTCCGCCGGCGGCCATGTCTGCGCCAGCCTCGCCGCCCGCTTCGCCGCTGCGGTCTATGCGCCGGTGGACGCGGCGGACCGGCTTTCCGCCAAGCCCTTCTGCGCCGCGCCGATCTATCCGGTGGTCTCGATGGATCCCGCCATCGCCCATGCCGGATCGCGCGACCTGCTGCTTGGCCCCGCCCCCACGCCTGCGCTGGAAGCGACTTATTCGCCCGACCGCACCGTGCCCGCCGACGCCCCGCCGCACTGGCTGCTCCATGCCGAGGATGACGACGCCGTGCCGGCGGAAAACACCGTGCGCCTGCGCGCCGCATTGAAGGCGCGCGGCATTCCGGTGGAGGCGCATTTCTTCGAACACGGCGGCCACGGTTTTGGCCTGCGCAAGGCCATCGGCAAGCCGGTGGAGGCATGGCCCGAACTCTGGCGCGCCTGGGCGCGGACCAAGGGCCTGGGATAGAGAACCGACAGAATGAGCATGGACAGACGTGAAGCACTAAGGGCCGCCCTGATCGGCGGCGCCGGTCTTGCAGCAGGCGGGCTTCGGGGGGAAGCCGCTGCCGCAAGGGAGCCCGGGGCGGGCAACTCTCCTCCTCCGCCCGCCCCGGCTCCCGTCCATTGGCGGCGCGGGTTCGACAACCAGCGCATTGCCGATCTCGGCGCTACGGCCACTGGGGGCATCATGCTCAACCCGGTGCTTTCCGGGGACCGGCCCGACCCGGCGATCCTCAAGGACGGCGAGGACTATTACCTCACCTTTTCCAGCTTCGATTCCTATCCCGGCCTCACCATCTGGCACAGCCGCGACCTAGTGAACTGGCAGCCGCGGAAGCCCGCGCTCACCCGCAATATCGGCTCGGTCTGGGCGGTGAGCCTCGAAAAACACAAGGGCCGCTATTTCCTCTACATCCCGGTCAAGGCGGAGCCCAACGAGATCTACGTGATCTGGGCCGATCACATCGACGGCCCGTGGAGCGACCCGAAACCGCTGGGCCTGCACGAGCATATCGACCCCTGCCACGCGGTGGGCGAGGACGGTTCGCGCTGGCTGTTCCTTTCCGGCGGAGACCGCGTAAGGCTCACCGAGGACGGGCTCTCGCTGGCGGGCAAGGTCGAGCATGTCTACGATCCCTGGCACTATCCCGAGGATTGGGATGTCGAGGGTTTCTCGCCCGAGGGCCCCAAGATCCACCGCCACGGCAACTGGTTCTACATGCTTACCGCCGTGGGCGGCACCGCCGGCCCGCCGACCGGCCACATGGTGATCGCCGCCCGCGCGCGGTCGATCCACGGGCCGTGGGAACAGCATCCCGGCAATCCGCTGGTCCGCACCGAAAACCAGTCCGAAGCCTGGTGGTCGCGCGGCCATGCCTCGCTGGTCGAAGGGCCGGACAAGCGCTGGTACACGCTCTACCACGGGTTCGAGAACGGCTTCTGGACACTTGGCCGCCAGTGCCTGCTCGATACCATCGAATGGACCGGTGACGGCTGGTTCCGCATGACCGGCGGCGATCTTTCGCAGCCGCTGCCGGTGCCGAAAGTGGCCAGGCCCCTGCCGCATGGCATGGCGCTGTCGGACGATTTTTCGAAACCGCTGGCGATGGGCGCCAAGTGGTCGTTCTTCCGCCCCGCGCCCGACGAGGCCAGCCGCGTGCGGGTTGAGAACGGCGCGCTGCATCTCAAGGGCAAGGGCCTCGCCCCGTCGAGCGGATCGCCGCTGCTGCTGGTCGCGGGCGACACCAGCTACCGGTTCGAATGCGACATCGAGATTCCGCCCGGCGGCACCGCCGGCCTCGTGCTGTTCTATGACGACAAGCTCTACGCCGGGCTGGGCTTCGACCAGACCCGCTTCGTCACCCACCAGTACGGCATGGAACGCGGCCGCCCCGCCAACCCGCTCGGCCGCCGCATGAAGATGCGCGTGACCAACCGCCGCCACATCGTTTCCTACCATACCTCCGGCGATGGCGGGAAAACGTGGAAGCGATTTGATCGCGGCATGGAGGTCTCCGGCTACCACCACAATGTCCGTGGGGGGTTCCTCATGCTGCGTCCCGGCCTATATGCTGCCGGTGAAGGCGAAGCCATTTTCCGCGATTTCCGTTTCACCGCTCTGGAAGACTGATGCCCATTCGCCCCCTTGAACTTCACCCCGACCGCCTGCTCCCGGCCGATCCCGCCACCCGCAAGCTGGCGCGCGAGCTCTACCGCCACATGGCAGGCCTGCCGATCGTCAGCCCGCACGGCCACACCGATCCGCGCTGGTTCGCCGGCAACGAGACCTTCGGCAACGCCACCGAGCTGCTGCTGGTGCCGGACCACTACGTGTTCCGCATGCTCTATTCGCAAGGGATCGCGATGGAGGACCTCGGCGTGCGCAACCGCGACGCCGATCCCCGCGCGGCGTGGCGACTGCTTGCGGAAAACTACTTCCTGTTCCGCGGCACCCCGTCGCGTATGTGGCTGGACTGGGTCTTTGCCGAGGCCTTCGGCATCAGCGTGCAATTGAACGCCGAAACCAGCGACCTCTATTTCGACACCATCACCGAAAAGCTGGCGACGGACGATTTCCGCCCGCGCGCGCTGTTCGACCGCTATGGCATCGAGGCGATCGCGACGACCGAAAGCCCGCTCGACACGCTGGAACACCACGCCGCGATCCGCGCCGAAAACGCCCGCCCCGGCGGCTGGCAGGGCAAGGTCATCACCGCCTATCGCCCCGATCCGGTCATCGACCCGGAATTCGAGGGCTTCCGCGACAACCTTGCGAAGTTCTCCGGGATCACCGGAGAGGATTGCCTCACCTGGCAAGGCTACCTTGCCGCGCACCGCCAGCGCCGCCGCTTCTTCGCGCAAATGGGCGCAACCTCCACCGACCACGGTCACCCGACGCCGAGGACGGCCGACCTCTCGCCCGCCGAGGCGGAAGCGCTGTTCGACAAGGTCAGCAAGGGCAGCTTCACACCCGAGGACGCCGAACTGTTCCGCGCGCAGATGCTCACCGAAATGGCCGGCATGAGCCTGGAGGACGGGCTGGTCATGCAGATCCACCCCGGCGCCTTCCGCAACCACAATGCCCGCGTGTTCGAGCGCTTCGGCCGCGACAAGGGCGCGGACATTCCCTCGCGCACCGAATATGTCGCCAATCTCAAGCCCTTGCTGGACAAGTACGGCAACGAGCCCGGCCTCTCGGTGATCCTCTTCACCCTGGATGAGAGCACGTATGCCCGCGAACTGGCGCCGCTGGCCGGGCACTACCCCTGCCTGAAGCTGGGCCCGGCATGGTGGTTCCATGACAGCCCCGAAGGCATGCGCCGTTTCCGCCGTGCGGCCACGGAAACCGCCGGTTTCTACAATACCGTGGGCTTCAACGACGATACCCGCGCGTTCCTGTCGATCCCCGCCCGCCACGATGTCGCGCGCAGGATCGATTGCGGGTTCCTTGCCGAACTCGTAATGGAGCATCGTATCGAGGATTGGGAAGCCGCCGAACTGGCGCGTGACCTGACCTACAATCTCGTCAAGAAGGCCTATCGTCTGTGAGACTCTCCAGCGAAACGCTGTCCCGTCTGCCCGAATCCGTCGCCCGCCCGGGCTATGACCGCAGCGCGCAGGCGGCGGGCATCGTCCACTTCGGCATCGGCGCGTTCCACCGCGCGCATCAGGCCTGGTATACCGACCGGGCGATGGCCAGGGGCGACCGGGACTGGGGCATCATCGGCGTTTCGCTGCGTTCGGCCAATGTCGCGCGCCAGCTCAATCCGCAGGACGGGCTCTACACGCTCACCGAATGCTCGGCCGAGCGCAACCGCATGCGCGTGATCGGATCGGTCCAGCGGGTGATCGTCGCCAGCGAGGATCCGGAAGCGGTGATCGCGGCCATCGCCGCGCCGGAAACCCGGATCGTGACCTTCACCGTCACCGAAAAGGGCTATTGCCGCGCGGCCGACGGATCGCTCGACCCGTTCCTGGCGCATCACGGCAGCATCTACGCCTTCCTCGAACAGGGTCTGCGCCGCCGCCGCGAACAGGGCCTGCCCGGCCTGACGCTGCTTTCCTGCGACAATCTTGCCCTCAACGGCCGCCAGCTTGAGCGGCTGATGGGCGAATACCTCGCGCTCAAGGATGCCGATCTCGGCGCCTGGGTGGCGGCGGAATGCACGTTCCCCTGCGCGATGATCGACCGCATCGTGCCCGCCACCACCGCCGCCGACCGCAAGATGGTGGCGACGCTCGCCCGGCTGGACGACGACGGCGCGGTGATGACCGAACCGTTCAGCCAGTGGGTGATCGAGGACAAGTTCGCCGGCCCTCGCCCGCAGTGGGAGAATGTCGGCGCCGAACTGGTCGGCGATGTCGCGCCTTACGAGGCGGCGAAGCTGCGCATGCTCAACGGCGCGCATTCGGCGCTGGCCTATCTCGGCCTCGAACACGGGCATGCCTTTGTCCATCAGGCAGTCGGCGATCCGGCGATCCGCCCGCTGATCGAGCGGCTGATGCACGAGGAAGCCCAGCCGACCATCCAGGCCGCGCCGGGGCAGGACCTTCAGGCCTATGCCGACGCGCTGCTGGCCCGCTTCGCCAATCCCGCGCTGCAGCACCGGCTGATCCAGATCGCAATGGACGGCAGCCAGAAGATCCCCCAACGCTGGCTGGAAACGCTCGCCGCCAATCAGGAAAAGGGCCTGCAGTGCCCGGCAATCCTCACCGCGCTGGCGGCATGGCTGCGCCACGTGCGCGGCGACAATGCCGCCAAGTGGGGGCCGGTCGACGATCCGATGGCCGCGCGCCTTGCCGACATCTGGCGCGATGAGGGCGTGGACGGCACCCCGCGGGCGCTGTTCGGCGCGCAAGGGCTGTTCGCCAAGACCTGGCAGGCGAGCGAGGCCGACTTTGCCGCGCTGGCCCAGCGACTGGCCCGCGCGACCGCCTGACCCGAGGCTCCGGATGGTCGTGCGCCGCCGCGTCAAACTGTTCTTCGACGGCGGTTGCCGCCCCAATCCCGGCCGCATCGAGGTGGCCGTGGTGGTGCGCGGCACCGTCCATTTCGAGGACGATCTTGGCCATGGCACCAACCGCGATGCCGAATGGCTGGCGCTGATCCGCGCCCTGGAACTGGCACAGGCGCAGGGCCTGACCGGGGCCGAATTCATCGGCGATGCCCGGGAGATCACCGGGCAGGCCAGTCAGGCCCTTGCCCGTCCGGATGAAGCCGCGGATCGTCTCGAGGACGGCGGCCATCTCTCCCGCGTCATCGCGCTTGCCCGCGACGTGCGCCCCGCGCGGATCCGCTGGATCAAGCGCGAACAGAACCTCGCCGGAATCGCGCTGGCAGCGCGACATCCCCGCTAAACCTGCTGGCGGCGCGACATCCGCGCTAAACCTGCTGGCGGCGCGACATCCGCGCTAAACCCGCTGGCAGAGCGGTATCGCCGTTAAACCGCGCTGGCGGCGCGGTTTCCCAAACCCGCTTGCTTCACGCCGTGCCCGTGAGCCTGCCGCCCGCGGCTTCGTCCAGCGTATAGTCCGGCAACCCTTCCAGCGCCTGGCGCAGCGCCTCGCCCCAACTGGTCGAGATCGACTGGAAATAAGGATCGCTGGCCTCGATCCGGCGTTCGTGCAGCGGGGTGAAGCCATCGGTTTCCAGCACCAGCAGGTCGAGCGGCATGCCGACCGAGAGATTGGCCTTGAGTGTCGAATCGAACGAGACGCACATCAGCTTCACCGCCGCCTCGAAACTCATGTCGCGCTCATAGCCGCGAATCAGGATCGGGCGCCCGTACTTGGTCTCGCCGATCTGGAAGAACGGCGTATCGAAGCTGGCCTCGATAAAGTTGCCTTCGGGGTAGATCAGGAACAGGCGCGGCTCCATGCCCTTGATCTGGCCCGCCACGATCATCGTCGCACTGAAGGTGCCCGCCGCCGCGGTCTGGCCATTGTCGGCCGCGCGTTCCTCGATCACGTCCTGGAGCAGGTTGCCGACGATCGTGGCGACCTGGAACATGGTCGGCGCTTCAAGCAGCGAATTGTGCCGCTCCGCCGGGGCCTTGTTGCGTTCCTCAAGCTGGCTGATCACCGCCTGGGTGGTGGCGAGATTGCCCGCCGTCATCACCGCGATCACCCGCTCTCCGGGAACCTGCCAATGGTACATCTTCCGGAAGGTCGAGATATTGTCGACCCCGGAATTGGTGCGGGTGTCGCTCATCAGCACGAGCCCGCGGTCCAGCATCATGCCCACGCAATAGGTCATGGAATTCTAAGCCCCGATCATTTCGCTTCCCCGCCTGTCCTGCGCGGGGATCCCGGCTTCAGCCGCTTTGCTGCTGCTGTCCGCCATGGGAGGACTGCTGCTGTTGCTGCTGGCCTAGCATCTTCTCGCCCACCGACAAACGCACTTCGAGACGGCTATCCCCGCCTCCCGTCGCAATCCCGGTTACCGGAGCCGCCTCACTATAATCGCAACCGGTGGCCACGCGAATATACCGTTCATCGGGGCACATGGCATTGGACACGTCGAATCCGACCCAGCCCAGCCCCGCAATATGCGCCTCGGCCCAGCCGTGCCCGGCGTCCTGCTCCACCCGGTCGTTCATCTTGAGATAGCCGCCGACGTACCGCATCGGAATCTCGAGCAGCCGCCCCGCCGCGATGAGGACATGGGCATGGTCCTGGCATACCCCCCGGCCTGCCGCCAGCGCCTCTTCCGCCGTGGTCTTGGTATCGGTGGAACCGCGCACGTATTCGACCCGCTCGGCCACCTTGGCGGAGAGCGCGTGGAGGAATTCCAGCGGATCGCGCGGGTCCGCGTCCACCGCCTCGACCAGCGCCCGCACCCGCGCCCCGGCCCGGGTCAGCGGGGTCGGCCGCAGGAACATCCAGAGCGGCATCAGCCCGCTGTGCTGGCCGGTAATGCCGTTGTTGTCGACCGTGCGCACGGTGCCCCGGCAGGTCACGACAACCTCCTGCGCCCCCGGTTCGATCGCGATCAGCGTGGTGTGACTGTCATGATGGTCGTCGTAGTCGCTCTCGGCCGTGGCGCCGGTCAGCTCCATCGCCCAGTCGACCACTTCCTGCCCATGCGTGGTCTTGGGCCGCAGTTTCAGCCGCTGAAGACCGTGCATGACCGGACTGTCGAAGGTGTAGCGGGTGGTGTGGGTCACGGTCAGCAGCATGGGATCTGTCCCTTCTACTCGATGAAGCGGTAATCGGCGGCGATGGCGTTGCCGAGCTGGCTGGTGCGGCCGATGAAGTCCTGGAGGAATTCATGGAGGCCGGTCTCGAAGATGCCCTCGATCGTGGTGCGCTGGAGCATCTCGCCGGTGTCGCGCATGATCGCGTGCGCGGACGTCTCCTCGCCGTACTCCTTGGCCAGCCCGCCGAGATTGCTGCGCAGCTTCTCGTAGCAGAACACAAGGCTGCGCGGGAACTGGCCGTCGAGGATGAGGAAACGGGCGATCCCGCGCGGGTCCATCGCCCCGGCGTTGAGCCAGGAATAGGCACGGTTGCCCGCCACCGAGCGCAGCAGCGTATCCCACTGCACGTTGTCGAGGCTGGACCCCACCCAGGCCACCGAGGGGAGCAGCACGTAATACTTCACGTCGAGGATACGCGCGGTACTGTCGGCCCGCTCGATGAAGGTGCCGATGCGCGCGAAGTTGAACACCTCGTTGCGCAGCATCGTGCCTTCGAGCGCGCCGCGCACCAGCGTGCCCTGCCGGCGGATCGCGGTGAGCACTTCGCCAAGGTTGGCCTCGCGCACCGGCCGCGCGAGCAGCTCGGAAAGGTTCATCCAGCCTTCGTTGGTGGCCTCCCACACCGAATTGGTGAGGCTGGTGCGGACCATGCGGGCATTGGTGCGCGCATTCTCCATCATGCGCAGCACCGAGGCCGGGTTGTCCTTCTCGCGCAGCAGGTAATTGAACACCTGCGGCCCGCCGAAGTCCGAATGGCGCGCGGCATAGTCGTCCACCTGCCCGGTGGTGGTGAGGACCGATTTCCACTCCTCGTCCTGCGCATGCTTGTCGCTGCGGGTCAGCGCGAGGTGGAACCCCACGTCGATCAGCCGCGCGGTATTCTCCGCCCGTTCAAGGTAGCGGCTCATCCAGTAAACGCCGTTGGCAGCACGTCCGAGCATTATTCGTCCAGTACCCAGGTATCCTTGGTGCCGCCGCCCTGCGACGAATTGACCACCAGCGAGCCCTTCTTGAGCGCCACGCGGGTGAGCCCGCCCGGCGTGATGTCGATCCCGTCGGGCGAGACCAGGACATAGGGCCGCAGGTCCACATGGCGCGGCGAGAGCCCCGCCTTGGTGAAGATCGGCACGGTGGAAAGCGACAGCGTGGGCTGCGCGATGTAGTTGTGCGGCTTGGCCCGCAGCTTGGCCTCGAAGGCGGCCAGTTCCTTCTTCGAGGAGGTCGGCCCGATCAGCATGCCGTAGCCGCCCGAACCGTGGACTTCCTTGACGACAAGGTCCGACAGGTTGTCGAGCACATAGGCCAGGGCATCGGGTTCCGAACAGCGCCAGGTCGGCACATTGGGCAGGATCGGCTTCTCGCCGGTATAGAACTCGACGATCTCGGGCATGTAGCTGTAGATCGCCTTGTCGTCAGCGATGCCGGTGCCCGGGGCATTGGCGATGGTGATGCCGCCCGACCGGTAGACATCCATGATCCCGGCAACGCCCAGCACCGAATCGGGCTGGAAGCTCAGCGGATCGAGATAATCGTCGTCCACCCGGCGGTAGATCACGTCGATCGCCTTGTAGCCGGTGGTCGTGCGCATGGCGACGCGCCCGTCCACCACCCGCAGGTCGCTGCCCTCCACCAGTTCGGCGCCCATCTGGTCGGCCAGGAAGGCGTGTTCGAAATAGGCCGAATTGTAGATGCCCGGCGTCAGCACCGCCACCGTCGGCCGCCCCGATCCCTTGAAGGCCGGCGGCGCGCAGGCGCGCAAGCTGCGGGCAAGGCGGCGCGGATAGTCGGAAACGGGGCGTACCGGAACCTTGGTGAACAGTTCCGGGAACATCGCCATCATCGTCTCGCGGTTCTCCAGCATGTAGGAGACCCCCGAAGGCGTGCGGGCATTGTCCTCCAGCACCATGAATTCATCGGGACCGGTGCGCACGAGGTCGATGCCGACGATGTGGGTATAGACGCCGCCGGGCGGGGTCATGCCGATCATCTGCGGCAGGTAGGCGACATTGTCGCGCAGGGCGCTGATCGGCAACCGGCCCGAACGGACGATTTCCTGGCGGTGATAGAGATCCTGCAGGAAGGCATTGAGCGCCCGCACCCGCTGCTCGATCCCGCGCGTCAGCTTGCGCCATTCGCGGGCGGTGATGATGCGGGGGATGAGGTCGAAGGGGATCAGCCGTTCTTCGGCCGCTTCGTCGCCATAGACATTGAAGGTGATACCGATGCGGCGAAAGAACCGCTCCGCCTCGGCCTGCTGGCGATTGAACCAGGTCTTGTCCTGCGATTCATACCACTGGCTGAGATCGGCATAGGCGGGTCTGACAGACCCGTCCGTTTCAAGCATTTCGTCGAAGTTGGTTTTGCCCGCAGCCGACATTGTGACTCCCTGTTGACCATGTGATGCAACAAGGATTCGCACTTGCCAAGCGGTTACGCTGCAACTGCGAAAGAAAAATATTTACCCTGCCGGGCACTACGGAGAACTATTCAAACGATATCATTCCACCGCAAGCAACTTCACCCAAGCAAGCCGCGCCCGGTCAGGTCGGCCCGCAGGGCTTCGGCGTCGCGGAAATGGTGGACCTGCCAGCCGAGCGTCGCGGCACCGGCGATATTGTCGGGATTGTCGTCGATGAACAGCATCGATTCGGGCGCATGGCCAAAACGGCGGGCGGCGAGCTCGTAGATCTCGCGGTGCGGCTTCACGAGCTTCTCGTCGCCCGAGACGACAACATCGCCGAACAGGTCGAACAGCGGCTCGCTGGCCCGGAATTCGCGCCAGAAAGTGCTGGCGAAATTGGTGATGGCATAGAGCGGCACGGCGCGCGCGGCGAGTTCGCGCACGATCTCGTGGCTGCCGGGAACATGGCCCGGGATCGTCTCGAGGAAACGCGTGGCATAAGCGTCGATCAGGTCGTCGTGACCGGGAAACTCGGCCTTGCGCGCGGCGACCATCTCTTCGAGATCGCGCCCGGCATCATGCTCGAAATGCCACTCCTCGGTGACCACGTGCGTGCAGAACCAGTCGAGCTTCCCGGGATCGTCGATCAGCCGCGCGAACAGGCCGCGCATGTCCCACTGGACCAGCACGCGCCCGACATCAAAAACGACGGCCTGGACGGGATCGGCATTCTGCATTTCACGCGTGCTCCGGACATGACAAGACCCCCGCCTGGGGCGGGGGTCCAATGTCGTCGCGATGACGGCTTGCCCGACGCCCCGCCAAGGCGGGGACGGGCAAGACGAATCAGCCCTGGCGAGCCTTGAAGCGACGGTTGGTCTTGTTGATCACGTAAGTGCGGCCGCGACGACGGATCACGCGGTTGTCCCGGTGGCGACCCTTGAGCGACTTCAGGCTGTTCACAATCTTCATGGTTCGTCTCGTCTTGGTGGTTCGGCGGTTGTTCCAACAGCAACTGGGCCGCCGCCAGAAATTTGAAGTGGCGCCGTTAGTGGCAGTGGCTTGCAAAGTCAAGCGCGAGAGCCCATGCCTTGTGCTCGAACGCGCCCTGATCTTGCCCGGTTTTTCGTACTCTGTCTGTAGAATCGCCCCGTTCATCATGGGGCAATCGCCAGGCTCCGATAAACCATCGCAGGGTGCGACCCAACCGATTCTTTCGGACACAAGAACACCGATGAACACGCTCAAAGCCGCGATTCTCGCCACTGGCCTCGCCTCCGGCCTTGCCCTCACGCTTGTCGCTTCCGCCGTTCAGGCCCAGCCCGGCTGGGGCTCGCGCTGGGGCGGTGGCTACGGTTCGGGCTGGGGCGGCGGCTGGAACGACCCGCTGATGGGCGGCCCGGCCTCCTCGCCCTATCGCAGCAGCAAGGACCCGCGCGAGGGCCGAGTCGAAGTGAGCCGATTCGCGGCCCAGGGGCCCGAAGTCGCCGAACTGGGCCACGGCACCGTGACCGTCACGTCCGAATCGGGCGACGGCGCGTGGATCTCCGGCCCTGAACGCGCCCGCTACGAGGCCGCGATCATCGACGCGCTCGTCGGCGCCGGCTACGACACCCAGAGCAAGCCCGACAAGGGCGGGCAGGACGTCGAGCTCAAAGTCTCCCGCCAGGTCCTCTCCCCGGCCGAGGAAAAGCGCAGCCCCGTCAGCGGCTCCGCCGCCATGGGCGTGAGCAACCACGGCTCGGCCTATGGCCTGGCCGTGAACGTCGACCTCACCAAGCCGCGCAGCGCCCTCGTCAGCACCCGGCTCGACACCCGCATCGTCGACAAGGCGAGCGGCAAGGTGCTGTGGGAAGGCTATGCCACCATCGCCACCCGCGAAGGCGACAACGACTGGCCGGACGACCGCATCGCCGGCAAGCTGGCCACCGCGCTCTTCGACGGCTTCCCCAAGGCCGACCCGATCGGCGCATGATCGGCGCATGATCGGCGCATGATTCGGTGGACCATGGCTCCGCAGTATAAATAGGGTTATCGTCCAGGCACTTGCCCAGCGGAGAGCGTTTCATGACCACGGCCACCCATCCTTCGGCCTCCCTTTCCCGTCGGCGCCGTCTCGCCGCCCCGTTGCTGACGCCGCTGCTGGCGCTTGCCATGCTGGGCGGCTGCGTCGCGCCGGTGGGGCCGGTGGAAGTCACCCGCTTCAGCCTGCCCGACGGCCCCGCGCTCGGCCAGGGCGTGATCCGCATCGAAGCCGGGCCCGGTCAGGACGAGAGCAGTCTCGAATTCCGCGCCTATGCGGCGGCGGTGGGGCAGGAACTGGCGAGGATCGGCTACCGCCAGCCCCTGCCCGGCGAACAGGTTGCCAACGCGCAAGTCGCCGTGGTCACGATCGAGCGGCGCACCCTCAAGCCGGCATCGCAGCGCGGGCCGGTCTCGGTCGGGGTCGGCGGCAATGCCGGCAACTACGGCTCGGGCGTCGGGCTGGGGATCGGCATCGACCTTTCCGGCAAGCCCGCCGACCAGGTCGACACCCGCATGCAGGTGATGATTCGCGACCGAACCGGCGGGCGCACCTTGTGGGAAGGCCGCGCCAGCTTCACCGTCAGCGCCAAGTCGCCGATGGCGCAGACCTCGCTTGGTTCGGCAAAAATGGCCGAAGCGCTGTTCAAGGGCTTTCCGGGCAAGTCGGGCGAAACTATCCTGGTCAAATGACCACCCTCCACATCTCCTCCGCTTTCGATTCCGGCAACATCGAAGTCCTCTCCACCGACGGCGCCACCGCCCGCCTCGCGATCCGGCACGACAAGGATTCCGAGTTCTTCCAGTGGTTCCACTTCCGCGTCAGCGGCACGGACATCGCCGGAGAGGAACTTGTCCTCAAGATCACCGGGCTCAACGGCTCGGCCTATCCGGGCGGCTGGCCGAACTACAACGCCCGCGTCTCGGAAGACCGCCAGTACTGGGCGCTCGCCGCCAGCACCTTCGACGCGGGTGAGGACAACGGCACCCTGACCATCCGCTACGTGCCGGAAACGGACCTTGCCTGGTTCGCCTATTTCGCGCCCTACTCGATGGAGCGCCACCATGACCTGATCGCCGACCTCGCCACCACCGAGGGCGTGACCTACCGCTGCCTCGGCCACACGCTCGACGGCCAGCCGCTTGACTGCGTCGAGATGGGCGAGGGCGAGAAGCAGGTCTGGCTCTACGCCCGCCAGCATCCGGGTGAATCGATGGCCGAATGGTGGATGGAAGGCGCGCTGGACGTACTGGCCGATCCCGCCGATTCGGTAGGCCGCGAACTGCGCAAGCGCTGCCGCTTCCACGTCGTGCCCAACATGAACCCGGACGGTTCGGCGCGCGGCCACTTGCGCACCAATGCGGTGGGCGTGAACCTCAACCGCGAATGGGACACGCCGACGGCGGACAAGTCACCCGAAGTGCTGGCCGTGCGCAATGCCATGGACGGCACCGGCGTCGACTTCGCCATGGACGTCCACGGCGACGAGGCGATCCCGGCCGTGTTCATGGCCGGCTTCCAGGGCATCCCCTCGATCAAGGCCGAGCAGCAGGCGGGTTACGACCGTTTCAGCGAGATCCTCGACCGCCGCACCCCCGATTTCCAGCGCAAGCTCGGCTATGCCGTCTCCGCGCCGGGCCGCGCCAACCTGACGATGTCGACCAACCATGTCGCCGAACGCTTCGGCGCGGTGTCGATGACGCTGGAAATGCCGTTCAAGGACCACGACGATGCCGCCGATCCGGCGCAGGCATGGAGCCCGGAACGCTCCGCCCAGCTCGGCCGTGACTGCATGGGCGCCCTGCTCGAATGGCTGGTCGAGCGCGAAGCCAGGTAAGTTCAAGCGTTCTGGCGGGGATGCACGGTCATCCCCGCCTTCAACCCGGCGGCAACCTTCAAATCCCCGCCCACTGGCGCAGGGCCTCGCGCACCGCGACATTCTCGTCGTGCGACCACTGCGGCGTCACCGCACCGGCGGGTTCCAGTTCCAGCACCGTCTGCAGCAGCATCCAGCCGGAAGCCCAGTCGCCGCGGATCTGGTCGCAGACCGGCGAGGCACCCCAGTCCCGCGCCAGGCGGATCACCGCGCGCTGCTGCGCCGCCGAGGCATCGAGATCGCTGACCACAAACGTCGGGAACGGCAGCGTCTGGCGCGGACAGGCACCGAAGCGCGAAAGCCGCGGATCGGCGCCCGGCAGGTCCATGTTCGGCGGATTGACGGCGATCGCGCCCAGCACCGGGTTCTCCGGCCCGACACTTTCGAACTGCACCCACCAGGCCAGTGCCAGCGCGGCAATATCGTCGGTGACGACCACCACCGGCCGGTCCGCGCGGCGGATCGCGAGGTTGAGCTTGTTCACCCAGGTATTGCGATGAGGCTCGTCCCACATGCCCAGTTCGAGCACGCGGCAATGTTCGCTCCACTGCACCCAGCGCTGCATCCAGTGCCCCTCCCGCAAGGGCGCGGCGGGGACGAGCAGGATCAGCGGAACATGGTCTCGGGCATGGGGATAACGATAGTGGGTCATGGGGCTGCTCCAACGAGGGTTGGGAAAAGCGCCGGTCGACTCTGTCTACGTCCCGACAGCCCCACCATAACTCAACCATATTGATTGACAATAACGCCGCGACCAGATGCGCCGCACGCCTGCCGAACCGAGATGCCGGTTCCCGCTCTCCCGCTCAGGGCAAGGTCAGGGTCAGGCGAACGGTTCCGATCAGCGCTGCGGGCGCACCGCGCAGTCCGCCAGGGTGGCACACCAGCTGCAGATCCGGCTGGACCGTGAGCCAATCGGCCAGACGATCGGAGTACGTCGCCTCCAGGGTATATTCGGACGATGCGGGAAATTGTCCCAGCGCACGCGCCTCCTGCCGGAAGGACCGGCCGGTACCCGCGTAATGCACGCCGAGCGAGGCCGAACTGCCCGGGCGCGCGGCGAGCACCGGCGCCCGGAACAGGCCCGCACTGGCGCTCCAGGCAAACGGCGTTGTCCCCCCTCGCGAAAATCCGGCCCGCACGAAGGCCTGGAACGCGCTTTCCCCGGCGCCCGGCAACTGGAATTCGCCCTGCACATAAGCGCCGCGGGCATGACGGCGCTGCGGGTCCGGGTCGGCGGGATCGCTGTAATAGGCCTCGCGCGCCCTGGTATAGGCCCAAAGGCCGAGGGAAAGGCGCGCATGCTGCCGCCCCAGCCCGCCCTCGCCGATCAGCAGCAGTCCGTCGTGGAAGCCGAAATCGACGCCGCCCGGATCGCCGAGGGTCGCGGCATGGGCGTTGAAGGCCGCCACCCGGACGTAGCTCTCCCCCTCCCCCAGCCGCAGGTTCGCCCGCACGGCCAGCGCGCTGGAGGGAAAGATCGACGGCCCGTTGCGACCGGTTGCCGCCAGTTCGGTGCCGATGCCGAACGGCGGCCCCAGCAGCAGCCCTGCCGATTCGAGCGCGTAGAACTCGCTGTTGAGATCATAGAGCCCCACCAGCAGAGCCCCTCGCGAACCGATGTCCTGCTCGGCCCAGGCTTCGAACAAGCGCACGCCCGCCTTGCCGACCTCGATGTTGTTCACCCCTTCCAGCGACCCGGCCGCCGTGTTGGGATGGGCACCATTGTTGACCAGCACGTAGCCATGCGCGCGGGCGCCATGCCAGCCGACCAGTGCATCGAGGTCGGCTTCGGCGACAAGGTCGAGATTGTCGAGATAGCGCAGCTTGCGGTCCGCCCCGCCGCGTATCGGCTGGGCAAGATCGGCGGTGTAGACCACCTCCGCCTGGACCGGCGCCTCGGCGCTCGCCGCCGGCGGCAGCACCAGTTCCAATGCCGATGCCAATGCCCATACCGATGCCATCCCGCAGGCTGACCTGCGCCGCCCCCGCGGCATGATCACGCCGCGCGCCAGGCGACGACTTCCTGGCCCGCTTGCCCGCCCCTCCCCTGCCCGATCGCCCGGACGCCGCCTTCCCGTGCCTGACCGCCGCCCCGCGCAAAAGTCAGCGCGGCCAGCTTGCGCGCGACATCCTCGGTGGCGACCACCACCTGCCGGGTGGCCGCGGTCACCTGCTCGGCCAGCGCGGCGTTGGAATGGGTGATCTGCTCGAGCGAGGTCGTCGACCCGTCGATCTGCTGGAGCATCGCGGACTGCTCGCCCGCACCGGCGCTCAGCTTGTCCATGAGTTCGGAGATCCCCCCCATACGGCCGATGATCGCCTCCAGCACCTGCCCTGCCTCGCGCACCAGCAATACCCCGTTTTCGACTTCGCCGGTGGATGCCGAAATCAGGTTCTTGATGTCGTTGGCGGCATCGGCCGAACGCTGCGCCAGCGCGCGCACTTCGGTGGCGACCACCGCAAAGCCCTTGCCCGCTTCCCCGGCCCTGGCGGCCTCGACGCCCGCATTGAGCGCCAGCAGGTTGGTCTGGAAGGAAATGCCGTCGATGACGGCGATGATCTGGCCGATCTCGCGCGAGGAGGATTCGATGCGGTCCATCGCCTCGATGGCGTCGCGGATCACCTGCCCCCCGCGCGAGACCTCGCCGCCGATCTCGTTCACCTCGCTTTGCGCCGAGGCGGCGGTGTGCGCGGCCTCGATGACCCGCCCGGTGACGCTGGAAATGGCCCCCGAGATCGACTGCACCGACATCGATTGCTGCTCGTTGCGGTTCGACAGATCGCCGACCGAAGCGGCGATCTCGCGGCTGGTGTTGAGCGTTTCGCCGTTGGCTTCGGTGACCTGGCTGAACACGCGGGAGAGGTCCTCCGCCGCCCGGTTGAAGTCGCTGCGCAGGCTGCCGAAGGCGCCGCCGAGATCCTGTTCGAGACGCTTGGTGAGATCGCCTTCCGCCAGCCGTGCCAGCGCATCGCCCAGGGTGGAGACGATCGCCTGTTCCTGCTCGGCGCGCTCGGCTTCGGCGCGCAGCAGACGGTCGCGCAAGTCTTCGGCCGAACGGGCAAGGATACCGATCTCGCTGCGGGCTTCGGTATAAGGCACCAGGACCGCGTAGTCGCCGCGGCTGAGCTGGGCGACGGCCTCGCCCACCGCGATCACCGGGACGATCGCGTCACCGCGGATCCGGCGCCAGACCGCATAGAGCACCGCCATGATGGAAACGAGGCAGACCAGCCCGACGATCTGGTTGAACAGGATCGCCGCCGCCGCCTGCTCGCGCGTGGCCTCGACATGGGCCTCGACCTGGTCGGACACTTTGGCAAGGCTGCCCTCGAGCGTCTCGAAAGTGCGGTGGAAGCGCTCGACATCGCCGTCGTTGACGGGTTCTCCGGCCTGGAGGCGCCGGGTTATCTCGGTGGCGGTCTCAAGGTAGACACGCACATCCTCGGTCACCGCCATGGCCGCCTCGTGCACGTCCGGCGCCCCTTCGAAGGCCTGGTCCCTGGCGATCAGCTTGCGGAACTCGGCCACGGTATCCAGCGTGTCCTGTCCGGCCCCCCGCCCATCCACGGCGCCGACACTGCGCGCGGCGAGCTGGGCCATGACGCCGCTGTTGATGGCATCATGGTCCATGTCCGCTTCCATGTGGTTGCGCAGCAGCCCGGTGGCTTTCTGGACTTCGTCCAGCGAAGCGTCGACGCGCGAGGCGCTGAACCAGCCGACCCCCGCCCAGATCACCGCCGCCGCGACCAATACGCCGAAACCGATGGCGCACCTGTGGAGAATGCTTGCGCTGCGATCGTCCACGGATTGGATACTCCCCTTGGCCCGCCGCGCCACGGCGCGCGGCAACGACCCCGTGCTCGCGGTAATGCACTTACGGGAGTAACCATCTCGATGAGAGCGAACTCGGGGAAATCAGCTAGGTCGTAAACTCATGAATGCCGCCGCCGACACCGGAATTACAGCAGGTTGGCAGGGCCGAATGCGTGCGGCAGCAACTGCGACAGCCGCATTTCCACCGGACCGTCCCGGCCATCGCACCAGACCAGCGGGTCGCTGCCGCCGATCTGCGCGATCTCGTTGAGCACCTGGCGGCACCGGCCGCAGGGGCTGACCACGTCGCCCTCGCCCGGCGCGCCGGGAGCGCCGCCGGTCACCGCAACGGCTTCCAGCCTGCCCTTGTCCCCCGCCCGGTCGCCCGAGGAGAGGATCCCCGCCACCGCCACCGTTTCCGCGCAGAGAGAGAGGCCGTAGCTGGCATTCTCGACATTGGCGCCGGTCACCACCGAGCCGTCGGCCATCAGCAGCGCGGCGCCGACGTGGAACTTCGAATAAGGCGCATAGGCGCGGGCAGCGGCCTCGCGCGCGGCGGCAAGCAGCGCATCGCGCTGGTCGGTCGTGAACGTCATGGTCATGGCTGCACCACTACCCAGCGCAGGCCCCCTTGCGCAATCTCGTTGGCGGCCGACTGGTTGGCCGTCCACATCGTCCAGGGCCGCCCGGCATAATCGGGCTCCATCCGGTCCCCCACCAGCCACAGCTTGCGGTCGAACTTGGCCGCCACCCGGTAGCGCGACTGGAAGGCCGGGCTGATCTTGAGGATCACCGCCTTGCCGGTATGGGTCTCGATCTGGTTGATGAAGGTCATCAGCTCGCTCTCGACCCTGGCCTCGGACACCGGCGAGGCACAGTTGTCGGCCAGCATGTCGAGATCGATGGCCGGCGGCAGCAGGCGCGAATCGCGCGGCACCGTGGTGACGAAATTGGCCGACTGCGCCTGCGCCGGCTGGCAGGGATCATAGCGATGGACCGCGCCCACCTGCACGCCCGCGCTGCGCGCTTCGGCAAAATTGCTGACGAAGCGGGGATCGCGCGCAAAGGCGCTGGCGCTGGCATCGACATAGGCAAAATCGACGCCGATGGCCTTGAGCGACTTCCAGTCGAACTGGCCGTCCGCCGCCCCCACTTCCACGCCCTGCACCGGAAACGCCTGGCGCGAGGGCTGCCAGTGGCGCACCGTCCACCAGCCCCAGCAGCCGGCAACGATGCCGATCAGCAGCAAGGCCGCCAGCCCTTGCCACAGCAAACGTTTGCGCAAAATCGCGCCCGGTCCAGTCCTTGCCATCGTGAAGCCCCCTTCAGCCCCGGATATGCAGGACGCAGATCAGCGTGAAAAGCCTGCGCGCGGTCGGGAAGTCGGTTTCGACCTTGCCGTCGAGGCGTTCGAGCAGCAGTTCGGCCGCATTGTTGTGGATAGCGCGGCGGGCCATGTCGATCGTCTCGATCTCCTGCGCGGAGGCCTTGCGAATCGCCTGGTAGTAGCTTTCGCAAATCGCGAAGTACTCGCGCACCGGACGGCGGAAGCGGGCAAGCCCCAGCACCATCGTCTCGATCGGATCGCCGCCTTCACTACCGATGTCGAGCGACAGCCGCCCGTCGCGCACCGACAGGCGCAGGCGATAAGGCCCCTCGTGCCCGGCCTCGAAGGCGCGCACGGGCCTGAAGACATTGTCCTCGATGAGGTCGAATATCGCGATGCGCCGTTCCTGCTCGATGTCGGCGTTGCGCCACAGGATGGTCGCCTCGTCGAGTTCGATATGCGAGATTCGCGGATCGGCCATGGTCTGAGCGCCTTTACGCGGTTGCGGCATGAGCGAGCAAGTGCAGCCGGCACGTAGTCCCGCATAAAGACACGGTTGCGATACAGTGTTGCCGGCAGGCCTCATGTCGCCGCCGATGCCCAGGCGCGGCAGGGAGCTGTGACAGCGGGAGCAAGCCGCAGGATTATCCACCGGCCATCAACAGGCTGTGCATACAAATGCTCCACAGGCGCGCTTGCCGCTCACCCCGCTCTTGGGGCATTGTCCGGTCCCTCATGTCAGACGAAGCCCTCATCACCCGCGAGCCTGCGGCCGAAGCCCGCAGCCTGCCCTCGAACGTCGAGGCGGAAGCCGCGTTCCTGGGCGCCGTGCTCATCGACAACCGCGTGATCGAGGAGCTTCCGACGCAGCTCTCGCCCACGCACTTCTTCGAACCTGTCCACGCCCGCATCTACGAGCGCATCCTCCAGCTGCTCGACCGCAAGGCCGTGGTTACCCCGGTTACCCTGCGCCCCTATTTCGAGGCGGACGAACAGCTCAAGGCGCTGGGCGGCGTCTCCTACCTCGCCCGCCTGACCGCCGACGGCCAGGGCCTGCTCGCCCCGCGCGAACTCGCCGCCCAGATCTACGACCTCGCCCTGCTGCGCGAACTGATCTCGGTGGGCCGCAATCTCGTGGCCGAAGCCATGGACACCTCCGAATCGGTGGAGCCGATGGAGCAGGTGGAACGCGCCGAAGCCGCGCTTTACAAGGTGGCCGAAGGCGCCTCCACCGCGAACGAGGCCAAGAGCTTCGCCGCCGCCACCCGCACCGCCATCGGCGCCATCGAGAAGGCGTTCAATTCGGGCGGCCACATCTCGGGCAAGACCACCGGCCTCAATTCGGTGAACAACAAGATCGGCGGCCTTCACGATTCCGACTTGATCATCCTTGCCGGCCGTCCGGGCATGGGCAAGACCTCGCTCGTCACCAACATCGCCTTCAACGCCTCCGACCGGCTGCAGCGCGATCTGGCGGACGGCATCCCGGTCGAAAAGTCGGTCGGCGCGGCGACTGCCTTCTTCAGCCTCGAAATGAGCGCCGACCAGCTGGCCACGCGTATCCTGGCCGAACAGTCGGGCATCAGTTCCGAAGCGCTGCGCATGGGCAAGATCAGCCGCGAGGACTTCCAGCAGCTGTCCTTCGCCAGCCAGCGCCTCGCCGAACTGCCGCTGTTCATCGACGATACCCCCGGCCTCACCATCGCCGGCCTGCGCACCCGCGCCCGCCGCCTGAAGCGCCGACACAACATCGGCCTCGTCATCATCGACTACCTGCAGCTGCTGCAGGGCTCGGGCCGCGCCACCGACAACCGCGTGAACGAAATCTCCGAGATTTCGCGTGGTCTGAAGACGCTCGCCAAGGAACTGCACGTTCCGGTGATCGCGCTCTCGCAGCTCTCCCGTGCGGTGGAATCGCGCGAGGACAAGCGCCCGATGCTCTCCGACCTTCGCGAATCGGGCTCGATCGAGCAGGACGCGGACATGGTCTGGTTCGTGTTCCGCGAAGACTACTACGTGAAGGCCACAGAGCCGAAGTTCCCCAGCGACACCGACACCCCCGACGTGCGCGACAAGTGGGAAACATGGCGCGCGAAGATGGAAGAAGTGACCGGCCTTTCGGAACTCATCATCGCCAAGCAGCGCCACGGCGCCACCGGCAAGGTCCGCATGCGCTTCGAAGCGCGGATCACGAAGTTCTCGGATCTGGCGGACGACGATATGCGTGGGGCTTTCGAGAGCGATTGAGCGGATTAGGAAAGAGGAAGTCCTGGGGGATGATCCCCCAGACCCTTGGAATGTCTGCGTCGTGCCCTGCCTATCCGCAGTGCGCTCCTTGCGGCGCAGCCTATAAGTCTCCCGGCGCAGCCATGGGCGCGCAACGCGGTTGGTCCGCGTGACCTAGACGGTATTGGGGGTGCAGGGGGGCTATGCTCCCCTGCTTTTACTTTCCTACTTCAAGCCACGGCAACAACCGCCACCGCCGCCCTGCCCCGCATCATCAGTGTATAGCTGCCCAGCGCCGCCGCCACGCCGACGAACCACGCATACGTATAGATCCCCGAGAACAGCGCCCCCGCCTCCCCGAACACGCCCGGCGCGGCGACCGAGAGGAAGCCCGGCACATTGGGCGCGATACCCAGCACCAGCGCGATCAGCGCGCGCGGGTTCCAGCCCTTGCGGTAGGTGTAGGGGCCCTGTTCAAGGTAGAGCCCGTCCACGTCCAGCCGCGCATCGCGCAGCAGCCAGTAGTCGGCGATCAGGATGCCGGTGATCGGGCCCAGCAGCGCGCCGTAGCCGGTCAGCCAGGTGAAGATGTAGCCCTGCGTGCTCGCCATGATCTTCCACGGCATCATGACAAGGCCGATGGTCGCGGTGATCAGCGCCCCGGTGCGGTAGCTGATCTTCGAGGGTTTCAGCGAAGCGAAGTCGAAGGCCGAGCAGACCAGATTGGCGGCGATGTTGCACGATACCGTGTCCACCGCGATCACGATCAGCCCCAGCAGCACGAAGGGCCCCGACAGCGTTCCGGCCAGTTCCACCGGGTCCCAGATCGCGCGGCCGTGGATGACCACCGTGGCCGAAGTGGTGATCACGCTCAGCAGTGCGATCAGCCCCATCGTCGGCGGCAGGCCCAGCGCCTGGCCGAGCATCTGGTCGCGCTGGCTATGCGCGAAGCGGGTGAAGTCCGCGATATTGAGCGCCAGCGTACCCCAGAAACCGACCATGGCGGTAATCGCAGGCAGCCAGACCGCCCAGAACTGCCCTTCCCTTGCCCCGCCGGGACCAAAGGCCGAAGGCGCCGAGAAGATCGGCCCGACACCGCCCGCCGCGTCCACCGCCCACCAGACAAGGCCGAGGCAGGCGATGAGCTTGGCGGGCGCGGTCCAGGTCTCCAGCTTGCGGATCGTGGTCAGGCCCTTGCGCACGAAAAACAGCTGCACGCCCCAGAATACCAGGAAAGCCAGCAACTGGCCGATGCCGATCCCGAAGAACGGCAGCGCCGCGCCGCGCAGGTCCGCGCCGAGGAAGATGCCGAGCAGTGTCAGCAGCGCCTCGCCGCCGATCCAGGTCTGGATGCCGTACCAGCCGCAGGCGACCAGCGCGCGGGCCATGGCGGGCAGGCGCGCACCCACCGTGCCGAACGAGGCGCGTGCGAGCACCGCGAAAGGCACGCCGTAGCGCGCGCCCGAATGGCCGATCAGCAGCATCGGCACGAGAATGATCAGGTTGCCCAGCAGCACCGTGCCGATCGCCTGCAAGGCCGACATGCCCTGGTCGATCAGCCCGGCGCAGAGCATCCAGCTCGGCACGGCAACGACCATGCCCACCCACAGCGCCGCGAAGTGCCACCAGCGCCAGTTGCGCTGCGCCTCGCTCGTCGGCGCGAGATCCGCATTCCAGAGCGCGCCTTCACCATCCACCATCTGCCGCGTCCCCCGATGCCTGAGCGGCCCACGATGCCGCAGTGCAGCAAAGTGTCAAGCGGCGGTTGCGTGATGGTCGTCAGCCGATCAGCGCCTCGCGGAAACGGGCGAGACGCGAAACCGCCTCGTCCAGCACATCCAGGGGCTTGGTGAAGCAGAAGCGCACCAGATGCCCGGGCGCGGCATCCCCTTGGTAGAGCGCCGAGACAGGCACGCTCGCCACCCCGGCTTCGGTCACCGCGCGCGCGCTGAATTCGCGGTCGCACAGGGAAATGCCCGAGGCGGTGAGATCGACATTGAGGAACCACGTCGCCGCATTGGGCAGCACGACAAAGCCCGCCTCGGTCAGCCCCGCCTTCAACCGCTCACGCGCGGCGGCCCATGCGGCGCGCTGGCCGTCCAGCACCGCATCGGGCAGCGCCAGCCCCTCCGCCACTGCCCATTGCAGCGGCACCGCGGTGGCATAAGTCAGGAACTGGTGCGCGCGCGCAATCGCCGTCGCCAGATCGCCCGCCGCGATCATCCAGCCGATCTTCCAGCCGGTGAGACCAAAGATCTTGCCCGCCGAACCGATCTTCACCGTTCGCTCGGCCATGCCGGGGAAGGCCATCAGCGAGCGGTGGGCTAGGCCGTCGAAACGCACATCCTCCCATACCTCGTCGCAGATCGCGATCAGGTCATGCGCCGTGCTGGCCTGCGCAATGGCCGCCAGTTCCGCGTGACTGGCGACCGTGCCCGCCGGATTGAGCGGGTCGTTGAGCATCACCACGCGCGTACGCGGCGTTATCGCTGCCTCCAGCGCCTCGGCCGGATAACGGAAATGCGGCGGCGAAAGCGGGATCGAGACCGGAACGCCGCCCGCCCGGACCACCAGCGGCGCATAGGCGTCGTAAGCGGGCTGGAACAGGATCACTTCGTCGCCCGGCTTTACGAAAGCGAAGACGGCGGCGGCCAGTGCCTCGGTCGCCCCGGAAGTCACCGTCACCTGCCCGGGTGCCAGCGCGACCCCCTGTCGCCGCGCGTAATAACCGCAGATCGCCTCGCGCAGTTCGATCAGGCCCGCGCCGGGCGGATACTGGTTCGATCTTTCGTGCAAGGCCCGGCTCGCAGCCTCGATCAGCGCGGGCACCGGCGGCCCGTCGGGAAAGCCCTGCCCCAGATTGATCGCGCCATGCTCGCGCGCCAGTGCCGACATGCGGTCGAACACGGTGCGCTCCATTTGCGCATAGACCGGGTGGATACGGCCAGCTGTCTTCATGCCCGGTACGGCTCCTTGTGCGCCCGTGGTCAAGCCCGGCGCGGCTGTTTCGTGATCTGCATGGGCCGATGCGCTCGCTGTCGAGAAGCGGGCCCGCTCGCCGCCTACCTCGGACAAACCACAAGGGAGAGCAAGAGACGTGTCCTACGAGCTGAACCGCAAGCTCGCCGCGCCGCGCGGCCCCCTGCCGACAAGCGCCAGTATCGATGCGGTCACCGCCGACATCATTCGCGGCGCCTTCGAGACGGTCTGTTTCGAGGCTGCGACTTATCTGGGCCGCGCCGCCTCCAGCCCGATCATCAACCAGTCGAACGAGCGCAATGCCGCCATCGTCGATGCCCACGGCCGCCTGGCCATGGGCGCGGTGGGCACGCCGCACCTGACATTCGTGAACCAGATGGAGACGCGCTGGGGGCTGATGAACCAGGAGCGCTACGACTGGGGACCGGGCGACGTCTTCCTTGGCAACGATCCCGATCACGGCGGCGGCCATCTGCCCGATTACTGCATCTACGGCCCGGTCTATGACGACAAGGGCGAGCTGATCTGCATCCAGACGCTGCAGGCGCATCAGGGCGATACCGGCGGCAAGGACCCGGGCGGCTTCTCGCTCGATGCCACCGACGTCTTTACCGAGGGGGTGATCTACCCCTGCCTCAAGCTGGTCCACCGGGGAACCTTGCGCCGCGACGTCTTCGACATGGTGGTGCGCAACAACCGCTTCGCCACGTTCGCGGGCGACATCGCCGCGATGATCGGCGGCGTCCAGCACGCGGTGCGCATGCTGGAGCAGCTGCTCGGCAAGCGGGGCGGGGAGACGATCAAGGCGGCGATCAACCACTCGATCGCGCACACCACCCGGCGCGTGCGCGAGGAAGTGGCGAAGTGGCCCGATGGGTGCCACGAGGCGACCGTGTGGATCGACCACGACACGGCAGGGACCAAGGACATCAAGGTCCACGTCGCCTGCACCATCGCCGGCGACCAGCTGACCGTCGATCTTGCCGGCACCGACGAGCGGCAGGACCTCGTCGGCGTGTGGAACACCTTCGCCAATTCGCGCAGCTACGTGATGTGCCAGGTGGTTGCGGCGATGGACCCGACGATCGTCAAGAACGAGGGCTTCTTCGACGCAGTCGAGATCCGGATCCCCGAAGGCTGCATCGCCCAGCCGCCGCCCAACAAGCCCGCGGCGCTGGGCTCGTTCCACCCGGCCTGCGAGATCACCGAGGCGGTCTGCATCGCCCTCTCCAACGTGGCGCCCGAACGATCGCAGCCGCAGCTCTACAAGATCGGCATGCCCAACATGGTCATGGGCTTCGACGAGAACGGCATGATGTGGATGGACCAGGGTGTCGACTGCCGCTCGATGGACGTCTCGGCGGTGCAGGGCCTCGATGGCTGGGGCTCCTGCCCGTCGGCGCTCGGCAGCCTGATCCTCTCCGAGGCGGAAGATGCGGAAAGCCGCTTCCCGATCCTCAACCTGAGCCGCGAGATGACCACCGATGGCGGCGGCGCCGGCCAGTGGCGCGGCTCTCCGGGCTCGCTCAACGTCAAGCAGGTGCTGCGGCCGACGTCGGCGATGGCCTGGATGGTCTCGGCCGAGCACCCCTTGCGCGGCCTGTGCGGCGGGGACGATGCGATCCCCTATGCCAACCGCTTCGAGGTCGGCTCGCCCGGTGAGCGCGCCATCCTCCACACCACGCAGGACCTGCTGCCGCAAGGCGCGGTGATCGCCTACCAGCACGGCGGCGGCGCCGGCTTCGGCCCGCCGCTGCGGCGCGATCCCGAAGCGGTGAAGGAGGACGTGCTCGACGAATATGTCAGCCTTGCCGCGGCGCGCGCCAAGTACGGCGTGGTGCTGACCGGCAGCCTTGAAGACTATTCGCTGGCGGTGGACCACGCCGCCACCGAGGCGCTGAGGGCCGAGATGGCCAGCATGGCCGAGGCCGCGGAATAACCAGAACATCGAGGCCGCCCCCTTCCCCGGAAGGGGAGCGGCCCGGAGAGGACGTTTCATGCAATACAGGGTCGGCATCGACATCGGCGGCACTTTCACCGACTTCGCGCTCCTCAAGGGCACGCAAGTGGTGCTGCACAAGAACCTCTCCACCCCGCAGGACCGCTCGCTGGGGGTGATGGAGGGCCTTGGCCTGCTGGCCGCGAAGGAGGGCCTGCCGCTCGGTGAGTTCCTCGGCCGCTGCGAGGCGATCGTCCACGGCACCACCGTTGCCGACAACACCCTGATCGAGATGAACGGCGCCCTCACCGGCCTGATCACCACCGAGGGGTTCCGCGACGAGATCGAATACCGCCGCGGCTACAAGGAGGACATCTGGGACGTCCGCCTGGAAGCGCCGCAGCAGATCACCCCGCGCCGCCGCCGCCTGACCGTGCCCGAACGGGTGCTCCACGACGGCGCGGTCCACAAGCCGCTGGACGAGGCGGCGCTGCGCGAGGCCTGCCGCAAGCTCAGGCTGCAGAACGTGGAATCGGTGGCGATCTCGTTCCTGTTCTCCTTCGCCAATCCCGAGCACGAACGCCGCGCCAAGGAGATCGTCCAGCAGGAAATCCGGAACGCCCACGTCTCGGCCAGCCACGAAGTCCTGCCCCGCGCGCCGGAGTACGACCGCACCTCGACCACGGTGGTCAACGCCTATGTCGCCCCGCGCGTCAACGGCTACCTCGAAAAGCTGGTGCAGCGCCTCGGCGAGGGCGGTTATCCGGGCCAGCTCATGGTCATGCAGGCCTCCGGCGGCGTCATGACCCGGGACTACATCGAAGGCGCCCCGATCCGCGTGCTGGCCTCCGGCCCGGCCGGCGGGGTCGTCGGTTCCGCCCATGCGGGCCGCGCCAAGGGCTGCCCGGACCTGCTCTGCGTCGACATGGGCGGCACCAGCTACGACATGGCGCTGGTGCTGAACGGAGAGGCCCCGGCCGAGGCGGGCTGGAACATGCACCACCGCTACCTCGTCGGCGTGCCGATGGTGAAAGTGGAGACACTGGGCGCGGGCGGCGGCTCGATCTGCCACGTCAACCAGGGCGCGCTGGAAGTCGGCCCGCGCTCGGCGGGGTCCGAGCCCGGCCCGATCTGCTACGGACGCGGCGGCACCCAGCCCACGGTGACCGATGCGCTGGTCATGCTGGGCATTCTCTCCACCGAGGAGGGGTTTGCCGGCGGCAGCTTCCGCCTGACGCGCGACGGCGTGGAGGAAGCCTTCGGCCGGATCGCGCAGGACCTTGGCCACGAGGATGCGGAACGCGCCGCCTTCGACTGCTGGCGCGTGGTCAATGCCCACATGAGCCAGGGCGTGCGCCGCACCACGGCGGGCAAGGGTATCGACCCCAAGGACCTCGTCATGCTGGCCTATGGCGGCAATGGCCCCGCCTTCGCCGCGATCCAGGCCGAGGACCTCGGCATCACCCGCGTGCTGGTGCCCAAGGCCTCGCCGACCTTTTCGGCGCTCGGCACTCTGGTGGCGAACCCGACCATCGACGAGGAACGCTCCTACATCGCTTCGGCCGCCGCGCTCGACCTGGCGCGCATCCGCAAGCTGTGGACCGAACTGTCGGCTCGTGCCGCCCGCTTCTTCACCGCCGCCCGCTTCCGCGCTGAGGACATCCGCGCCGATTACCGGCTCAACATGCGCTATCCGGGGCAGAACTTCTCGCTCTCGTTCGATTTTGCAGCGGGTGCCCCGCTGGGCGACCTCGGCTTCATCGACGAGACCTTTGCGGCGCGCGCCTGCGAACTGTTTAACGCCCGCCACATGGCCGAATATGGCCATGTCCGCGAGCATGAAGTGCCGGAAATCTCGGGCCTGCGCCTCGCCGCCCATGTCGAGACCCCCTCACCGGCTGCCGGCGGCACCTTCGTGCCCGGCGGCCCGGCTCCCCGGCCCATCCGCCACCGCCGCGCCAATCTCGGCGAGGGCTTTGCGCCGGTGCCGGTCTATCGCGGCACCGACCTCGCCCCAGGCATGGAAATACCCTCCCCCGCGATCGTCGAGGAGAGCTTCACCACGATCGTCGTCTACCCCGGCTGGACCGCGCAAGTGGACAGCGCGGGCGATTACCAGCTGGTTCGATCCGCCTGAAAGGGGCGGCGGCGCATGCGCTGTCGCTTCTTGGCCGCTTTGCGACTACAGTGAATGCCTCTGCTAACTTGCGATTCAGCCGCCCGCACCTACATTGGCGGGCGAAAGGACGGTTTCACCAACGATGAACGACGACCAGCCTAGCGGCAATCCCTGGGTCAAGAGCCTGCTCGTGTGGGGCGGTATTTTCCTCGCACTCCTTGTGGTTGTGCAGATGTTCAATACCCGCACCGAAAGCGGGCCGAGCATCGCCTATTCCGATTTTCGCGCCAAAGTGGCCGAAAACAGCGTCGCCTCGGTGGAAATCGGCGAGCAGCGCATCGACGGCAAGCTGAAGAACGGCGATTCGTTCACCACCGTCCCGGTGCCGAACGACACCACGCTGCCCCAGCTCCTGCAGGACCATGACGTGCGCTACGCCGGCAAGAACGCCGAGGAAGGCTCGATGCTGGTCTACATCCTCGCCCAGACCCTGCCGTTCCTGCTGATCGTCGGCATCGCCTTCTTTGCGCTGCGCCAGGTCCAGAAGGGCGGCGGCTCGGGCGCGATGGGCTTCGGCAAGTCCAAGGCCAAGCTGCTGACCGAACGCGCGGGCCGCGTCACGTTCGACGACGTTGCCGGCATCGACGAAGCGCGCGAGGAACTGGAGGAAATCGTCGAGTTCCTGCGTGATCCCACCCGCTTCTCCAAGCTCGGCGGCCAGATCCCCAAGGGCGCGCTGCTGGTCGGCTCGCCGGGTACCGGCAAGACCCTGCTCGCCCGCGCCATCGCCGGTGAGGCGGGCGTGCCGTTCTTCACGATCTCGGGCTCGGACTTCGTCGAGATGTTTGTCGGCGTCGGCGCCAGCCGCGTGCGCGACATGTTCGAACAGGCCAAGAAGAACGCCCCCTGCATCGTCTTCATCGACGAAATCGACGCGGTCGGCCGCCATCGCGGCCACGGCCTCGGCAATTCGAACGACGAGCGCGAGCAGACGCTGAACCAGTTGCTGGTCGAGATGGACGGTTTCGAGGCCAACGAGGGCATCATCATCATCGCGGCGACCAACCGCCCCGACGTGCTGGACCCCGCACTGCTGCGCCCCGGCCGCTTCGACCGTCAGGTCGTGGTGCCGGTGCCGGACATCGAGGGCCGCGAGAAGATCCTCAGCGTGCACATGAAGAAGGTGCCGCTGGCGCCCGACGTGAACCCGCGCGTCATCGCCCGCGGCACCCCGGGCTTCTCCGGCGCCGATCTTGCCAACCTCGTCAACGAGGCCGCCCTGCTGGCCGCGCGCCGCAACAAGCGCCTCGTCGCCATGCAGGAGTTCGAGGACGCCAAGGACAAGGTCATGATGGGCGCCGAACGCCGCTCGATGGTCATGACCGACGACGAGAAAAAGATGACCGCCTATCATGAGGCCGGTCATGCCATCGTCTCGTTGCACGAAACCGCATCGGACCCCATCCACAAGGCCACCATCATCCCGCGCGGGCGGGCGCTCGGCATGGTGATGCGCCTGCCGGAACGGGACAGCTATTCCTACCACCGCGACAAGATGCTCGCGAACCTCTCGGTCGCGATGGGTGGCCGCGTCGCCGAGGAACTGATCTTCGGCTACGACAAGGTTTCCTCGGGCGCCTCGTCGGACATCCAGTACGCCACCAGCCTGGCCCGCAACATGGTCACCAAATGGGGTATGTCGGACAAGCTTGGTCCGCTCCAGTACGAGGAAAGCCAGGAAGGCTACCTCGGCATGGGCGGTTCGCACCGCACCATGGCCTCGGACGAGACCAACAAGGTGATCGACAGCGAAATCCGCGGCCTGGTCGACACCGCCCATGCCCGCGCGACCACACTGCTCAAGGACAATGCGGAGCAGCTTGAAGCCCTCGCGCAGGCGCTGCTCGAGTACGAGACGCTCTCTGGCGACGAGATCAACCAGCTCCTCAAGGACGGCAAGATCGACCGGCCGAGCGAACCGCGCGGCACGGGTACGCCCCGCCCGCTCACCGGCTCGTCGATCCCCAAGGCCGGGCGCCGCTTCTCGGGCAACGTGACGCCGCAGGGCGTCTGACGGGGCCATCGGACTTCCCCTCGCGGGAAGAATGCAGGAAGGGGCGAGGACGGCGGAGTCCTCGCCCTTTTTTCATGCCCGCGCGCCGACGTGCTCACCGGCAGGCCTTTCAGAATCCGTTCGGAAATTCGGGAAGTACGAATAGTGCGGGAGCAGGCCGGCGCCGCCTCGAGAATACCCCTCATGAGCATTTTCAAAACGGGCTTTCAGCTGCCCGACTGCGCCATCAATGACACGAAGAACAGCCCGCCGATCGGCTGAAAGAAGCGCCGCATCCACCGAGAGACTGTCGGTCCGCAACGAGCGCCAGACTTCGAGCCGGTTCAACAGCCGCTGGGCATCGACCGAACCATGTGCCGATAGCAGAAATTGTGCCCTCGACGACGGACGCCTTTGGGCAAATCTCGTAGCAATGTCCCGTAGCAATCACGGGCATCAGGATTGATGATTTTCCGGGGTGCTACGGGCGACGCTGGGTCATTATCCCGTAGCGCCTTCTCGTCGCAGAACGAGTTTGGGGGACCATCTTGCGATGATCCCCCAACATTCTCAATCACTTGAGAAGTGATGGTGCCCAGAAGAGGACTCGAACCTCCACGCCCTTACGAGCGCCGCCACCTGAAGACGGTGCGTCTACCAATTCCGCCATCTGGGCACGGAAGCGAGGGGGCCGTTGTTGCCGTCCTCGCCGGGTAGGAGGGCGCCTCTAAGGGGCTTCCCGATTCCTGTCAACGCCCCAGCACCAAGTTTTTTCAAATCTTTTCAAAAACGCCGGAATTCCGCGTCTTGACGAGCGTTCGGTTGCCCCCACCCCTGCCTTGTGCCAATCCTTTTCAACGTGCGCATAGTCGGCTCAGGCGGATTTTTTCGCTCTTCGCCCCGCATGCGCCTCGCTGAAGGAGCCGTTCAGACCATGAGCCAAGGCAACCCCGAATCCGTTTCCGGCGCAAAACCCCTTTCCGGCCGAGAACGCCTTTCCGGCCGAGAACGCCTTTCCGGTAAAGTCGTCACCGTGCTGGGCGGCACTGGATTTCTTGGCAGGCATCTGGCGCAGGAACTGTTCGAACGCGAAGCCCGCGTCCGCATCGCCAGCCGTAACCCGGACAAGGCCTGGGCCATCAAGCCGCTCGGCAACCTTGGCCAGATCCAGTTCGCCCGCGTGGACGTGACCAAGCTGGATTCGCTCGCGCGGGTGCTGGCCGGGTCGGATGCCGTCGTGAACCTCGTGGGTGCCTTCACGGGCGATCTCGATGCGGTCCAGGGCAGCGGTGCCGGCCGGATCGCGGCAGCCGCCAAGGCAGCCGGAGCGCAGGCCTTCGTGCATGTCTCGGCAATTGGCGCCGATGCCGGGTCGGACGTGGCCTATGCCCGCACCAAGGCCGAAGGCGAACAGGCCGTCCTTTCCGAATTTCCCGGCGCCACGGTAATCCGCCCGTCGATCCTGTTCGGGCCGGACGACAATTTCGTTATGATGTTCGGCAGCCTCATCGCCCGCGCCCGGGTGCTGCCGGTATTCGCCCCCGAGGCGAAACTTCAGCCGGTCTTTGTCGACGATGTCGCTGCTGCGATTGCCGTTGCCCTGACCGCTCCCGAGGTGCATGGCGGCAAGACTTTCGAACTGGCCGGGCCCGAAGTGATCTCGATGCTCGATCTCAACACGCGAATCATGGTGGCCGAGAACCGCGAACGCACGCTGATGCCCATGCCGGACGCCCTGGCAAGCCTGATCGCCGCCCTGCCCGGCACGCCGATCAGCACCGACCAGTTGAAACTGCTCAAGGCTGGCAGCGTCGCCAGCGGCTTGCTGCCGGGACTTGCCGAGCTGGGCGTGGCCGCGCGGCCCCTGGGCCTGTTCCTCGATCGCTGGATGACGCAGTTCCGCCAACACGGCCGTTTCGGGGCCAAGCCCGCCCGCACCTGATCCCCTCCTCGGGTCACAAACAAGAAAGGGCCGCCCGAACGGACGGCCCTTTTCTCACGAACCGGAAGCGAGCCCCTCAGGCGTCGACTTCGGCGTAGTGGCTCGGCGGCTGGATCACTTCCATGCGTTCGCTGAGCAGCGGACGGAACGAGGGGCGCGACTTCATCACCAGGTACCAGCCGCGCGCCTGCTCGTGGCTCGACCAGTCGAGGCCGCCGAGATAATCCGCCACGGAAATCTGCGCCGCGGCGGTGAGATCCGCCAGGGTCATCGTCGACCCCGCCAGCCAGGGGCGATTATCGATCAGATAGTCGATGTAATCGAGATAATCGTGCGCGAGCTTCATGGATTCGCGCAGGATCTTGGCATCGGGCGACTGGCGCAGGACCAGCCGCTTCTTCATGCGCTCGTGCAGCAGCGGGCCCGAGACGTCGTTGAAGAAGTTCTCGTCGAACATGGCAACCAGACGGCGGATTTCCGCGCGCTGCTGGGCGGTTCCGCTGATCTGCGGGTTCCGGTCCACCGTCTCCTCGAAATATTCGCAGATCGCCCGGCTGTCCGACAGGACGATATTGCGCTCCGCCTCGCGCACGACCGGCGTGCGGCCCGCCGGGTTCATCGCGAAGAGCCTGTCCTCACCCTCCCACGGACGCGCGGTCTGAAGTTCATAGGCGATGCCCTTCTCGGCCATCAGCAGCCGGACCTTGCGGCTAAAGGGGCAGAGCGGGAACTGGAAGATGTGCCACATGGCGATTTTGAATGCCAAACCCGCCCGCCAGCGTCCACCCCGCCGCCCGAACGAAGCCTCCGGCAGAGTGCCTGCGAGCGCGGAATCGCGTGGATAACTGCCCGCCTTGCCGCTGCGGCGGGATGAGGGCCGGCAGCGCGATCATCCCGCGCGCGACAGTGGCTGCCCGCCAAGCAAGGGCGCCATCGCCGCCAGCTTGGCCTCGATCCCGCGCCAGAGCCGCCCCAGGGCAAGATCGGCCGGGGTGCCCCCGGCAAACTCGGCAATCGGGCGGCGGTGAACGGAGCATCGCTCGATCGCGCTCGCCATCGGCACTTGCGGCCAGCCCAGCGCCTCTCCGCAGGCAAGGTCGCGGTGCAGGCGGCGGCGCATGTCGGTCATCGAGAGGACCGGCAGGATCGGCGCATGGCGTGTGTGGTGCCGCAGCAATTCGCGCCGCACCATGTCGAGCGCGCGGCGGGCCAGCGGCGATGGCGGCAGCGGCACGATGACAAGATCGGCGGCGGCGATCACCTGTTCGGTCACCTCGTTCATGCCGGCGGGGCAATCGAGCACGATGCGTTCGTATTCGCAACGCAGCCGCGTGGTCATGGCGGCGAGGCGCCGCCGCTGGCCGAGCCGGGCCAGTTGCAGCGGCAGGCTGCGCAAGCTGTCATCCGCGCAGATCAGCGAAAGGCGGTCGACATGGGTGGGGCGCACAAGGTGCTGCGGCTTGCCATCCCGCTGGAACACCGCGGCCGCGCCCGCCGGCAGGTGCGCAACCTTGGCCGGTTCATGGCCGAGCACCCAGCCCGCGCCCCCCTGCATGTCGAGATCCCAGAGCAGCGTCTCGCGCGCGCCATGCACGGCAAAGCGCCAGGCAAGATCGACCGCGAGCGTGGTTTTGCCGACGCCGCCCTTGATGCTGTAGACCGCAATGACCGCCATGCGCGTCTCCGTGGTAACGATGCCGTGAGGGACACCCCCGGGAATCCACGCGGGCCCGCCGCATGGACTGGGAAAGGATCATGCGCCGTTCCCGCCGGGATGCAATTGCCCTTGGCGGGGTGCAATCCATTCCGGATCAATCTCTTGCCCGGCGCCCGCGCCGAGGCCCAGCACCGGTGCGATATTCACCGCTGAATGTCATACCCGCGATTGACCCTGCCGCGCGCCGCGCCGACATCTCTGCGCGCGAATCCAGCCCCCCGTTCACCGGACAACCGCAAGGGAAGCTTACATGTTCAGCCACATCTGCGTCGGCAGCAACGACCTCGCCGCCGCCAAGACCTTCTACGACGCCGTGTTCGCCACCATGGGCGCGACGCCGCTGATGACCGACCCGGCCGCGGGGCGGCTTGCTTACGGCCATAACGGGTCCAATTTCATGGTCGTCAGCCCGCTCGACGGCAAGGCCGCGACGTTCGCCAATGGCGGCACCGTGGGCTTTTCGATGGACAGCGCCGAAGCGGTCGACGCCTGGCACGCTGCGGGCTGCGCGGCGGGCGGACTGAGCTGCGAGGATGCGCCGGGACCACGCGAATTCCCGTTCGGCACGCTCTACCTCGCCTACTTGCGCGATCCCGACAACAACAAGCTCTGCGCGATGTACCGCATGGGCTGACCGCCTTGTGCACCGGCCCGCGCAAACGACGCGGGCCGGGCCTCATGGGAGAGACATGATGATCCTGAAGAGCCTGCGCCTCGGCACCAATGACCTTGATAAGGCACGTGAATTCTACGACGCGACGTTCGCCGCGCTCGGCGTGGGGCCATGCCAGTCGACGCCCGAATGGCCGATCGTGCTGTGGGATGTCGAAGGCTTCAAGTTCATGCTCGGCCCGGCCCGCGACGGCAATCCGGCGACCCATGCCAACGGCGGCACCGTGCTGTTCGAAGCCCCTGACGAAGCCACCGTGCGCGCCTGGCATGCGGCGGGCCTTGCCCATGGCGGCACCTGCGAGGGCGCGCCCGAAGCCAAACCGCAGGCTCGCGGCGCTTTCGGGGCCTACATGCGCGATCCCGACGGCAACAAGCTGGGAATCTATTGCGGGCTCAAGGTCGGCTGACAGGGGGCGCTAGAAGGCGCTTGGCCGCCGATCCCGCCCTCTTCATAGGCGAACATGGGCTGCACCAAGGCGGATCACCTGCTGCTGCCCATTCAGTGCATGGACAGCGGCACGCTTGGGTGAATGGAGCTGCCGTTCCCCGCTACCGCAATCCAACGGCGAAGTTGTTGCGGCGAGCGACGCGCTTGCATGGCCGCGGTCAAGCAAGGCAAGTATCTACAACGTCTTGTTCGCGAGTAGATTGGTGACGCGGCACCGCCCGCGCTAAACCCCCAGCAACTTCCTGCGGAACAGCTTCCTGACCAGCCGGTCCTCGAGAATGCGGCCAATGACGTAAAGCGCCGCGAAGAATGCCGCAAAGACGTAGGCCGAGGTCGGCGAATGCTTCTTGTCGGCGCCCTTTTCCTTGTCCTTCTTGGCGTCGGGCTTTTCGGGCTCCGGAGCGCCGAGGAACTTGTCGATCGGGTTCATCGCCGCTGCCGGCTTCTTGTCATCCTTCTTGTCGTCCTTCTTGTCGCCCGCTTCCTTGCCCGCTTCTGCCGCGGGGCTTTCCAGCTTGCCCAGCGCCACCGTCAACTGCCCGAAGGCGAGGAACAGCAGCGGGGCGAGGAAGCAGAACAGCAGCGCCCGGCTCGTGAGATTGTAGCGCAGTACCGATCCCGTCCCGCCCTGCTCGATCTGGAGCACGCCGCCGTCAAAGACCGACATCTTGTCCTGTGCGGCCTGGTCCTTCTTGCTGAAGGTCAGGGTATCGCCGCTGCGCTGGTGGCTGGTGCCGCTTTCGCCGAACAGGGGCTCCAGCCGGTCAAAGGCCTCCTCGCCCGATTGCTGCGGGGCAAGGGCAAGAGTGCCCCGGACATGCCAGATCCAGTCGATGAAACGCGCGCGCATGCGATCTCCGTTGGCGCCCTTGCGGCGCGCCGGTTCGAGGTCCGCCGGCCCGGTGGGGGCCGGCGGATGCAGGGGATGGACAAAAGGGAAGCGGGCGCGGCGGGAGCGCGCCCGCGCAGATCATTCGGCAGGAACGGCGGCTGGTTCCTGGTGGCGGAACTTTTCCTTCAGCGTCTTCCAGCCTTCCGTGAATGTGTAGGTCATCTGCTCGCGGATCGACATACGACGACCGCCTTCCATGCCGAGCAGCTCGGCCTCACCATCGACGCAGGTCCCGAAGATGCGGTCGATGAAGACGAAAGTATTGGAATAGTTGCTGCGGCTCGCCTCGTAATCACGCGAGTGGTGGACGCTGTGATGCTCGGTCGTGTTGAACAGGAAGCGCCACCAGCGCGGCGTGTTGAAACGCACGTTGATATGCTGGTAGGTGCTGATCGCCATGCCGAAGGTCCCGGCCAGCATCGCGGCGCGCGGCAGGAAATCGAAGAAGCCGCCGATGCCCAGGCCAATCAGGAACAGCTCGGTGGGGTTGCCCACCGCGCCCTTGTTGATGTTGAGCTGGGTGATGTAGTGGTGCACCGAATGGGTCAGCCAGAGCGGGTACCAGTTGTGCATGCCCCGGTGCATCCAGTACTGGCCGAAATCGAAGATGAAGGCGATCAGGAACGCCTGGAGCAGCAGCGGCAGGCCGGTGAACCAGCTGAACTTCTCCCAGTTGAAGGCATGCTGGATCGCCTCGATCATCACGCCGTCGCCGATGTAGTTGTCGACCAGCCGCAGCGCGGTATAGCCAAGTCCGACATAGAACAGGTCGGTGGTGAATTCCTTCCAGGTCAGCCGCCAGCTTTCGTAGCGGGGAAAGAAGTACTCCATCGTCAGCAGCAGCACCTTGAAGCCGATGCCGATGCCGATCGCGGTCGATGCCTTGGCGATGGAATTGGGCGCGTAGTACCAGAAGGCAAGCAGTCCGAAGAGCACGGTGGGCTGGAACCAGGTGAAAAACACCTGCTTGAAGGGCCCGCCTTCGACGCGCGGGATGTTCTCCCATCCCACCGTCACCGGTGATTGCGTGCCGATCAGCCTCTTGCCAACGAGAACTCCGTCCATACGCCTGCCCTTCGCATCAATTTCGTATTAATCGGCTACCCACTTCAGTAATACTAATTGAGAGTATGGTAATACGGACTCGCCGCAAGGTCTACAGGATTATGACGATGTTGCCGCGCAACATCCAGATGCGACATGTCACCGCTCGGGACTGGCGGATTTCCGCAAGATTCTGAGCGCCCTTCGGCAAGTCGGACCATATGCCTCGGGCGTTTTGCAAGGTCATGGCGCTGGCGCGGGGGCGTTGCCGGCTCGCGAAATCGCTCATGTGCGAATGCGAAACGAATCGCTCCGCATGGGCCGAATGCGGCCCGCGGCACCCCCGGCTTTCACCGGGACAACCCACCACAACGAGCTTGGGAATGCAGGGGAATTTCGCGGCATTTGGCCGCGAAGGGGCGCTCAGCCCCTACGCGTCTAACGCGAGAGCAGGAACACCGCGTGTTCGGCGCGGAAGTTGGCCGCCGCCGCGCTGCATTGCTTGTCGCCCGAGAGGAACCAGGCGCCTTCCACCTTGATCCCGCGCTCCCTCACCAGTTCGCGGAAGTCTTCCACGGTCAGGTGGTGGATGTTCGGCGTCGCATACCAGGGGATCGGCAACAGGCGCGTCACCGGCATGCGGCCACCCCACAGCAGCGAGAGCCGCACGCGCCAGTGCGCGAAGTTGGGGAAGCTGACGAAGGCGCGGCGGCCGATGCGCAGCAGTTCTTCCAGCACCACGTCGGGACGCATGGTCGTCTGCAAGGTCTGCGAGAGGATCGCGTAATCGACCGACTGGTCGGGATAGAAGGCCAGGTCCTTGTCGGCATCGCCCTGGATCACCGAGAGGCCCTTGCCGACACAGAGGCCGACGTCGGCGGAATCAAGTTCCATGCCGCGCGCATCGCAGCGCGTGTCGTCACGCAAAGCCTGCATCAGCGTGCCGTCGCCGCAGCCGACGTCGAGCACACGCGATCCCGGCGCGACATTGGCGGCGATCACCGCAAGATCGGGGCGGAGCAGGCTCATCCATCCTGCTCCAGAATCGCCGCGAAGGGACCGGAAAGCTTTTCCATCAGCCGGTCGGGCCGTGCCAGCGGAGTGAAGCCCAGCTTGGCATAGACGCCGTGGGCATCCTTGGTGGCAAGGCCGAAACGGCGCACACCGGCATATTCGGGATGCTCGACGAACCAGCGGGCGAGTTTGGTGCCGAGGCCCTGCCCGCGCACGCTCTCATCCACCCAGACGTCCGCCAGCCAGGCGAAGCTGGCGCGGTCGGAAATGACGCGGGCGAAAGCGACAATCGTGGCATCGGGGAGGTAGGCGCCGAGGCAGTGCGAACCGGCGATCTGGCGCTCGACCTGTTCGCGCGCGATGCCCGGCGTCCAGTAGCTCGACGCCAGCCAGGCGTGGATGCGCGCGATATCCAGCCGCGAGGTGTCGTCGCTGAGTTCGATATCGGGCATGTCGGTATCAGGCATTTGGCCGGCTTTCTCCAAGGAAACCTTCGACCACGCGGTCGAGCGCCGGCACGTCCAGCAGGAACGAGTCGTGCCCGTAAGGGGCGGACAGTTCGACAAAGCTCACCGGCAACCCGGCGGCATTGAGCGCGTGCACCACGTTACGCGAATCCGCCGTGGGGTAGAGCCAGTCGGTATCGAAGCTGACGAGGCAGAAGCGCGCCTTCGACTGGGCGAACGCATTGGCGAGCAGGCCCCCATGCTCCTCGGCAAGGTCGAAGTAGTCCATCGCGCGGGTGATATAGAGGTACGAGTTCGCATCGAAGCGGTCGGTAAAGGCCAGACCCTGATAGCGCAGGTAGGACTCGATCTGGAAATCGGCGTCGAAGCCGAAAGTCTTTTCCTCGCGGTCCTGCAACCGGCGGCCGAACTTCTCGGTCAGGCCCGCTTCCGACAGATAGGTGATGTGCGCGGCCATGCGTGCGACGGAGAGGCCCTTCTCCGGACCTTTACCGTGATCGTAATAGGCGCCCTCGCGCCATTCGGGATCGGCCATGATCGACTGGCGGCCCACTTCGTGGAAAGCGATGTTCTGCGCCGAGTGCCGCGCGGTGGAGGCAATCACCAGCGCCGCGCGGGTGCGGTCGGCGAAGTTGGAGGCCAGGCTCAGTGCCTGCATGCCGCCCATCGATCCACCGACAACGGCATAGAGGCTCTCGATCCCGAGCGCGTCCAGCAGGGCGACGTGGCCGCGCACCATGTCGCGCACGGTGATGACCGGGAAACGCATGCCCCAAGGCTTGCCGTCTTCGGCAAGGCTGGCCGGGCCGGTGGAGCCCATGCACGAACCGATGACATTGGCGCAGATCACGAAGAAGCGGTTCGTGTCGATCGGTTTGCCCGGGCCGACCATGCGCACCCACCAGCCGGGCTTGCCGGTCTTGGGGTGGTTGGAGACGACGTGATGGTCGCCCGTCAGCGCGTGGCAGATCAGGATCGCGTTGTCCTTCGCGGCACTCAGCGTGCCGTGCGTCTCGTACGCGATGCGCGCGCCGGGAAGGCTCTGCCCGCCATCGAGCGGGAGCGGCTGGGTCAGTTCGAGAACCTGACTGGAGTCGGTGATCTGCGTGCTTGCCATGATGAACTGAGCCAAGTGGGGGACGCCCTGCCCGCTGTCAATTGTTCTGGCCGGTTTGAAAAGTGCGTGGACGCGCATTTTCGTTTCGCATGGCAGGCCGCTACCTCCCAGCCCCGCTCAGGCTGAGCGGCGTTGATCCAAAGGAATTCTTACAAAGCACGCGACCAACCAAAGCTCGTCATCCCCGCGAAGGCGGGGATCCCGCTTCCTTTTTGCCACGCCGCAAACAAGAACAAGAATTAGCGGGGCCCCGCCTTCGCGGGGGCGACGGGGTAATATGTCGGAAGCTTGGCTCAGGAACGGCGCAGCATTGTGATGAGCCCGCCGCCGCGCCCGATCGATCCGTTCCCGCCGGCCAAATCGCCCTCTGTCCTTCGCACGCCTGCTGGGCTAATAGGCCGCCCATCATGACCGACAGCCAGACCATCGCCCCCCACCAATCGCGCCAAGCCCCGCAGCCCAAGCCGTGGATCGACGCGATCCATGCCTATGTGCCCGGCAAGTCGAAGGGGAAAGACGGCAAGCCGCTGATCAAGCTGTCCGCCAACGAGAACCCGCTCGGCACCAGCGCCCGCGCGCTTGAGGCACGGGCACAGGCCCCGGCGCTCTATCCCGACCCGGACAGCACCGCGCTGCGCGCTGCGATCGCGGCGAAGCACGGACTCGATGCCGCCCGCGTGGTGATGGGCACCGGCTCGGACGAACTGCTCAACCTTGCCGCGCAGGGTTACGCGGGGCTCGGCGACGAAGTGATCTACGTGCGCTACGGCTTCTCGGTCTACGACATCGCCGCGCGGCGCTGCGGGGCGACCCCGGTGGTCGCGCCCGATGCCGACTACGGCACCGATGTCGACGCGCTGCTGGCTCTGGTCACCGAAAAGACCCGCGTGGTCTTTGTCGCCAACCCCAACAACCCGACCGGCTCCTTCCTGCCGGGGGGCGAGATCGCGCGCCTCCACGCCGGGCTTCCGGCCGACGTGCTGCTGGTGCTCGACCAGGCTTACGGCGAATATGTCGCACCCGAGGATGATGACGGTTCGCTGGCGCTGGCCGCCGCGCACGACAATGTGCTGGTGACGCGCACTTTCTCGAAGATCTTCGGCCTTGCGGGGGAACGCATCGGCTGGGCCACCGGCGCGCCGGGACTGGTCGCCACGCTCAACCGCATTCGCGGGCCGTTCAACGTCTCGGCCACCGGGCAGGCGATGGCGCTGGCGGCGCTTGCCGACGATGCTTTCGTCGAAGCCAGCCGCGTGCACAACCGCGACGAGCGCGCCCGCTTCGTCAGCAAGCTGATCGCGCTCGGCAACCACGGGCTGCGTCCGCTGCCGACACAGGCGAACTTCGTGCTGGTGCTGTTCGAAGGCGCGCTGAGCGCCGAGGCCGCGTTCGATGGCCTCGCCGATCGCGGCTACATCGTGCGCTGGCTGCCGGGTCAGGGCCTGCCGCAGGCGCTGCGCATCACCATCGGCAAGCCGGAAGACATGGACGCCATCGCCGAGGGTCTTCGCGAGATGGCGGAAGCGACCAAGTGACCTTCCGCAATATCGCGATCATCGGGCTCGGCCTGCAGGGCGGCTCCATCGGCCTTGCGGTCAAGGCCTACCTGCCCCGCGCCCGCACCACCGGCTACGATCTCAGCCCCGCCCACCGCGCCCGCGCCGCCGAGCGCGGACTGGTGGACGAAGTCTGCGAAACGCCTGCGGACACCGTGCGCAATGCCGATCTGGTGATCTTCTGCGTGCCGCCGGGCGCCATGGGCATGGCCGCCGAGCAAGTGCGCGAGGCGCTGCCCGCGCATTGCCTGGTCAGCGATGTCGGCTCCAGCAAGCAGGCCATCGCCCGCGACCTTGGCGCGGCGCTGCCCGATCACATGGTGATCCCCGCGCACCCGGTGGCCGGCACCGAGAACTCCGGCCCCGACGCCGGCTTCGCGCACCTGTTCCGCAACCGCTGGTGCATCGTCACCCCGCCTGCCACCACCGACATGCTCAAGCTGAGCGATCTCGTCGGCTTCTGGGAGGCCCTCGGCGCCAATGTCGAGATCATGACGCCCGAGCACCACGACCTCGTGCTTGCCGTGACCAGCCACCTGCCGCACCTCATCGCCTATACCATCGTCGGCACCGCCTCTGATCTCGAGGACGTGACGCAGAGCGAGGTCATCAAGTATTCGGCGGGCGGCTTCCGCGACTTCACGCGCATCGCCGCCTCCGATCCGACGATGTGGCGCGACGTGTTCCTGTCCAACAAGGACGCGGTGCTGACGATGCTCCAGCGCTTCACCGAGGACCTGACCGCGCTGCAACGCGCGATCCGCGTGGGCGACGGCGACATGCTGTTCGACCAGTTCAAGCGCACCCGCGCGATCCGCCGCTCGATCATCGAGGAAGGGCAGGACGATTCCCGCCCCGACTTCGGCCGCAACGATCACGAAAACGAGAAGTAACCGGCAAATGGCAGGCCTGCGCGGCACACGTCCGGGTGCCGCTGCCTGAATAGGCCCCCGGTTCTCGGCCGGAGGCCCCTCAGCCTTCCGCCGCCCCCTTTGCCGCCGAATAGTGCGCGTTCAAGGCATTGATCGCCGCTTGCACGCGCGTCTCGATCTCCTCGCGCGGGAGGCCGGTCTCGATGCGCGTGCCGAAGCGCATCACCACGGTGCCGGGTTTTTTCCAGCGCCGATGGTAGAACCGCCCGGAATCCACCGCCACCGGCACCACCGGCAGGTTCACCAGCTTGTAGATCCCGGCAAAGCCCGATTGCAGCGGCACCGCGACACCGCTGGCCACGCGGGTGCCTTCGGGGAAGATTGCGAGCGGGCGGCCCTGCGCCGCAAAACCGCGTGCCGAGGAAACCATCGCCCTGAGCGCCTTGGCCCCTTCCTCGCGCGAGACGGTGACGGCGCCGTAGTGGCTTGCCGCCCAGCCCCAGCCGGGAATGTCCATCAGTTCCGCCTTGGGGAACGGCACCGGCAGGCGCAGCAGCATGGGCAGGTCGATCGCCTCGAAGAAGCTTTCGTGGCGCAGCGCCACCAGCACGCCGCCTTCCGGGACCTCGCCCTCGATCCGCAGCCCGATGCCCAGTATCCAGCGGCAGCACAGGCGGTGGAAATGTGCCCAGCCGCGCACCCGCGCGCGCATCGGCCCGTCGCCGATCAGCGAGGCCAGCCAGACCAGCATCACGCAGACCATCGTGCCGGGATAGAACACCAGGTAGAACACCAGGCTGCGGATCACGTCGAGCGGGGTGGCAGGCGTGTCCGGCGTGATTTCAGGCGAATTGCGGGTCAAGATTTCTTCCAGGGAGGGCTGTTCCAGGTATCGAGCGCCATGCGCCCGATATACTTGTGGAATTCGAGAAAGAGGATGCCGAGGCTGGGGTGCGAGGGCACCGCGTCCGCGCGGATGACCACGCCCTTGGGCAGTTCGCGCGCCAGTTCGTAGGCGGCGCGCCGCATGTGCCAGTCGGCAGTGACCAGCCGGACCGAGCGGACCTTGTGGCGGATGATCCAGTCTTCCGCTTCCAGCGCGTTGGAGCGGGTGTCGTAGGCCTCGTACCCCAGCGTGATGCAGCACTTCATCAGCGCATCGGGAATGCGGTACTCGGCCGCCAGTTCGCCGGGGCGCACCTCGCGGTCGACACCCGAGATCAGCAGGCGCGGCGCGCCCTTGTGGGCCAGCACCGCCAGCGAGCGCTCGATCCGCCCGCGGCTGCCGGTGAGCACGATCACGGCATCGGTGCGTTCGGACAGCGGCAGGGGATCCGGCAGCGCAACGGCAAACCAGATGAAGCCGAACAGCCAGAACAGCAGCAGGAAGGCAGCGGTACGACGGAACATGAGCGAGCTACGTTACAAATCCGTGGGCACTATAGCATCTTGCGCAAGGCATGCAGCACTGTGAAACGCGCCGTCAGCATCGCCAGCAGAGTGGAGAGCAGCGGCACCAGCGCCAGCAGCAGCCAGTCGGTCCACACCAGCGCGCCGCTGTCCACCATGCCGGCGCCGAGGCCGCCGAAGCGCCGCCCGATCGAGAGGATCACCACCATCGCCAGCGCCAGCCCGACCGCGCCGCCGCCCGCCGCGTCGAGCCCGATCGAGCGCTGGAACACCCGCGCGACCTGGGCATCGGTGCCGCCGAGCAAGTGGACGATCTCGATCACCTCGCGGTTGGCCCCGAGCGCCGAGCGCGCCGCCAGCAGGACCGCCGCCGCCAGTGCAAAGGCCAGGAGCGCCACCAGCGCGATCGCCAGGACCTGCAGCGAGACCATCGCGTCGAACACCGGCTTCAGCCAGCTGGCCTGGGCATCGATGCGGGCCGAGGGGGCAACCGGGGCCAGCGCCGTTTCCAGCGCCTTCAGCCGCGCGGGCGTTGCGGCTGCGTTCAGCCGCACGTCGATCAGCGCGGGCACCGGGATGGCCGAGCTGGTGCTGCCGGGCGCCGCGATCTCGGTACCCAGCCAGGGTTCGATCAGCGCATCGAGCTCGGCCTGGGGAACCTGCCTGAGCCCGGCGATGCGCGGCTGGCGCTTCAGGGCATCGATCGCCGCGCGGGTCTCGCGCGCCCGCACGTCCGCGCGCGGTTCGAGCAGCTGGACGGTCACCCCGCCCTCGATCTCGGCGCGGGCGGACGTTACCGCATTGCCGATGGCAAGACCGGCGGCAAGCGCGATGGCGGTCAGCGCTACCATGATCGCGATCACCCAGGGCATCGGCCCTGCCATGCGCGCCTGCGGCACCAGTTCGGCACTGCGCACGCCCAGCCGCCGCCAGCCGAGGCGGGGGGCGCCGTCCGTCGGGGTCTTGGCGAAGATCATGCCGGTTTCCTCGGCGGATAGCGCAGCGCTCCGGTGGGATCGGACAGCCGCCCGCGATCGAGCCGCATGATCAGGCTGTCCGACACCTTGCGCAGCAGGTCGAGATCGTGGGTGGCGACCACCACCGTCGTCCCCTGCCGGTTGAGCATCTCGAACAGACGCATGAGTTTTTGCGCCATCTCGGGATCGACGTTGCCGGTCGGCTCGTCGGCCACCAGCATCGCGGGCCGGGCGATCACCGCGCGGGCGATGGCGACGCGCTGCTGTTCGCCGCCCGAAAGCGTGGCGGGCCGCGCATCCAGCCGGTCGGCCAACCCCACCCATTCGAGGATGTCGCGCACCGGCCCGAAGATGTCGCGCTCCTGATGCCCGGCGACGCGCAAGGGCAGCGCCACGTTGTCGAAGGCGGACAAGTGCGGGATCAGGCGGAAGTCCTGGAACACCACGCCGATCCGCCGCCGCAACACCGGCAGGCGCGCACGCGGCAAGGTAATGGCATCGGTGCCGAACATGCGGATCGCCCCGCGCGAGGGGCGCTGGGCGAGATAGAGCAGCCGCAGCAACGAGGTCTTGCCGGCCCCGCTCGCCCCGGTGAGGAAATAGAAACGTCCGGCGAACAGCGTGAAGGTCAGGTCGCTCAGCACCTCGCGATCGGTGCCATAGCGCAGGCCGACATTGTCAAAATGGATGATTTCGCCGTCCGCGGTCATGCTCGTCTGGTCTAAAAGCCTAATCAGGGGACAAGTCGATCCGAACGGGCGACTATCCACACCTAACCCGCATTCAGTGTGGAAAAAAGAGCGCTCCGGCCTGTGCCCACAGGTCTGGCGCTTGTCGGGGGCGAGTCAGTCGTGCTTATAGTTTCGAGACCATGATTATCGCCTGCCCCGCTTGCTCTACGCGTTATGCCGTGCCGGACAGCGCGGTCGGTATCGATGGCCGCACCGTGCGCTGCGCCAAGTGTCGCCACAGCTGGTTCCAGGAAGGCCCCGCCATCGACGGCGCGATGGAGACGGCCGGCGCCGCGGCAGCAGTCCCGGCAACACCGCAGCAACCGGCCGCCGCGCGACCCGAACCCGTGGCCGCGCAGGCCGCTCCTGCCGCAGTTCAGGCCGCCCCCCCACAGCCTGCCCCCGCGCAGCCTGCCTATAGCCATGCCGCCGAGCCCGCGCCGGGCTTCTCGATCCCGCCGCGCATGCCGGCCGTGCGGGTGCCCGCCCCGGCAGCGCCCGCACCGCAAGCCGCGCCGGAACCGGAAAGCGATCCGGTCGCCGCGCCGGTCGGCACCGCATCCGCCGCGCGCAAGGCTGCCGGTTACTACGACGACACCACCGCGCCGCACTATGCCGACGAGGGGCCGTCGAGCTTCGATTTCGCGCCGCCGTTCCGCCCGCGCCGCAACTGGGCCAAGCTGGCGACGATCGCCTCGGTGGTATTTGCCGGGGCGACGCTGGCACTGACCGGCGCGGTCGCTTTCGGCGGCCTGCCCGACTGGCTGCCGATCCCGACGCAGACCTTCTCGAAGGCCCCCGCCGACCTCCAGCTGGACTTCCCGCGCAAGCGCCAGGACCGCAAGCCCCTGCCCGATGGCAGCGAGTTCTTCTCGGTTTCCGGCACGATCAGCAATACCGGCAGCGAGACCCGCTACGTGCCCTCGCTGCTCGTGGCGCTGCGCGACAAGCGCGACCGCATCGTCTACGAAAAGGAACTCGTCCCCTCCAAGCGCAAGCTGAAGCCGGGCGAGGCGATCACCGTCAACGAAGCGCTGACCGACATTCCCAAGTCCGCCGCCGCCGCCGAGATCGGCTGGAAGCCCGACTGACCCCGAACCGGCCGGAGGCGACCTCGAGGTAGCCCCGCGGACAAAACCTCCCCCCGAGCGCCCCCGCCGACCTGCCGTCCACGGCACTCTGCCGCCTGATAGCGGCAGGTTTTTCCCCGCGTGCTGCGAACCTTGCCGCGCGCCCGCGCAATGCTGCCCATTTCGGCACAGCCCGTCCCCAGACCGGCAAATCTTGCCGCGTGTTGCACGCGCCCCTGTCAAATAATTCGCGCCCGCGGCACCGACCACTGCGCCCCCTTCCTAGAAGAGTCATGCGAACCTGAAGAAACGGGATCGCACGCGGACCGGCGTACTCCGGTCCAGGCCGCAGAACTCGGCCTCACCATTCAAGAAGGAATGAACCAATGGCGTTTTCCGTCAACACCAATGCCGGCGCAATGGCTGCTCTGCAGTCGCTGAATGCTACCAACCGCTCCATGGAAACCACCCAGAGCCGCATCAACACTGGTCTGAACGTTGCTTCGACCAAGGACGATTCGGCCAAGTACACCGTCGCCCAGACCCTGCGTGGCGACCAGGGTGGTCTCACCGCGGTGACCTCGTCGCTCAACAACGCCAAGTCGGTTGTTGACGTCGCGGTTTCGGGCGCTGAGCAGATCTCGGACCTCATCAACGACATGAAGTCCAAGGCCTACGAAGCAGCTTCGGCCACCGACTCGGGTACGCTCGAAGCCCTCCAGAAGGACTACGACGGCCTCAAGTCGCAGATCGACTCGATCATCTCGTCGTCGGACTTCAACGGCGTGAACCTGCTCGACAGCAGCGGCGGCTCGGTGAGCTCGCTGCAGACGCTCGACACCGGCAACCTGCTGACTGTCTCCAGCGTCAACATCGGCGGTCTGAGCGGCGGTTCGGCCACCCTCAGCGGCCTGTCGGGCAGCTCGGACCTCGCTTCGGCCACCGCCGCTGCGAGCACCGTCGACAACCTCGACGCGCTGTCGGACGCCCTCAACACGCAGCTCTCGACGCTGGGCGCCAAGTCGCGCCAGATCGACGGTCAGCTGGAATTCACCAGCAACCTGAGCGACGTGATCGAAACCGGCATCGGTAACCTCGTCGACGCGGATCTCGCCAAGGAATCGGCGAAGCTTCAGGCCCTGCAGGTCCAGCAGCAGCTGGGCGTCCAGGCTCTGTCGATCGCCAACCAGGCACCGCAGACGATCCTGTCGCTCTTCCGTTAAGGAAGGCCGACGGCCTTTTCAGCCCCCAGGCGAAAGGCCGGAACGTCATGGAGGCCGGGGTGGTTCGCCACCTCGGCCTCTTTTTTTGGGCGTTTCCCGGCCCCCGCGCCGAGGCTGCCCTGCCGCGCCCTTCTATAATAATCATGGCCCACCAATGGGGGAGCGGCCGTTTTCAAGCCGGAAATGGACCAAGATGCTTGATTTCCTAGACAACTGGAGCTTGCCCAAGAAGTTGTGGGCTGCCTTCTCCATCATCAATCTCATGATCGCCGCTGTCGGCATCAACGGCTACCTGGCCACCCGGGAGCTCAACGACATCGCGCAGACCCACGTCGAGAAGGGCATCGGCGGGATGTCCGCGCTGGTCGACGTCATCAGCGACGTCAAGGAGCTGCGGATCGTCGTCTACAGCTACTACAACGCCGCCAGCACCGAGGACGCCGCCAAGCTGCGCGACCGCCTTGCCAAGGGTGAAGACGCGCTGGCCAAGTCGATCGACGCTTTCGACGCCGTCGCCGATCCGGCCTTCGAATCCGACATCGCCCTGCTGCGCCGCAACGCACAGACGCTGAAGGACGTCAACAAGCGCACGTTCGACTTGCGCACCAGCGGCGATTTCCCCGGCGCGATGGCGATGATCAAGAAGGAGGGCAAGGCCGCCTCGCACGACACCATCGAACAGACCGAAAAGCTGATAGACACCCTGCGTGAGCGCACTGCCGCCAAGGCCGCGGACGGCGATGCCACCGCCGCACAGGCGACCTTCCTCGCCATCGCGCTGGCCGGCATCAGCATGGCCGGCATCGTCCTGATCTGGCTGCTGATCAACCGCTCGGTCGCCGCGCCGATGACGCGCATCGCCCATGTCACCACCTCGCTGGCCGAAGGCGGCCATGTCGAGGTGCCCTACCGCGAACGCGGCGACGAGATCGGCGAGATCGCCGAGGCGGTAGAGCAGTTCCGGGTCGCCGCCGAAGGGCGCGCCGAGATCGACGCCCGCAATGCGCAGGAGCAGGAAGTCGTCACCACCACGCTGCGCGCCAGCCTCCAGGCGATCAGCGAGGGGGACCTCACCCAGTCGATCAAGGCCGAGTTCCCGCCTGCCTATGCCGAACTGAAGACCAACTTCAACTCGGCCGTCGGCGCATTGCGCGACCTCATCGGCGCGGTGACCGAAAGCACCCACGCCATCCGCACCGGCTCCAGCGAGATCGCCCAGGCCTCCGAAGACCTGGCCCGCCGCACCGAAAGCAATGCGGCGAGCCTCGAGGAAACCTCGGCGGCGATCACCCAGATGGACGGCCGCCTGCGCGCCACCGCCTCGGCGGCGGGGCGCACCGTGGAGCGGGCCGACGGCGCCATGGGCGTGGTCGAATCCGGCCGCTCGATCGCCGACGAGGCGGTCCAGGCGATGGGCCGCGTCAGCGAGAGCGCCAAGGGCATCGACTCGGTGATCGAGGGCCTCGACAAGATCGCCTTCCAGACCCGCGTGCTCGCCATGAACGCCGCCGTCGAGGCGGGCCGGGCCGGTGATGCGGGCCGCGGTTTCGCGGTCGTGGCCGACCTCGTCTCGGCGCTGGCGATGCGCTCGGAAGAGGAAGCCAAGCGCGCCCGCGAACAGCTCACCGCAACCCAGACCGACATCGGCACCGCCGTGGAAGCGGTGCAGCGGGTCGACGGCGCGCTGCAGAACATCTCGGGCGACGTTTCCGAGGTGCATTCGCTGCTCAGCAACATCGCCACCGACAACCAGGCGCAGTCCTCGACGATCACCCAGATCAGCGCCGCGATCGGCACGATGGACCAGGCGACCCAGCAGAACGCGGCGATGGTCGAGGAGACCTCGGCCGCGGCGCGCAACCTGAACAGCGAGGTGACCGCGCTGGCCGACCGTGCGGCGATGTTCCGGGTGAGCGGCGAAGTGGCCGGCTACAAGCCGCGCGCCGTGGCGCCCGCTCCGGCTCCCGCGCCGCGCGCGGTGCCGGCCGCGATCACCACCAGCCAGGTCGCCCCGGTCCGCAAGGCGGCCCCCGTCGCGCTCGCCACCGGCCAGGACGACGACTGGATGGACTTCTAGAGCGCTTTCCGATCCGGCCGCATCGGATCGACCGCTCCACGATTGTGATGCCACGCACGTCATGGCCGGTCTTGGTGCAAGACCGGCCATGATCTTCCAAGGGCCGCCCCGATCCCCGGGGCGGCCCTTTTTGCTACTTCAACTTCAGCGGCAGTCCGGCGGCGACAAACACCACATTGTCGGCAACCGCGGCGACCTGCTGGTTGAGGCGCCCCGCCTCGTCGCGAAAAGCGCGGCCCAACGGGGTTTCCGGCACCAGCCCGAGCCCCACCTCGTTCGCCACCAGCGCAAGCGGCACCGGGCAATCGGCAATCGCCCGGCACAACGCATCGAACTGCGGGGCCAACGTCATTTCGGCCATCATCAGGTTCGACAGCCACAGCGTCAGGCAATCGACAAGGATCGCGTCCGCCTCCCGCGAGGCGCGGGCGATGGCGCCGGTGAGGTCGAGCGGCGCCTCGATGGTGGTCCAGCGCTCGCCCCGGTCTGCCTGGTGGAGCGCGATGCGCGCCGCCATCTCGTCGTCGAAGGCCTGCCCGGTCGCCACATAGGCGAGACGGCCCGCCACCACCTCGATCCAGCCTTGCGCATGGCGGCTCTTGCCCGAACGCGCGCCGCCCAGAACAAACGTGCTGATCATCGGGCCATCTCCGTCAGCGCAAGGAGGCCGTCGATGTCGAGATGCGCCTCCATGGCCCCTGCCAGTTCGTCGAGCGCGGCATCGACTTCGGCATGATGATCGCGCCGGTCGCTTGCCGCGCCGAGCCGGGCCAGCAATTGCGCGCGCAGATCGGTCGAGGCGAGCAGGCCGTGGCAATAGGTTCCCAGCACGCGGCCAGCGGCATCGCGCGCACCGTCCGCACGCTCATCCGCCAGCATCGCCAGCGGCGCACCGGAATGCCGGGTGGTCACGCCCATGTGCATCTCGTAACCCTCGAAGCGGGCGCCCAGCGCCTCGCCCGATACGGTCCGCAGCGCCTTGGCCGGACCCAGCACCGTGGTCACGTCGAGCAGGCCGAGCCCGGCCATCTCGCCGGGCTGGCCCTCGATCCCCAGCGGGTCGGCGATAGTCCTGCCGAGCATCTGGAATCCGCCGCAGATACCCAGGATCATGCCGCCGCGCCGATAGTGCGCCAGGATGTCGATGTCCCAGCCCTCGGCCCTCAGGAACGCGAGATCGGCCATTGTCGCCTTGGAACCCGGCAGCACGATCAGCGCCGCTTCGGCCGGGATCGGCGTGCCCGGCGGGATCATCGCCACCTCCACGCCGCTTTCCTGCCGGAGCGGATCAAGATCGTCGAAATTGGCGATGCGCGGCAGGATCGGGCAGGCCACGAGACACTTTCCCGAGGCCCCGCCCAGCCCGCGTTCGAGCACCACGGCATCCTCGCTCGGCAAGCGGCCGACCGCGCTTTGCCATGGCAGCACGCCGTAGCCGCGCCAGCCCGAACGCTGCGCGATGGCGGCATAGCCGTCCGCGAAAAGGGCCGGATCGCCGCGAAACTTGTTGATGAGGAAACCGCGGATCTGGGCGGCATCGTCAGGCGCGATCACCGCCCGGGTGCCGACCAGCGAGGCGATCACCCCGCCGCGGTCGATATCGCCGATCAGCACGACCGGCACGTCGGCCTCGCGCGCAAAACCCATGTTGGCAATGTCGCCCGCGCGCAAGTTGATCTCGGCAGGTGAGCCCGCGCCTTCGACCACCACGAGGTCGCAGCGCGCCTCCAGCCGCCGGTAGCTGGCCATGACTTCGGGCAGCAGAGTGCGCCGCGCCTCGCGGAAATTGGTGCTTCCCAGCGTGCCGCGCACCTGCCCGTGAACAACCAGCTGCGAGGTGCGGTCGGCCTGGGGCTTGAGCAGCACCGGGTTCATGTCGACATGCAGCGGCGCCCGCGCCGCCAGCGCCTGGAGCGCCTGGGCGCGGCCGATCTCGCCGCCCTCGGGGGTGACGGCGGCGTTGTTGGACATGTTCTGCGGCTTGAACGGCAGCACTTTGAACCCGCGATTGGACAAGGCCCGGCACAGCCCCGCCACGAGCACCGACTTGCCGACGTCCGAGCCGGTCCCCTGCAACATCAAACCTGCCATGCGCTCCCCGCGATTCCCAAGATCAATGCCCCTGATGCCAGCACCGCGCAGGCGCGCCGATAGACGCCCAGCGCCCGCCGCAAGTCAGCGGCCCCCGCCTCGCCGCCCTCCCGGCCGATCCACGGCTTTTCGGCCGTTACACCGTCGTACCGCACCGGCCCCGCCAGCCTCACGCCGAGCACGCCTGCCATCGCCGCCTCGGGCCATCCGGCATTGGGCGAGGCATGCAGCGCATGGTCGCGCAGCATGGTGCCCCAGCCGCCCCCGCCAACCAGGCAGAGCAGCAGCCCCGCCAGCCGCGCCGGGATCAGGTTGACCAGATCGTCAATCCGCGCCGCCGCCCAGCCATAAGCGCGCAGCGGCTCCTCGGGATGGCCGATCAGGCTGTCCGCCGTGTTGATCGCCTTGTAGGCCCAGACGCCGGGCAGGCCGCCCAGCACAAGCCAGAACAGCGGCGCTGCGACACCGTCGCAAAAACTCTCGGCAAGGCTCTCGATCGCGGCGCGGGCCACCCCGGCCTCGTCGAGTTCCCGCGTCTCGCGCCCGACGATCATGCCGACGCGGCGGCGCGCGGCGACCAGGTCGCCCGCCTCCAGCGCCGCCAGCACCGGGGACACGTGATCGTCGAGGCTGCGTGCGGCCAGCGCCGGCCAGGCCAGCAGCGCCAGCACCGCCCAGGCCCAATGGCCCGCCAGCGCGCGGACACCGAGGACCGCCAGCGCGCTCATGCAGGCCGCCATACCGATCAGCGCCAGCATCGCCGCAAGGCCCGCCAGCCGCCGCTGCCAATCCGGCCGGGCAGGGCGGTTGAGCGCCCGCTCGCAGCCGGTGATGATCCTCGCAAAAAGCCCGACCGGATGGCCGATACGGGCATGGAGGCTGGACGGCCAGCCCAGCGCGCCCTCGAGCGCCATGGCGGCGAGGATCGTCGGCTCAGCCATTGTGCAGGGCCCGATCCAACCGCGCCAGGGCGGCAGGGTCGGCAGGCACGCCGAAGCGCAGCCAACCGGGGAACTCGGCGAAAGGCCGCACCAGGATGCGGGCGCGGGCAAGGCGTTCGAACAGCTCGGCCGCGCGGCAGCCGGTGACGAGCCGGAACAGCGGACAGGCGCCCTCTGCCACCAGCCCATGGCGCGCCAGCACGGCATCGAGCGCGGCGGCGCGCCCCGGCAACTCGGCGCGCGTTGCCGCGATCCAGGCCGCATCGCCATAAGCCGCCGTGCCGATCGCCAGCGCGCCTGCGTGGAGCGGCCAGCTGCCCATTGCCGCGCGCAGCTTCGCCAGGATCGGCGGCGGTGCCAGCACAAAACCCAGCCGCACCCCGGCCAGGCCGAAAAACTTGCCGAAGGAACGCAGCACGATCAACCTGCCCTCGGGCCGCACTGCCGCAACAAGGCTGGCTTGCGGCGCGCAGTCGCCAAAGGCCTCGTCGACGATCAGCCAGCCGCCACGCCCGGCGATCCGGTCCGCCCAGCCGCACAGCGCCTCGGGCGAGTGCAATACGCCATCGGGATTGCCCGGATTGGCGATGACACAGGTTTCCGCCGCCGCCGCGACCTCGCCAAACCGGACGGGACAAGACACTGCGAAGGCCTCGACATGGCTGCGGTAGCTCGGCACCGGCGCCCGCCCCGGCAGATCGAGGATTCGCGCCAGCAGCCGCAGCGCCGCCTCGCTGCCCGGCACCGCACAGCACAGCGCCGGATCGGCCCCGAAATGCCGCGCCGCCACCGCTTCGAGCGCGGCGAGCGCAGCAGGATCGGGCAAGGCGTGCCAGTCCGGAGCGAACGCCTGCGGCACCGGCCACGGCGCGGGATTGAGCCCGGTCGAGAGGTCCAGCCAGTCCTCGGCAGCGCCGCCGAACAGCCGCGCGGCCTCGGCCAGGCGGCCGCCGTGGTGGAGGAAATGGTCGATCACCGGCTCGCCGCTCACCGGATCAGCACCAGCGCGGCGAGCAGCGCGGTCTCGGTCACTTCGATACCGGCGCCGTGGCCGTCGCCCGAAATGCCGCCGATCCGGCTGCGCAGCCACCATGCCCAGAGCGGCACCGCGGCAAACAGCGCCAGGAGCGGCGGCGCTACGGCCAGCGCCAGCACCAGCGCCGCCCCGCCCCAGAGGATGACGTGCCGCCATTGCACGGCCTTGCGGAACAGGCTGCCGAGCCCCTCGTGCAGCGGCACCAGCAGCAGCGTCCAGGCAAGCGGCGCCATGCGCGCCAGCACCGGCACCAGCAACAGGGCCCAGACCTGCCCCGGCCGCAGCGCATGAAGCAGCACCAGCTTCGCGGCGAGCTGCAGGACGATGGCCACCACCGCAAAGCTGCCCACATGCGGATCCGCCATGACCGCCGAGATCCGCTCCCGGTCTGCCCCGGCGCTCTTGTGGGCGGCCCCGGCGCCGTCGGCGACATCGCCGAGCCCGTCGAGATGGAGCGCGCCGGTCACCGCCGTCCACGCCGCCAGTCCGGCCAGCGCGGCAATCCAGCCATCGCCCGAGAGCAGGCCCAGCCACCAGCCGAGCGCCACCGCCCCGCCGACCGCCGCGCCTGCCAGCGGAAACCACAGGATGGCTCCGGCAAAGTCCGCCTCGCCCGCGCGAACCGCGGGCAGCGGCAGCCGGGTGAGGAACTGCAGCGCCAGGACGATACGGCGGATCATGAGCGCCGGATCATGAGCGGCCGCCATCCAGCGCAACGATCTGCGCAGCGGAGATCCGCCCTTCGCCATCGGGCCAGAGGCGCAGGCTCAGCACCGCGCAATAGGCAAATTCGAACGCCCATATCTGGCGGTGATCAAAACCGAACAGCACCGCCAGCGCCGCCCGCATGGCCCCGCCGTGGGTGACCACGAGGGTGTCGCGGGAGATCCCGCACAGGGCCTCGTTGACCCGCAGGCACAGCTGCGACCAGCGTTCCCCGCGCGGCGGCGCGCAGAGATCGGGATCGTCCCAGAAGGCGGCCTGCAACGAAGGGTCGAGGTCGTGCGGCGAAAGCCCGTCCCAGTCGCCGAAATCGAGTTCGCGCCAGCGCCGGTCGGCCCGGTGCGTCGCCCCGCGGGCATGCGCGATCTGCCGCGCGGGGACTTTCGCCCGCGCCAGATCGGACGAGAGGACTTGCGCGAATGCCAGGTGTTCGGCGCGCAGCATGCAGCGCGCCACGCCCGCCGGGGTCGGCGGATCGTCGCGGTGCCCCAGCATGAGCCCCGGTTCGCGCGGGGCGCCGTGGCGCATCAGGTGGACAAGGATGCCGTTCATGCAGCCCCGCTCATGCCGCCACCTCACGCTGTCGCCTCATGCTGTCGCCTTTCCGGCGACCAGAGCTTCGGCAAAGGTCGCCATGCCGGCATGGGCGGCCAGCGCCGAACGCACGATCTGCGCCGCCACCGCCGCGCCCGATCCCTCGCCCAGCCGCATGCCGAGATGCAGCAGCGGATCCAGCCCGAGCCTGTCCAGCAGCCGCACGTGCCCCGCCTCGGCCGAGCAATGGGCGGCCAGGCAGTGGTCGAGCGCCGCGCCATTGTCGGCCATGAGCGGCGCCACGGCGGCGCAGCAGATGAACCCGTCGAGCAGCACCGGCACGCGGTAATGGCGCGCGGCCAGCACGGCCCCTGCCATCGCCGCGATCTCGCGTCCGCCGAGGCGGCGCAGCGTCTCGAAGGCATCGCGCGGCGCACCGTCATGGCACGCCAGCGCCGCCGCCACCGCCGCCGCCTTGCGGGCAAGGCCGTCATCGTCGAGTCCGGTGCCCCGCCCGGTCCAGTCCTGCGCCGCACCGCCGAAGACCTTGGCGCAAAGCGCGGCGGCCGGCGTGGTATTGCCGATGCCCATCTCGCCCACGAACAACAGGTCGCTGCCGGGACGCACGGCCGCCGCGCCGATGTTGAGCGCGGCCAGGCACTCGCCCTCGCTCAAGGCCGGCTCCACGGTGATGTCGCCGGTCGGCCGGTCGAGATCGATGGGAACAACCGCAAGCTCGGCACCGCAGGCGGCGGTCAGCGCATTGATCGCGGCGCCGCCGTTCTCGAAATTGGCGACCATCTGGCGGGTGACTTCGGGCGGATAGGCGCTCACCCCGCGCGCGGCAACGCCGTGGTTGCCGGCAAAGATCACCGCCTGGATACGCTCGGCTTGCGGAAGTTCCCGGCCCTGCCAGCCGGCCATGAACACCGCGATCTCCTCCAGCCGCCCGAGCGAACCGGCGGGCTTGGTGAGGCTGGCCTGGCGCCCGCGCGCCGCCTCCAGCGCGGCATCATCGGGGACGGGAAGACCGGCCAGCGCGGCGGCAAAGGCGGCGCGGCCGGCAAACATCGGGGGGGCAGCCGAGGCAGTGGGCATGCTCATGCGGGCAGGAACCCTTCAGGGGGAGTGCGGGTGATGAAATGGCCTTTCACGCCTTCCGGCCACTGGCGATAGGGTACCTGCCCTTCGGCGCTTTCACCATGACGCAAGGCATAGTCGAGAATCGCGCGGGCAGCCTCCTCGCCGGGCTCGAAATCGCCCAGCACGTAGCCCAGCTTGCCCGGCGCGCGGATGTGCACGGTGCAATGGCGCTGGCAGGCGAACAGGCAGGCCATCTCCTGCACCGCGACCGCCTGCAGGGCGGGATCATCGGCCTGGAGCGCCCGCATCACCTCGGCCAGCAGCGCGCCGCCGCGCCGCCCTTGCCCGTCCTCGCGCGCATCGGCCGAAAGGCGGCAGGTGTTGCAGACGACCACCGAAGGGCCGGGCTCGACCGGGGTCAGCATCGGCAGACACTCCCCGCGCCAAAACAGCAATCGATTTCGGCACATGCACCGATGGGGCTGACCAGAACACGACAGTTCACGGAGTTTCCTTCCCGCTCGCGACATCGAATGCCCCTTCGGGTCGGCGATCGGGCAAAGGACGGATCGGCAGGGTCCCGGTGCATGGGCACCGCACGACAGGCCGCGTCCCCCGCCCGGGCGCTTGGCCGGCGGAGCAATGGCTGTCGCTCCGCGAGGGAAACTCCCCCGTCCGTCCGGCACACCCTGTCCCGACGAAGAACGACCGCGACGGGCAGGTCTCCTGGCTCACGGGTCAGGGCCGGTCCGGCCGCCTTCTCAGGAAACCTTGCCAATTGCGCGGCTTGCTTCCCAATGGCGTGTCTGGCCGAACGGCTCGCCGCTTACAGTTGCAGGGGCAGCCCGGGCATCTGACCCGCGTTCCCTTTTCATCCCCTTGCGGGGAACCTTTCGCGAGGCCGGCAACTATCGTGCGGACGGACGGCTGGCAAGTGGGCGAAGCTTGCGCCCTGCGGTGAAGTCCCATAGTCGCCCAACGATGCCGGCCAACACCGCCTCCTGCCCCGCCCTGCTGATCGCCGCCCCTGCCTCGGGACAGGGCAAGACGCTGGTCACCGCCGCGCTCGCCCGCCGCCATGCCCGCGCGGGCAGGCGGGTGCGGGTGTTCAAGTGCGGGCCCGATTTCCTCGACCCGATGATCCACGAAGTCGCCAGCGGCGCGCCGGTGCACCAGCTCGACCTGTTCATGGTCGGCGAGGAGGAATGCCGCCGCCTGCTGCACGCCGCCGCGCAGGAAGCCGACCTCATCCTCGTCGAAGGAGTCATGGGCCTCTACGACGGCGATCCCTCGGCCGCCGACCTCGCCCGGCGCTTCGGCCTGCCGGTCATGGCGGTGATCGACGGCTCGTCGATGGCGCAGACCTTCGGCGCACTGGTCCACGGCCTGGCGACCTACCAGCCCGGCCTCGACCTGACGGCCGTGCTCGCCAATCGGGTCGGCAGCGCCCGCCACGCGCAGCTGCTGGAGCAGGGCATGCCGCGGGGCGTGCGCTGGCTCGGCAGCCTGGGCCGCGACCCTGCGATCGGCCTGCCCTCGCGCCACCTCGGACTGGTGCAGGCGGGCGAAATCGCCGATCTTGCCGAACGGCTGGACCGCGCGGCGGATCTCCTGCCCGAAACCGCGCTCTGGCTGCCGGAGCCGGTCGCCTTTGCCGCGCCCGCCCCGGCGCAGCCGCTGCCCTCGCTGGCGGGGACCACCGTGGCCATCGCCCGGGACGCGGCCTTTGCCTTCCTCTACCCCGCCAACCTCGCCTTCCTCGAACGCGCGGGGGCGCGGCTGGCGTTTTTCTCGCCGCTGGCCGACCGCGCTCTGCCCGAATGCGACGCCGTCTGGCTGCCGGGCGGCTATCCCGAACTCCACCTCGCCCGCCTTGCCGCAAACACCCCGATGCTGGCGGCGATCCGCGCCCATCACGCGGCAGGCAAGCCGATCCTGGCCGAGTGCGGAGGCATGCTCTACGCTTGCGAGACGCTGGAAGACGCCGAGCAAAACCGCGCCGAACTGCTCGGCCTGCTGCCCGGCCGCGCACGCATGCAGTCGCGCCTTGCCGCGCTCGGCATGCAGGAGGCGATTCTGGACGGACACCGCCTGCGCGGGCACACCTTCCACTATTCCACGCTCGAAACCGCGCTCGCGCCGCTGGCCCAGGCCCGCACCCCTGACGGCCGAGCCGGCGAGCGGCTGTTCCGCTGCGGTTCACTTACCGCCAGCTACATGCATCTCTACTTTGTCTCGGCTCCGGTACTGATTGCTGCATTGTTCGGCAGGAGTGCGCGGACCGGAGGGTAAAGTCCGGTTGACATTTTCGCACACAAGCCTCTCTAAGCACTTGCATGGCCGCCGATTTGCAGACCATTTCCGCCGCGCGTGAGGCGCTTTCCTCGGGCGATGTCGCGCGCGCCGAAGCCCTGGCGCTCGCCGCGCGCGCCGAACCCGCGCTCGCGCTGGATGCGATCGAGGTGCTGGCTCTCGCCGCCAAGGCCCGCGGCGCGGGCGAGCGCTATGAAAACCTGCTGCGCGAGGCGGCGGTTCTCGCGCCCGAGCGCACGTGGCCGCGCAACGACCTCGCCGAATGGCTGCACGATACCGGCCGCCTTCACGACGCGGAAGCGGTCTTGCGCCGGACCATCGCCGACCAGCCCGGCAATCCCGACGCCCAGATGCGCCTCGGCACCATGCTGAGCGAGCGCGAGGAACTGGTCGAAGGTGCCGAGCATCTGCAGGCCGCGATCCGTATCGTCGGCCCCCATCCGCAACTGCTTGCCAATCTCGGCCGCAATCTCCAGCGGCAGGGACGCCTGGAGGAAGCCGCCCCGCTGCTGGCCGAAGCGGTTCGTGCCATGCCCGACGCCCTGCCCCCGCTGGCCTGGCTGGCCGAGCTGGAGGAACAGGCCGGCCGGTTCGAGCGGGCCTGTGCCGTGCTGTCCCGCGCCGAGGCGCTCGCGCTGCGCCAGGGCAGCGATGTCACCCTGCAGCGCGTCACCCTGCTGTCGCGGACCGAGGAATGGCCCATGGGGCTCGCCATGCTGGAGGCGGAAACCCCGCCTTCGGGCGCCGCCCTGCTGCTGCGCGGCCGCCTGCGCGACCGGGCCGGCCGCAAGACTGAGGCCTGGGATGACTTCACCGCCGGCAAGGCCGCGCTCGCACGGGCCGCCAGCCGCAGCTATCCGGCCCGCGCGGTGGGCGAACTGGTGCGGCAGTGGCAGGACGTCTTCACCGCCGACCGCTTTGCCCAATTCCTGCCTGCCGAGCGCCGCAAGGGCGTGCCGCAACCGGTGTTTATCCTCGGCTTCCCGCGCTCGGGCACGAGCCTCATCGAACAGGTACTGGCGAGCCATTCGCGCGTGCGCGCGGGCGGCGAGCTGCCGTTCGGGCGCGAACTGGCGGAACAGGCCCATGCACGCACCCAGGGCGCCTTCCCGCGCGATCCCGATGGCGTGAGCGAGGCCCTGCGCGACACGCTGGGCACGCTCCTGCGCGATCATTACCTCGCCCGCGCCGAACGCTACGGCCTTCTCGAAGAGGGCGCGGACTTCTTCACCGACAAGCTGCCGCTCAACGCGCTCTACCTGCCGCTGCTGCAACTGGCCTTCCCGCAGTCACCGGTGATCGCCGTGCGCCGCGATCCGCGCGACGTGATGGTCTCGGCGATGAGCCACGATTTCACCCACGGCTTCGCCTGCGGCTACCGGCTCGAGGACCTCGCGCTCCACTATGCCCGCATGGACGCACTGACCGAGCACTGGCTGGAGGAACTGCCGGTGCCCGCGCACGAACTGCGTTACGAGCGGTTTGTCGCCGACCAGGAAGAGGAAACCGCGGACCTGATGGCCTGGCTCGGGCTGGATGCCGAACCACGGCAACTGGCCTTCCACACCCTGCCCCGCCATGCGCCGACGCCCAGCCATGCGCCCGTGCGCGAGCCGCTCAACCGCCGCTCGATCGGACGCTGGAAAGGGTATGCCAAGGAACTCGCCCCGGTGCTCGCCGTGCTTACCGAGGCTATCGAACGCGGCGGTTATGCCGCCTCCGACAGCCCCGTAGCCAGTTCCGGCGCCAAGGGACCGACGATCAACTGAACACCGCTGGCCCCGTGCAGCACCATGCGCGCGCCAAGCCTCTTCAACGCGGCCTCGTCGATCGCTGCCGCGTCGGCGAGGTCGATCCAGACCCGGCTTGAAGCCGCGCCTGCCGCCGTGACATTGCCCTTGCCGCCCAGCGCCGCCAGCCAGGGCGCGGCATCGATTGCGGCCGTCGGCGCCGCTGCCGCTGCCGCCGCCGCTGCCCCCGCCGACTTGCCCTCCGCCGCAGCCGCCTCGGTAGCTCCCCGCAGCGGCCCTGCCGCCTCGCGCATCTCGCTTGCCACGTCGTCGGCGATCGGGCCGACCACGACCTGCAGCGCGCCCGGCGCCGGGCGGATCAGCCCGCGCGCGCCAAGTGCCCTGAGGCGCGGCTCGTCCACGGCATCGCTGTCATGCAGGCGCAGGCGCAGGCGGGTGGTGCAGGCGCCGATCTCGGCGAGGTTGCCCTTGCCGCCCAGCGCCGCCACGAAGGCCGCCCCGCGCGCGCCCTCGGCAGGGGCGATCGCCCCCGGATCCTCGCCCACCGGCTCGTCCTCGCGCCCCGGTGTCCTGATGTCGAAGCGCACGATCGCCCAGCGGAACGAAGCGTAATAGAGCAGCGCATAGGCCGCCCCCACCGGCAGCAGCAACAGCGGATGGGTGGCCTTGGAGTAGTTCAGCACATAGTCGAGCAGCCCCGCCGAGAAGCCGAAGCCGAGCTTGACGCCGAGCAGGTCCATCAGCGCCATGGCCACGCCGGTCATCACCGTGTGCATCGCATAGAGCAGCGGGGCGAGGAACATGAAGGTGAACTCGATCGGCTCGGTCACGCCGGTCAGGAAGGCGGTCAGCGCCATCGACAGGAACATGCCGCCCACCGCCTTGCGCCGCTCGGGCCGCGCCGCGTGGTACATCGCAAGGCAGGCGGCGGGCAGGCCGAACATCATCACCGGGAAAAAGCCCGACATGAAGCTGCCGGCCGCGGGATCGCCCGCGAAAAAGCGGTTGAGATCACCGGTGGTGCCGTGGAAATCGCCGATGATGAACCAGGCCACGTTGTTGATCACGTGGTGCAGGCCGGTGACGATCAGCATGCGGTTGAGCACGCCATAGGCAAACAGCCCCAGCACGCCTGCATGGACAACGCCGCCACTGACCATGTCCATGCCGCCGGTGATCGGCGCAAAACCGTATCCGACCACGGCCGCCAGCAACAGCCCGGCCAGCCCCGAGAGGATCGGCACGAAGCGGCGGCCGCCGAAAAAGGCGAGGTATTCGGGCAGGCGGATCGCGGCATAGCGGTTGTAGAAGGCGCCTGCGGTAAGCCCGGAGACGATGCCGATCGGGACCGCCAGCTTGGCGATGGCCTTGGCCCGCCAGGCATCCGCGGCGAGCCCGGCGGCCACGTCATGCGGCACCACCAGCAAGGTTTCGGCGCCCTTGCTGGCGACCAGGAAGCAGACCAGCCCCGCCAGCCCCGCCGCGCCATTGGCATCGCGGGCGATGCCGACCGCAATGCCGAGCGCGAAGAGCAGTCCAAGATTGTCGAAGATCGCCGCCCCTGCCGCGGCCACGAACGGCAGGTCGAGCAGGTCCGGCTGGCCGAGCCGCAGCAGCAGACCGGCGATCGGCAGCACCGCGATCGGCAGCATCAGCGCACGGCCCAGCGGCTGGAGCGATTGCAGCGAGAGCGTCATGCCACTTCCTCCACGATCTTGCCGAGTTCCGCGCGTACCAGGGCGCGCACGGCGGCGGCGTCAGGCAAAGCCAGCGCGGCCTCCGCCATGAGGCCGCATTGCTCCAGTGTGAGGCTCCGAACGCACGCCTTGGTCTCCGCAACCGAGCCCGCCGAAACCGAAAGTTCACGCACGCCGAGGCCGATCAGCAGCGGAATCGCCTCCGGATCCGCACCAAGCCCGCCGCACAGGCCGACAAGGCGACCATGGCGGCTGGCGCCGATCTGCGCGATCTCGATCAGTTGCAGGATCGCCGGGTGCAGCGCGTCGAGCCCCGCCGCGACATGCGGATTGGTGCGGTCGCGTGCCAGCGTGTACTGGGCCAGATCGTTGCTGCCGACCGAGAAGAAGTCGGCCTCCGCCGCCAGCACCCCGGCGTGCAGGGCGGCGGCGGGGGTTTCGACCATGATCCCGAGCGGCGGGCACGGACGCTCCTCTTCCGCAGCGATCCGCTCCAGCGCGGCCCGCGCCGCGCGCAATTCGGCGATCTCGCTCACCATCGGCAGCATGATCTGCACCGAGCCTTGCGCCTCCATGGTGACAAGCGCGCGCAGTTGCACGTCGAGCAGGTCGGGCGCTGCCAGTTGCAGGCGGATACCGCGCAGGCCCAGCGCCGGGTTTTCCTCGCCGCCCATCGGCAGGTAGGGCGCGGGCTTGTCGGCGCCGATGTCGAGCGTGCGCACGATCAGCGGGCGCCCTTCCAGCGCGGCGGAGATCGCGGAATAGACCTCACGCTGCTCGGCAAGCGAAGGGGCCTCGGCGCGATCGAGGAACAGGAATTCGCTGCGCAGCAGCCCGCAGCCCTCGGCACCGGCAGCGACCGCCGCACCGGCATCGGCGGCGGAAGCGAGATTGGCGAAGACCTCGATCCGGACACCGTCGCGGGTCATCGCAGGCTCGTGCGCATGGGCCGCGGCGGCGCGGCGGCGGGACTGCGCGCCTTCGATGCGGGCCCGTGCCGCGGCCAGGACACCCGCTGCGGGCGCATGGGTCAGCGCGCCCTTTTCGAGCAGCAGCGCCGCGCCTTGCGGGATCGACTTCAGCCGCTCGCCCGCCGCCACCAGCATCGGCAGGCCCAATCCCGCAGCGATGATCGCGACATGCGAGGTGGCGCCGCCCTCGACGGTGACCACGCCGCCAAGGCCGCCATCGGCCAAGGCCATCAGCTGCGAGGGATAGAGATCGTCCGCCAGCAGGATCGCGCCGGGCGGCAACGGCGGCGGGGTCTCGTCGATCCCGCCGCTTGCCAGGGCGACGCGGCGGGCGAGGTCGGCCAGATCGTCCACCCGCTCGCGCAGGCGCGGATCGGGGGAGAGGCGCAACTGGGCGATGAAACCCTCTACCCCGGCGATCCACGCCCTGCCCGCCGGCTGGCCCGCGGCGATGCCGCCGCGCGCGGCTGCCAGAAGTTCGGGATCATCGAGCAGGACCAGATGCGCAGCGGCAATCTGCGCGGCCTGCCCGTCACCCTCGGCCGCGCTTTCAAGGCTGGCACGGATTTGGGCGATAGCACCGTCCAGCGCAGCCGTTTCCGCCTCGCGCGTGCCCGCCGTTTCCGGAAGCGATGCAAGCGGATCGAGCAGCCAGACCGCCGGGCCGATCGCCGCTCCGGGGACAGCCGTGACCGCCGCCAGCGCCTCGCCTTCGCCCAGCGGGAGCGGCGGGGCCAGCGCGGACGGTCCCCCGCGCACTGCCGGTTCGCCAACCACGACCGGGCGATGTTCGCCCATGCCGCTCTCGATCAGTTCGGCGAGGGCATCGATGGCCGTGATGTCGCTTCCCCGCAAGGTCAATGTCTCGCCGTGGCCGAGCCCCAGCGCCAGCATGGCAACCGCGCTGCGCGCCGAAGCCACGCGGCCATCGGCGGCGACGATTTCGAGGATGCCGGGGAACGTGCCCGCCAGGCTGGCCAGCCGCGCGGCCGGCCGGGCATGGAGGCCGTGCGCCAGCGGCAGCAGCAGCGAACGGCTGGTCAGCGGCGCCGCCTCCTTCGCGCCTGCCGCCGCGGCCATCCCGCAGGGTTCCAGCGTCATCAGCGCCGCGCCCGCCGCGATCTCCCGGTCCGTCTGCCCGCCGACAACGGCAAAGGCCTCGCCATTGGTGACGATCACCGGCGTCAAGAGGCTGCGTGCGGTGCGGGCAAGCCGGTCAAGATCGAATAGGATCAGCACCTGCCCTGCCTCGACCCGCTCGCCTTCCATGACTTCCGGTGCGAAACCCGCGCCGCCAAGGCCGACGGTATCGAGCCCGACGTGCATCAGCAGCACCGGCCCGGCGTCAAGTTCCAGCGTCACGGCGTGCCCCGCGGGATGGACCGAAACCACCCGTCCCGCCCCCGGCGAGACAAGCCGCCCATCGGCAGGATCGACGGCGATGCCCGGGCCCATCATGCCTTGCGCAAAAACGGGATCGGGCACTTCGCAAAGCGGGGTGGCCCAGCCGCTCAGCGGGCTGGCAATCGTCAAGGTCATCGTGCGGGGTCCAGCGTCAGGCGGTCCAGCATCCACAGCGGATCAGGGCCGGGCTGCGCAAAGCTGAAATAGAGATCGTGCGGGCCCGCCTGCACCGGAAGGGCAGCCGTGAGCGTGCGGACACCCGGATTGCCGGCCGCCTCGCCCAGCGGCACGCGGGCCACGATCGGGCCATCGGCCTTGTCCAGCCGGACCAGCAGTTCGCCAGCCCGGGTCCCGGGCTTGTCGAACACCAGTTTCGCCAGGTCCGCGCCGATCTGGTAGTTGAACGGCACTTGCCCGACTTCCGCGGTCAACCCCGCGATCCCGGCGAGCGGAGCGCCGCGCCAGATCCAGCAAGGATGGAAAATATCGCCCCAGAACACCGCCCGCTTGCCCTGCGCCGGCGCATCGTCTTCCGGGCGCAGCGGCACCGCGCGCGAACAGAGTTCCAGCTGCGAGGCTCGGCGCGTGCGGGTCATGGCGGCGGAAAGCGTCCAGCCTTTCTCCTCGCCGAACGGCTCGGTGCCGAGGAAGCTGCGGGTGCGCAGCACGGTCCCGGGTGCGAGCGTCAGCGGCGCCGCATAAGCGGGTGAACTGGCCAGCGGCGCGCTGCCGTCGGTGGTGTAGTGCAGCGTGCCCGCCTTCACCGGCTGTTCCAGGCTGGCCGCGATCCTGTCGCCGGCCGCCGTGAACGTGCCCAGCGCCTCAAGCGGCGTACGGTCATAGCCGATGCCCATGGCCTTCTCGCGCGCCAGTTCGGCCGGCAGGCGCGCGGCGAACTCATCCCACTGCCGGCGCTCCGGCGCGGTCCAGGCGATTTCGGCGAGCATGGCGGCGCGCGGCCACATCTGCCGCTCCATGATCTCGCCCGTGCGCATGTGTTCGGTCCAGAGGTTCGCCTGGACGCCGAGGATATGCGCGCGCTCGCCGTCGCTCAGCCCCTGCGGCAGAACCGGCGTCTCGTAGAAGCGCTTCCAGTCGATCACCTCGCCCCGGCCTGACGGCTCGTCGGCGGACATCGACTGCATGTGATCGAGATAGAAGTCCGGCGAGGGCGAAAGCACCGCGTCGTGCCCGGCCTTGGCAGCGACGATGCCGCCCTCGATGCCGTGCCACGACATGACCGTGGCCGAAGGCGGCACGTGGCCTTCGAGGATCTCGTCCCAGCCGACGATCTTGCGGCCCCTGGCGGCAAGGTAATCGCCGATGCGGGCGATGAACCAGCCTTGCAGCTCGCCCTCGTTCCTGAGGCCAAGCGCCTTGATCCGGGCCTGCGCGCGCGGATCGGCGATCCACTGCGCCTTCACCGCCTCGTCGCCGCCGACATGGATATAGGTGGAAGGGAACAGGTCGATCACCTCGTCCAGCACGTCTTCCAGGAAAGCGAAGGTCGCCTCCTCGGTGTTGAACAGGTTCTCGTAGACGCCCCAGTCGGCGCCCGGCACTTTCGCCGGATCGGCTGCGGCGGCGAGCATGGGATAGGCCGCAATGGCCGCCGTTGCGTGGCCCGGCATCTCGATCTCGGGCACGATGGTCACGTGGCGCTCGGCCGCATAGGCCACGATCTCGCGGATCTCGGCCTTGGTGTAGAAACCTCCGTAACGCACGGGATGACCCTGCGCGTCGGTTCCGGCAGCCCCGGCCGGACGGCGCCAGGCACCGACCGCGATCAGGCGCGGATACCTGTCGATCGGGATGCGCCAACCCTGATCATCGGTCAGGTGCCAATGCAGCACGTTGAGCTTGTCCGCCGCCATGCGGTCGATCAAGGCCTTCACGAAGGCTGCCGACTGGAAGTGGCGCGCGGAATCGAGCATCAGCCCGCGCCAGGCAAAGGCCGGGGCATCGTTGATGACCATGGCCGCGATCGTGCCGTCCTTGGAGGCGGCAATCAGCTGCCAGAGCGTTTCCGCACCGTAGAACAGGCCGGCATCGGTGCCGGCCTCGATGGTGACGGCACCGGGCGTCACCGTCAGCCGATAGGCTTCCGCGCCCGCGACCGCAGCATCGCGGCGAAAGCGGATGCGCCCCCCGGACGAGGCGGCCAGCTGCGGCGCGCCGGTCTGGCGGAGGAGGTCTGCCAGCCGGCTCGCGGCCGCCCGTTCGCCGCTGTCTGTCGCCGCAATGCGGGCATGGCGGAAATCGAACCGCCCCTGCTGCGGCTCGACTTTCGCCGGAAGCGGAAGCAAGGGCGGAGAGGCCGCCTCGGCCTCCCCGGAAACGGGCCCGCAAGCGAGCCCGAAAACGACAGCGGCGGCGAGGACGAATGAGCGCATCATGTCAGTCTATCCGCTGAATGCTGGATACGAAACTTTCGTTTCGGATTGTGCGCCCCCGACACGACCGCTGTGAGCAGGGGCCGGTAGTCCGCACTTCCGGCCCCTTCGCGCTCACCCGATCCGTCGATCAGTCGCCGCTCTGTGCTGCGGCGTAGAAGGCATCGAGATCGTCCTTCATCTTTTTCATCGACGGCGGGTCGATGTAGATCATGTGGCCAGACTCGTAATAGGTGTAGGTGATGTTGCGCTTCAGTCCCTCGGGGATCGACATGTGGGCGAGGTCCCACTCGGCCCCGAAGAACGGCGTCGCCAGGTCGTAGTAACCGTTCATCGCCAGCACCTTGAGATGCGGATTCTGCCGCATCGCCGCCGCCAGATCGAGGCTGGTCGCCGCCAGTGCCTGCTTGCGCCCGTCATCGGCCACGTGGCTCTGGTCCCAGCCGCGCAGCATGCCCGAATAGTAGTTCGGGCGGTAATAGAGCTGGGTCTTGTAGCCCAGCGTGCCGAACAGGTAGCTGTTGAGCGCGGCAACGTAAGGCCCGGTCATCGAGGTATCGGTGGCGTCGTACTCGGGCCGGTCGCCCAGCACTTCCGATTCAGGCCCCATGAAGCGGGAGTCGAGACGGCCGATGGTCTCGGCGGAATCGCGCAGCAGTTCCTTGCGGTAACGGTTGAGATCGATACGCAAGTTGCCCGCCAGCAGCACCTGCGGCGCAATGCCGGTATAGGCGGAAAGCTGCCCGGCAATCGCCTGACGCTGGTCGGCCGGCAGGTTGAAGCCCTGCACCAGCGCATTGAGATAAGGCCCGGTGGCAAAGCGGCGCACTTCGGTGAGGAAGGGTTCGAGCGCGGCGGGCCTGTTTGCAAGGCGATGGTGATACCACGCGGTCGCCGCGTAGCTCGGCAGCATGCGCACTTCGTCGATGTCGAAGCCGACCTGGCGGGCGCCGTAATTGAGGATCGAGGACTGGAGGATGATGCCGTTGGGCTGCACCCCCGCCTTCTGCAACGACAGCGCCAGCCCCGCCGCACGCAGCGTGCCATAGCTTTCGCCGTAGACGAACTTGGGCGAGTTCCAGCGGTCGTTGATCGACAGGTAGCGCACGATGCCCTGGGTGAAGGTCTTGAGGTCGTTGTCGACGCCCCAGAACTCGCTCGCCTGGTGCTTGCCGAGCGGACGCGACAAGCCGGTGCCCAGCGCATCGATGAAGACAAGGTCCGAGATGTCGAGCATCGTCAGCGGGTTCTTGCCGATGGCGAAAGGTGCAGGCGCATAGGCGGTCGGCGCCGGCGTATCGACACGCACCGGCCCCCAGCTGCCCATGTGCAGCCACATCGTCGACGAGCCGGGCCCTCCGTTGAACAGGAAGGTCACCGGACGCCTGGCCTTCGACCCGAGGTTGTCGGCGGTATAGGCGACGTAGAACAGGCTGGCGATCGCCTCGCCGTCGTCGTCGCGCAGGGTCAGGTGGCCGGGGGTGGCGGTATAGGCGATCTTCTGGCCGCGCGCGGTGGTCACGCTGTCCTTGCGCGGCTGGGCATCCTCGACCGCGCTGGCCTCGACCTTGTCGACCTTGTCGGGCTTGCCGGCATCGGCCTTGGCAGCATCCTGCGCATCAGCCTTGCCGGCGTGATCCTGCGCCATGGCCGGCGTGAAGACGAGTGCCGACGATACGGCTAGAACGGTCAGAAAGCGGCGCATGCGGCAGTGTCCCCTGTAGTGCCGCACGCCCTTCGAACGCCCGCAAGCCGCCGGGAACGCTTTTCCCTGCTCCGGCGGCGATGACGATCTGGCTGCGGCCCGTTGTCGTGATCAAAGTGGTGCAGATCGTATATCTAATACTCATCAGGCATAGCACTGCCGCCCATCCGGTCAACAGGGCTGCTGCAAGAACGACAAGCCTGACACTTCCGTTACAAATTAGCCCCTCCCACGCCGGACCGCTTTCTGCTACAGGGCCGCCGCAAGAAATACCGTATATCCGCATACGATAGACGAAGTTCGAAGGGACCGCTCTTGTCCACTGTCGTTTTCCGCTGTTTCTCGGCCCTCCTGCTTGCCGGCGCGGCAACGCCCGCGTTCGCTCAGGCACAGGCGGGCAGCGCGGACGCCCAGTTCAAGGCGATCACCGACAAGGAATGGGCCTGGCGCAAGCAGCAGCAGGGCGACGACGACGGCCCGGGCAAGCTGCGCGCCCACCTGCCCGACGTCACCCCCAAGGCCCAGGCCGCGCGCCGCGCCACCTGGCAGGATGTACGGCGGCAGGTCGCCGCGATCCCGGCCGACACGCTTTCGCCAGCCGTGCGCGTGGACCAGCAGGTCTATCTGAACCAGATCGACGTGCTGATCGCCCAGCAGCAGTTCCACGAGTGGGAAAAGCCGGTCAATTCGGACACCAGCTTCTGGAGCGGTCTTGCCGGCATGGGCCGCCGGACGTTCTCCACCGAGGAGGAATACCGCCGCTACATCGCGCTGATGACCGAGTTCCCGCGCTACTTCCGCGATCAGACCGCCAACATGAAGGCGGGTCTCGCACGCGGGTTCACGGCGCCGCAAGTGACGCTGAAGGGCCGTGACGAATCCATCGCCTCGGTCGCGAACAAGGCGGCTGAGGACACGGTATTCTTCGAACCTTTCAAGGCGATGCCCGCCGCGATCCCCGCCGCCACGCAGGCCGAACTGCGCGCGGCAGGCCTCAAGGCAATCAACGAGGCGGTGCTGCCTGCCTACAGGGACCTGCTGCGCTTCGTTCGCACCACCTACATCCCCGGCGCGCGCAAGGAACTGGCCGCCGAGACCCTGCCCGACGGCAAGGCCTACTACCGCTCGGTCATCAAGGAATACGCGACGACCGACATGACGCCGGAGCAGATCCACGCGATCGGCCTCTCGGAAATCGCCAAGATCCGCGCGGAAATGCAGGAAACCATGAAGGAGGCGAAGTTCGACGGCGACCTGCCCGCCTTCCTCCAGTTCCTGCGCACCGACCCGCAGTTCTATGTGAAGACCCCGCAGGCCCTGCTCGACCGCGCCGCCTGGACCGCCAAGGAAGTGGACCGCAAGATCGGCCGCTTCATCGGCCACCTGCCGCGCCAGCGCTTCGGCATCGTGCCCGTGCCCGACGACATCGCCCCGTTCTACACCGCCGGTCGCGGCGGGCCGGGCGTCTACCTCGTCAACACCTATGACCTGCCGAGCCGCCCGCTCTATTCGCTGCCCGCGCTGACACTGCACGAAAGCGCCCCCGGCCACGCCTTCCAGATGCCGATCGCGGCCGAGAACAAGGACCAGCCGGACTTCCGCCGCGAGACCTACATCTCGGCCTTTGGCGAAGGCTGGGCGCTCTATACCGAACGCCTCGGCACCGACATGGGCATCTACCAGACGCCTTACGAGAAGTTCGGCATGCTCAGCTACCAGGCCTGGCGTGCGGCGCGCCTTGTCGTCGATACCGGTGTCCACCACTATGGCTGGAGCCGCGCGCAGGCGCAGCAGTACCTGCACGACAACACCGCGCTGTCCAACCACGAGATCGAGACCGAGGTAGACCGCTACATCGCCTGGCCGGGGCAGGCGCTGGCCTACTACCTCGGCGAAATGACGATCATGCAGGGCCGCCGCAAGGCCGAGGCCGCGCTTGGCCCCAAGTTCAACATCCGCGCCTTCCACGATACCGTGCTGGCCCTGGGATCGGTGCCGCTGCCGATCCTCTCTGCCCGCATCGACCAGTTCATCGCCGAAGGCGGCAAGGGTCCCTATCCCGACGAGGAGTCCTGACGATCGCGAGACGGGCGGCAAAGATCGCCCGCCGGATCCGACGAGCCCACGGGTCGCGAGGAGGGGGTGGCAACAGCCGCCCCCTCCGTTTATTCTTGATATTTTAAGAGATTAAAGCAGGGGAGCATAGCCCCCCTGCACCCCCAAGACCGTCTAGGTCACGCGGGCCAGCAGCGTTGTGCGCCCACTTGCCGCAGCGAGAAGAGAATGGCCTTCGGCCGAAACCCGATTGCTAAATCCAACGCCGGGCCGCCCCATACCAACTCACTCCGTCGCCCCCGCGCAGGCGGGGGCCCCGCTTTCTTGCCCTGAGGCAGAAAGGCCGGAAGAACAGCGGGATCCCCGCCTGCGCGGAGATGACAAGATTGCCTGGTTGATTGGCCGCGTTCCGTTCAGCCGAACGGCTTATCGATCGACGGCTGCGGCTCGGTAAACCACTTCGCGCCGCTGTCGGTCACATAGAAGTGATCCTCCAGACGCACCCCGAAACGATCGGGAATGACGATCATCGGCTCGTTCGAGAAGCACATGCCCGGTGCCAGCGGCGTCTTGTCGCCCCGCACCAGATAGGCCGGTTCGTGGATCGACAGCCCGATGCCGTGGCCGGTGCGATGCGGCAGGCCGGGCAGCTTGTAGTCCGGCCCCAGCCCGGCCTTCTCCAGCACCGCACGCGCGGCGTAGTCGACCAGTTCGCAGGGCTTGCCCGGCTCGACGGCGTCGAAGGCGGCCTGCTGCGCGGTGCGTTCGAGTTCCCAGATCGCCCGCTGCTCGTCGTTGGCCTCACCAAAGACGTAAGTACGGGTGATGTCCGAGTGATAACCGGCAACACGGCAGCCGGTATCGATCAGCACGATCTCGCCTTCCTGCAGTTCGCGGTCGCCGGGCAGGCCATGCGGATAGGCGCTGGCGAGGCCGAACTGGACGATCACGAAGGCATTGCCGCCGGGGGCACCGATCGCGCGGTGGGCTTCGTCGATGAACCGGGCGACTTCGCTGGCGCGGATGCCGGGCCGCAGGATGCTGGCGGCGCGGCGGTGCACTTCCAGCGTCATCGACTTGGCCTGCTGCATCAGCGCCAGTTCGGCGGCCGACTTGACCATGCGGCACCCATCGATCACCGGCGCGCCGGAGACGAGCGTGGCCGACGGCGCGTCCCGGGCGATGCGGTCGACAAACAGGTAGCTTATCGCCGGATCGATCGCGAGGCGCGAGACGCCCTTTTCGCGCAGCGCCGCGGCGAGCAGCGCGGTGGGGCTTTCATCCTCCTCCCAGAGGCGGAAGTCGGCCTCGATCAGCAACCCTGCTTCCAGCGTGCCCAGTTCGAAGCGCGGCGCGATCAGGATCGGCGCGCCGTCCACCGGCAGCAGCAACGCCACCAGACGCTCGGATTCGCTCCAGGCGAGCCCGGCAAAATAGTTGAGGCTGGCGCCCGCCGTCACGAGCAGCGCCTCGGCGCCGATGTCGCGCGTGAGGCGACGAGCCTTGTCGATGCGGGCCATGCGCTCGTCCAGCGTGATCGCCGGCGCGGGATCGGCCCAGGGGCGGATCTGCGCCAGTTGCTCGGCCGCATTCGACCCGCCGATACCTCCGGCTGCATTACCCTGTGTCACCGTCAACTCCTGTCCAGATAGATGGGGAGCGCTAGCATTTCCGGGGGCTCCCAGAAAGCCATTGCTTAGGCCTATCATATATCGTATACGAATGTTCCAGTCAATTTTCAGGAACACCCGACGATGCCTTCGACCAAGACGCTCTGGACCGGGGTCTACCCCGCAGCAACCACCCAGTTTGCGCCGGACTACTCGGTCGATGCCGATGCCACCCAGGCCGTGCAGACCGCGCTGGTCGACGACGGCGTCGACGGCCTGATCCTGCTCGGCACCTGCGGCGAGAACAACTCGCTGGAAGCCGACGAGAAGCGCAAGATCCTCGCCGGTGCGGTGGAAGCCGTCGGCGCCCGCGTGCCGCTGGTGGCAGGCGTTTCCGAGTTCACCACCGAACGCGCAGTCGCCTATGCCAAGGATGCCGAGAAGATCGGTGTCGACGCGCTGATGCTGCTGCCGGCGATGGTCTACGTGCCCACCACCGAGGAACTGGTCACCCACTTCCGCACCGTCGCCGAGGCGACCTCGCTGCCGATCATGCTCTACAACAACCCGCCGGCCTATCGCGTCAACGTCAGCGCCGAGGCACTGGAAGCGCTGGCCGACGTGCCGAACATCGTCGCGGTCAAGGAAAGCGCGCCCGATACCCGCCGCTTCACCGACCTCATCAACCGCTTCGGTGATCGCTACTCGGTCATGGCCGGTCTCGACGACGTCGCCCTCGAAGGCATGATGCTGGGCGCCAGCGGCTGGGTTTCGGGCCTCACCAGCGCCTTCCCGCGTGAATCGGTGCGCCTGATCGCCGCCTTCAACGAAGGCAACATCGAGGAAGCCCGCGCGATCTACCGCTGGTTCATGCCGCTGCTCCACCTCGATGCCGAGCATGACCTCGTGCAGTCGATCAAGCTGGCCGAAACGATCATGGGCCGCGGCACCGAGCGCGTGCGCATGCCGCGCATGCCGCTCTCGGGCAAGCGCCGCGAAGACGTGATCCAGTGGGTCGAGACCTGCAAGGCGACCCGCCCCTGCGGCGAGTGATGCCACGAGGCGGCAGTACCCCGGAATAACGAAAGGCCCGCGATGCTCTGCGCATCGCGGGCCTTTTTCCTGGTTTGTCTGAAAATCCGCCGAGGGCGGATTTAGGCGGCACCAGCCCACTCCCCCACCCGACCACCCACTAGGGTACATTCGTTGGGTGGTCGGGTGGGGGAGTGGGCTGGTGCCGCGCTAAAAATGCCCATTCGGGCATTTTTCAAACAAACTCTCCTTAGAGTATCCGTGATGATCAAGCCTGAGATTGCGCCCAGCATCTATCGGCTTTGAGCAAAGCGTTTGCGGTCACGACGAGTTTTCGCATGACGGCGGTGATGGCGATTTTGGCGGGCTTTCCTGCGGTGACGAGTTGTTGGTATTTTGCCTTGAGATCAGGGTTGTATCGGGCGGCGACGAGGGCCGGCATATAGAGGGCCTGCCTCACGTTGGCACGTCCGCCGCGGATGAAGCTTTTGCCTTTCCATTGTCCGGATTGCCGCGCGATCGGTGCAAGGCCGGCAAGGGACGCGGCCTGCTTGTTCTCAAGGCTGCCGAGTTCGGGCATGGTGGCGATGAGCTGGTTGGCGGTCAGCGTTCCCACACCCGCGATGCTGGTCAGTATCTGGTGTCGACGAGCGAGTACGGCATCGGCGGCGATCAGGTTGGAGATCTCGGCGTCGAGGGCCGCGATATGTCGATCGATCTGTTCGAGCCGCTGGCGACACTGGCGCTTGAGAAACGCGATGGTGAGATTTTTCTCACGATTTTTGAGCGCGGTGCGATCACGAACCAAGCCGTCTCGGGCATTGATGAGTTCCGCCATTTGGGTCTGCTGTGCGCTTCGAGCGGGTCTGACCGCTGGCTGCAAGGTTGCGGCCATACGAGCCAGCAGGATGGCGTCAATGCGATCAGTCTTGGCCAATGTGCCAGTCGCCTGGGCGAAGCGCCGGGCCCGTTCAGGGTTGAGCTTCACACAAGGCCAGTTGGTCAGCGCCGCCTCCAGTGCGCGATGATAGGTTCCGGTTGCCTCGTAGGCGATCCGTTCGATCGGCCATTGTCGCAGCCAGGCGATCAGCGCCTTGTGCCCCTTGGCGGTATTGGCAAACTGGCGCTCGGCGCCGACGGGGTAGGCATGGCAATCGAGGCTCGCTTTGGAGATGTCGATGCCGATTGTCTGTGGTAGATTGTCGCTCATCTTTTCCGCTGTCCCATGCTTGTCATCCGGGTCCAAAACCCCGGTATCCGTTCGGGCCTGATGGAAAAGAAAGGGGCGATCCTACTCTAACCCGGTCCCTTAACGACCGGCGGTTTCGCGATCCGTCCCCTTCCGCCCGGACCGGGGTGGCCACCCCGGTCCGGGCAATCCAGCATGGCCCAAACGGACGGTAATGTCATAAGACAAGCAGTTTCCGATTCATCAAGTGATTCCAACTGATTGGAAAACGCACCAGGTCACGCGACCTGGCGGGTCTCCACCGCCTGCGCCTCGGCGCGGGTGACGATCGGGCGGAACACGAGGTTGAGCAGCATCTGCTCCTGGCTCGGCACGGCAGGCACGATCATGAAACCTTCCGGCGCCGCGATCCGGTAGAGCCCCGGGGCCACTTCCTCCATGCCGTCGGTAACCGTGGCCACCGGCGTGGCCTCTTCCGCCGTAAGGCTGTTGGCAGGCTGCAAGCTGATCTCCTCGAACTGCACGAACTGGAACAGGCGGCCCAGGAACAGGCCGATCGAGAACTGGCCCATGCCCACCGGCACGATGGCGCGGAAGAACCCGTCGGCGGTGCGGTGGGCGCCGACCGTCTTGGCCGCGCTTTCACCGCCGCCGTAGACCTGGATCGGCAGTTGCAGCGCATCGATGTCGACATCGCCCTTGGCGAGTTCGAGGTTGAAACGGCGGATGCCGAAGACCGAGAGATTGAGCGGCAGGCCGAACTGCTGGAGTTCGCCCGGCAGGTACATGCGCTGGGCATTGCGCATGTAGAAGAAGCCGCGGCGCCGGATGCTCTTCTGCGCCGCCTCGAGGTTCGACATCTCCAGCATGTCGTCGACGCCGAAGTTCGCGTCGTGACTGAAGGTCTTGAGCATCTCGACTTCCGCCTCGACCGGCATCAGCAACAGGCGGCTCATCACCCCCATGGCGGCACGGCGGCGGCTGTCGCTATCGTCGGAGCGCGGCGGCCGGACAAAGCCGGTGCCGACACCGCGAATGAAGTCGACGCAGGCCGCCTGCCCGCGCTCGCGGCAGTCGCTCTGGGCGGCGGGGACCGAAGCGGCCTCGCGCACCGGGGTGCCGTCCGCCGCGTAGTCGAGCGCCGAACCGACCGACATGGTGCTGAACTGCTCGATCACCGAGATCGAGTTGAACACCGTCGAAAGCACGTTGTAGTCGTAGTTGCGGGTGTCGAAGTAGCCCTTCTTGTCGAGCCCCGACGGCGTCGTCTCGCGCAGCAGCATGTAGCGGCCGGCGACATCGAGCTTCATGCCCTTGCGCAGCCGCGCCTCGGCCGCGTTCTGCACCGAACCGTTGTAGCCAAGGTCGATCAGCATCACCGTGTCGCCCTGCTCGACGCCGATGCTGCGCAAGTGGCGGAACATGCGCTCGCCGAACTCGGCCGATCGCTTGAGCACTTTCTTGAGGTTGTGCGCCTGCATCACCCGCTTGCCGAAGCCCGCAAGGTCGCCCTCCAGCAACGCTTCGGTTTCCGCCTCGTCGAACAGCAACTGGCGCGCGCAGATGCGCGCCTTGTCGAGCGTCTTCTGGATATGCGGCACCAGCCAGGGCGTCATGTGCCGGCGCACCGCGGCCTCGTCGACAAAGCTTGCGGCAACCGCGATGACGCGGCTGATGGTGGCCTCGGTCGCGCGGTCCGCCCAGTCGGGATAGAGCGCGGCAAAGGCCTTGGCGGGAAGATGGCCATCGCGCTGGAGGAACAGCAGCTTCACCGGCCGCCCGCTCGCCGCTTCCATCGCCTCGGCCTCCTCGCGGATCCACGAGGCAAAACCATGCATGATCGGGCCAAGCACGTCGTGGCCGAAGGCATAGACCGGGTCGGCATCCCCCCGCAGCGCGATCTGCGCCCGGTGGGGCTGATAGACCGGCACGGTCACGCGGGTGGCGGGATCGATCATGCTCGACGCCGCCGCTTCCATGCGCAGACGCTGCTGGGCCTGGGTGTCGAACTGCACGAGATGGACGCTGGGAATGCCGAGCTTGCGCGGCGAGGTGAGGTCGGCGACGAAATTGTCGCCGACATGCAGCATCTGCTCGGGCTTGATCCCCAGTTCCTTCAGCACGAAGCGGAACAGGCCGCCATGCTTGCCCACGCCATATTCGCACGAGCAGAAGATGCGGTCGATCATCGCCGCAAGGTCCGCCCCGCCGACTTGTGCGATCAGGGCGCGCAGGCGCTTTTCCGAAAGGTAGGTGTCCGAGACGATGATGACCTTGAGCCCGCGCCGCTTGGCCTCGACGATCAGCTGGCGGGTGGGCTCGAAGGCGAAGCAGTGGCGTGCCTCGGCATCGAGTTCGGCCTGCACCATCGCGGCCTGCGCGGCCTTGCCCGCACGCGGCGAGAGCTCGGCATGGATCTCGTCGAGCGTGACCTCGAAGCGGCGATGGCGATCGGGCGCGGCGACCCGCGCGGCGCTTTCGGCCTGGCGGCGCGGGCCCATCGCCCCGCCCGCCACCGGCAGGTCGGCAAACAGGTCCTGCGGGGACTGGGTATTGCGCCAGATCAGCGTGTCGAAGCAGTCGAGCGAGAGATAGCGAAGGTTCAGGTCACCGGGCACGACGTCAAAAAGCTTGGGCAGGGTCGCGGCGCGGATGGAAGTCTTGGACATGGCATCCCTCGGATAAGGACTGGCGGAGCGGGAACGGGTCCCGGTTCACGGGCTTGGCTCAATATAGAGGGATTGCCGGGGCTCCGGCCCCGCCGGAACGACACAGGCAAAATTTGCCGCACCGGACCACCGTCCGCCCGATCGTTATCCTATAATTGAGCCAGTCGAGTAACGCGCGCCTTTCCCCGGAGCGGCGCTTCACGCGGATCGCCGCCTGCTGCGCGGCGATCCGCAACGGGAGAATTCGAGCCGCCATGAGCATCCATGACGCCAGCGCCATCGTATCGCGCCTCGGCCCCTGCCGCATCGCGCTGGACCTGGCCGCCCATGGCCGGCTGGCGCAGGAACTGGCGCTGCTGGGCTGCGAGATCCACGCCCTGGGTGCCGACACTCCCGCCGCCGGCAGCGCCTACCTCGAATGGCCGCCGGCCGGCGGCGAGGCGGCCTTTGCCGAGCGCCTGCGCAGCCTCGGCAGCGCCGAGCGGCTGGTCCTGCGCGCCGCCGCCGGGAACCGTTCGCGTATCGAAGGCATCGTGCTGGGCGAGGGCTGGAGCCGCCATCCCGGCGACATGACCCTGCCCGACTATGCCCAGCGCACGGGCCACGCCCTGCCGGCCCTGAGCTTCTACGAGCGCCGTGCAAGCGGCGATGGCGGCGGCCTGCTCTCCCGTCCCGGCATCGACGCCGACGACATGATCGCCCGCTTCGTGCTGGCCGCCGATCAGGTACGCGGCGGCGACACCGTGCTGGTCGACGGCGCCGATGCCGCCGATGGCGCCCGCATCGTCGCCGCGCTGAGCCAGGCCGCACGCGTGCTGACCGGCAGCGAATACGCGGCGATCACGCCGCATTCGCTCGACAGCGTGGTCGCCGTCCAGCCGGACACCGCGGCGGGCTGGGAAGCCCTGCTCGATCGCTACCTGAACCTGCTCAAGTTCGATGGCCGGCTGATCCTCGCGATCCGCCGCGCCGCCGCGCCGCATGAACCGCTGCCCGAGGGTTGGCCGGAATTGAGCGCGGCGCTCTCCAGCCGCTTCCTCATCGAGATGCGCCACGAACAAGGCCTGCTCACGCAGGACCCGATCGGCCCGCGCGCCTTCATGCCGGTCCCGCTCGGCGGCAACAGCACCGGCCCCTGGCTGCTGGTGCTGGCCTCGGCCAACCCCCTGGCGGGCGCCGGGCACCGCGATGCCTACCGCCCTGCCGCGCTTGACGGAGGTGCCAGCGACGCCGCGATCCCGGTCCTGGCCGATTTCGGCAATGCCTATGACAATCCCTGGCTCTACCGCCCGATGGTGCAGATGGGCGAACGGCTGCGCAACGACGAGACCCTCGCCCGCCTCGCCGAACATGTCGTGAGCAACACCCGCCCCGGTTCGGCGGATCAGGGCGCGGCGCTCACCGTCTATGGCTACCGCGTGCTGGAAACCCGCGCCGGCAGCCAGGCAGGACCGCTGATCGACGCCATCACCAGCTATGTCGAGGCGCCGGAGACCAACGGGCCGGAGGTACCGCCCCATGTCGCGCGCTGGAAGATCTCGCTGGCGTTCCTGGCCGGACGCCTCTGCGAACTCGTCGGCGACCGGGCCTCGGCCCGGCGCTGGTACCGCGCCGCGGCGGACGCCGACTGGGCCCGCTTCTCGCCGATCCTCGCCACCAAGGCGGTCGGCGCGGCTTTCTACGAGGCCCGCCTGGACATTGCCGAGGGCGAGGTCGAGGCGGCCCGCGAAGCGCTGCAACGCGGCCTCGCGGTAGCCCTCGCGGCAGCTGCCAGCCCCCACGCCGAGCACATGGGCGATCCCGCCCGGCCGTTGCCGTTCTACCTTACCGAACTGGCCGAAGTGATCGACATGGGCTCGCAGTGTGCCAATGCGCTCGCCAAGCTCCCGCTGCTGGAGCGCGACCCCGGCCTGTTCTGGCGCCAGGTCGACGTGCGCCGTTTCGGGCTCGCTACCTGGAACACCGACCTGCAGCGCGAAAACCTGCAGCTTCAGGCCGCGCTGGCTGGAGCGCAGCCATGCTGAACGCCGCCATCTCCGCCTTCGACCGCGCGGACACCGCCGCTGTCCACGAGGATCCCCGCACCCAGTGGTTCCGCGAGGTGCTGGCCGCCGAGCGCGATGCACTAAGCCACTTCCTGCGTGCCGATCATGCCGCCATGGCTGCCGTCGTCGCCCTGCTCGCCGCGCAGCAGCGGCCGGTGGTCTGCCTCGGCATCGGCAAGTCGGGCCTGGTCGCGGCAAAAGTGGCGGCAACCTTCTCCAGCCTCGGCACCGCCGCGTTCTTTCTCAATGCCGCCGAGGCCGCGCATGGCGATCTTGGCGCGGTGCAGACCGAAAACGTCGTGCTGCTGTTCTCCAACAGCGGTTCGACCGAGGAGATCATGCGCATCCTGCCGATCCTCAAGGCGCGCCAGTGCCCGCTGATCGGCGTGATCGGCCGCGCCCGCTCGCCGCTGGCGCAAGTGGTCGACCATCTCGTGCTGATGGACCTTGAGGGCGAGGCCGACCACATCGGCATGGCCCCCACCTCCAGCACGACCCTGCAGATGGCGATCGGCGATGCCCTTGCCGTCGCCGCCAGCCGTGCGCGGGGCTTCACCCGCGAGGATTTCCTGCGCCACCACCCCGCCGGGCTGCTCGGCCGCCACATGATCCCGGTGCGCCACCTGATGCGCAAGGGCGCTGACCTGCCGACCGTATCCCCCGATGCCAGCGTGGCCGAGATGATCGCGGTGATCTCCGCCGGGTGCATGGGCGCGGTCTGCGTGGTCGACCAGGACAACCGCCTGCTCGGCCTTGTCGTCGACGGCGACGTGCGCCGCCTGATCGAGGCCCGCCGCGACCTCTACGCCGCCCGCACCGCCGACGTCATGAAGACCGGCCCCGTGGTGATCGGCGAGGACGGCGTCGTCGCCGATGTCCTGCTGCTGCTGCAGGAGGCCGGTCGCCCGCTTTCGGTAGTGCCCGTCGTGGACGGCGAAGGGCGCCTTTCCGGCATGATCCAGAGCTACGAATTGCTGCGTCCCTGACCGGCGCGAACCGACACCACTTCAACCGGGGGAATTGAAATGATCGCTACCATCCTAGACACCGGCTTCCGCATCGACGAAACCCTGCGGGCGAGGATCGCCGGCTTCAACCGCCGCGACGACGTCGCCACGCTGATCCGCCCCGGCGGCATCGGCATCGAACTGGGCGTCGCCGCGGGCGATTTCTCGCAGCGCATCTTCGAGCGTTCGCAGATCGGCTACCTGTTCAGCGTCGATGCCTGGGCGGGCGACCGCGGCCACGGCACCGCGCAGTACATGGAGGCGATCGTGCGCCTCAACGCCTACCGCGACCGCAACTCGATCCTGCGCATGCGCTTCGACGAGGCCTCGCACCTGTTCGGCGAGGACTCGCTCGATTTCATCTATGTCGACGGCTACGCCCACAACGGCGAGGAAGGCGGCAAGACCTTCTGGGAATGGTACCCCAAGCTCAAGCAGGGCGGCATCATCGCCGGCGACGACTACCATGCCGACTGGCCGCTGGTGGTCTCCGCGGTCGACGACTTCGTCGCCCGCAACGGCCTCGAACTTTTCGTGATCGAATGCAGCGAGGACAGCTGGAACTCGCGCTACCCGACCTGGTTCGCGTTCAAGCCCTGAGCCCCCGGAGTCGCCGTCGATGAGCGCCGCCATCGTCATCCCCGCCCGCTTCGGCTCCTCCCGCCTGCCGGGAAAGCCCATGCTGGCGATTGCCGGCATGACCATGCTGGAGCGGGTCTGGCGCATCGCCAGCGCCGTTCCCGGCGTCTCGCGCGTGGTGATCTGCACCGAGGACCGCCGCATCGCCGAGCACGCCGCCGTGTTCGGCGGCGAGGCGGTGCTGACGTCGCCGACCTGCCGCAACGGTACCGAGCGCATGGCCGAGGCGGCGGCAAGCGCGGGCATCACCGAGACCGCGCTCATCAACCTCCAGGGCGATGCGGTGCTGACGCCGCCGTGGGTCCTGGCGGCAATGGTCGCGGAATTCGCAGGCGCCAGCGATACCGCGGCCGACAGCGAGCCGGACTTCGACATCGTCACCCCGGCGGTCGCGCTCGGCAAGGACGAACTGGCCGCGTTCAAGGCCCACAAGGCAGTCGCCCCCGCCAGCGGCACTACCGTGACGTTCGACCGGCACCGCAATGCGCTCTACTTTTCCAAGCAGATCATCCCCTTCGTGCGCACGGCGGGAATGGCGCCGGTCTATCGCCACATCGGCCTCTACGGCTTCACCGCCGGGAGCCTTGCCCGCTATGTCGCGCTGCCGCCCTCGCCGCTCGAACTGACCGAGGGGCTGGAGCAATTGCGCGCGCTCGAAAACGGCATGACCATCCGTGTCGTCCCGGTCGACTACCGGGGCCGCACCCATGCCTCGGTCGATGCGCCCGAAGATGTGCCGCTGGTCGAGGCGATCATCGCCCGCGAAGGCGAACTGGCGCGCTGACATGCGGCTGATCCTCGCCCGCCACGGCAATACCTTCGGCCCCGAAGACCGCGTCATCTGGGTCGGCGCCCGCAGCGACCTGCCGCTGGTCGGCAAGGGCCGCGCACAGGCCGCCGCCATCGGCAAGGCCCTCCTGTCGCGCGGCATGGTGCCCACACGCATCCATGCCGGGCCGCTGCAACGCACGGTGCAGACCGCCGCCATCGCCGCCGAGGCCATGGGGCTCTGCGCCGCTGCGCTGACCATCGCCCCCGAACTGCGCGAGATCGACTATGGCTGCTGGGAAGGCCGCTCCAACGCCGAGATCCGCGCAGCGCACGGCGACAGGGCCATCGACGGCTGGCAGCAGGACAGCCGGTTTCCGCAAGGCTTCGGCTGGAGCCCGCCAGAGGGCGAGATCCGCGCCCAGTGGCAGGCCTTCCTCGCCCGCCTGCAGCTGGACCGCGAGGAGACCGTGCTGGTGGTTTCCAGCAACGGCATCTACCGGGTCATCGCGCAAGGCTTCGGCATACCCGCAGCCGCTGCCAAGATGGATACCGGAGCGCTTTCCGTCCTGCATTTCTCCCAAGACCGGATCGCGGTCGCGTGCTGGAACACGGCGCCCGGCGATCTCCCCCATTCCTGACAGCAAAGCAGCATGACCATGGCCCCTGTCCCGCCCCGCAGCTTCACCATCCGCGACGACATCGAGATCGGCGGCGACGCGCCCTTCGTGCTGATCGCCGGCCCTTGCCAGATCGAGGGCCGCGACCACGCGCTGTTCATGGCCGAACGGATCGCCGAGGCCTGCGCCCCGACCGGCACCCGCTTCGTCTACAAGTCGAGCTTCGACAAGGCCAACCGCTCCTCGCTGTCCACCGCGCGCGGCGTCGGACTGGAGGAAGGGCTCGCGGTGCTCGACGCGGTCAGGCAGGGTTTCGGCTGCCCGGTGCTCACCGACGTCCACGAAGCCGCGCAGTGCGAGGCGGTGAAGGACGTGGTGGACGTGATCCAGATCCCCGCCTTCCTCTGCCGCCAGACCGACCTGCTGCTTGCCGCCGGCGCCACCGGGCGCGTCGTTAACGTCAAGAAAGGCCAGTTCCTCGCCCCCTGGGACATGCAGAACGTCGCCGACAAGATCGCCAGCACCGGCAACGAGCGGATCATCCTGTGCGACCGGGGTACCAGCTTCGGCTACAACACCCTGGTATCGGACTTTCGCGGCCTGCCGATCATGGCGCGCACCGGCTACCCGGTGATGTTCGACGCCACCCACAGCGTCCAGCAACCCGGCGGCCTTGGCGCGACTTCGGGCGGACAGCGCGAATTCGCGCCAGTGCTGGCCCGCGCCGCCTGTGCGGTGGGGGTTTCGGCAGTGTTCATCGAGACTCACGAAGACCCGGACAATGCCCCCTCGGACGGGCCCAACATGATCCCGATCGGCGAGATGAAGAACCTCATCGGCACCTTGCGGGCGCTCGATGCCATCGCCAAGGGCCTCGGCTGAATTTCATGCCTCGCCCTGCAGCCTGAACGCCAAACCATAACAAAGAGGCATGGACAATGTCGACGGCGGGGCTTCAAGGGCGTAGCCTGGGGCTCGATACCGGGGGCTGGAACTGCACCGGAGGCCCAGCATGCCCAACGCCCACAACGCCATCGCCACGGTATCCCTGCGCGGGACGCTGGAGGAAAAGCTCAAGGCCGCCGCCGATGCCGGGCTCGCATCCGTCGAGATCTTCGAAAACGACCTGATCGGCTCGGCCCTGCGCCCCGCGCAAGTGCGCGCGATGATGGCGGACCTCGGCATCCGCTGCTCGCTCTACCAGCCGTTCCGCGATTTCGAAGGCATGCCCGGCGCGCTGCGCCAGCGCGCCATGGACCGCGCCGAGCGCAAGTTCGACCTCATGGCCGAACTCGATACCGACCGCATCCTCGTCTGCTCCAACTGCTCGCCCCACGCGCTGGGCGAGCGCGAGCGTATCGTCGACGACTTCCGGGACCTTGGCGAACGGGCCGCCGCGCGCGACATCCTGGTCGGTTACGAAGCGCTTGCCTGGGGCCGCCACGTCAACGACCACCGCGAGGCCTGGTCGATCGTCAAGGAGGTCGATCACCCCGCCATCGGCATCATCCTCGACAGCTTCCATTCGCTCTCGCGCCGCATCCCGAGCGAAAGCATCCGCGAGATCCCCGGCGACAAGATCGTCTACGTCCAGCTCGCCGACGCCCCGCTGCTCGACATGGACCTGCTCTACTGGAGCCGCCACTTCCGCAACCTGCCGGGGCAAGGCGGACTGGACCTGCCCGGCTACGTCGCCGAGATCCTGCGCACCGGCTATCGGGGTCCGCTCTCGCTGGAAATCTTCAACGACCGCTTCCGCTCGACCTCCTCGCGCCTGGTGGCGCAGGACGGCCACCGCTCGCTCGAATACGTACGCGATGCCGCCCGGCGCCTGCTTGCCCAGCCGGCCGACATCCCCCCGCCACAGCCGCCGCTGGGCGCCGAGTTCGTGGAATTCACCGCCGCCGGAGAAGACGCCGCCCGCCTTGGCGCGACTTTCGCATCGCTAGGGTTCAGCGAGATCGGCCGCCACCGCACCAAGAAAGTCACCCGCTGGCGGCAGGGCAACGTCAACCTTGTCATCAATGCCGAGGCCAAGGGCTTCGCCAAGTCCTATCGCATCGTCCACGGCCCCTCGATCTGCGCGATCGGCGTGCGGGTGAAGGACGCCGAGGCGGTGATGCGTCGCGCCGCCGCGCTGGGCATCCGCGCCTATAGCCCGGAAGGCCGCCCCGGCCGCATGGCAATGCCGGCGCTGCGCGGCGTGGGCGGCAGCCTTGTCTACCTTGTCGAGGATGACGGCGCCGAAGCGCTCTGGGCCCGCGAGTTCGAAGCCCGCCCGCAGCCGGAATCCGGCAGCGAGGCCGAAACCGCAGCGCGCGTGCGCGACATCGACCACCTCGCCGCCGTCGTCCACAACGACGAGTTCCTCTCGTGGCAGCTCTACTGGCGCGCGCTGTTCGGCCTTGAAGGCCGCGATGCCAACGACGTGATCGATCCCTCCGGCCTTGTCCATAGCCAGGCGCTGCAATCACCCGACGGCACTTTCCGCCTCACCCTCAACGCTTCCGACGCGCGCGAGACGCTGTCCTCGCGCTTCCTGGCACAAGGCATGGGCGGCGGCTTCCAGCACGTGGCGATCACCTGCGACGACATCATGGCCACCGCCGCCGAGACCCGCGCCCGCGGCGCCGCGATGCTCGAGATCCCCGCCAACTACTACGACGACCTCGTCGCCCGTTTCGGCTTCGACGACGCGGCCGCGAGGCACATGCAGCAGGGCGGCGTGCTCTATGACGAGGACGGCTCCGGCAATACCTACCGGCAGCTCTACAGCCGCGCCTTCGACAAGCTGTTCTTCTTCGAGTTCGTAGAACGCGGGGGAACTTACGCCGGTTACGGAGCGCCCAATGCCGGGATCAGGCTGGCCGCGCAAAACCGGTTCCGGACACCGGAAGCCGTGGCGGAATAGGCGGGCGGCCGTTTCAGACCGAGGCAGGGGGCCATGCTCCCTGCCCTTACGCCGCCGCGAAGTCCGCCAGCATGCGCCGACTGTCCGGCTCGCGCGCCGTGAACAGCGCAAAGGCGTGCGCCGCCTGCATCACCGCCATGCCGCCGCCGTTGAGCGTCGCGCAGCCGATCGCCTTTGCCGCCAGCAGCAATTGGGTTTCGAGCGGGAAATAGATCACGTCCGAGACCCACATGCGCGGCTCCAGCAAGGCCGGATCGAATGGCAGGCCGGGATGGCTGAGCATGCCGACGGGCGATGCCTGTACGGCGCCATCGACCCCGGCCAGCGCCGCGGCGGGCGACGCCGCCGCCACGACCTCGGCCTCGGGGAACAACGCGCCCAGCCGGGCGGCCAGCGCTTGCGCGCGGTCGCTCGCCGGATCGAAGATGGCCAGCCGCCGCGCGCCGAGGTCGAGATGGGCATAGCCCACCGCCGCCGCGGCGCCGCCCGCACCGATCATCGCCACCTTGCCGCGCGGCAGCACGCCCAGTCCGGCCAGGAAATGCGCGCGGTAGCCCGACCAGTCGGTATTGTCGCCATAAGTCCGGCCGTCCCGGAACAGCACGGTATTGACCGCGCCGAGCCGCACGGCGGCATCGGACAGTTCATCGAGCAGGGGCACCACCGCCTGCTTGAAGGGATGGGTGACGTTGAGCCCGTCGAACCCGAGCGAGGCCAGCATGGCGAGGAACTGGCCGAGATCCCCGGCTCCGAAACCCACGGCCTCGCTATCGAGAATGCGATAGACCATCGGCAGACCCAGTGCGCGGGCTTCGCGCTCATGCATCTCGGGGCTGCGCGATCCGCCGATACCCGAGCCGACAAGGCCGCAGAGGATGGACGCGCGGGCGGGCGCCGAAACGGCGACAGGGGGCTGCAACATGATTTCGGTCCTTGGGACGTGTTCTGAAACGGCGGCGCGGCAAATGCCTGGGATATGTCCCAGGCATTGCGTCAGCCCTTGGCGGGCAACCTGATGAAGGTGACGCAGATCCCCGCCACGACCGCGGGAACCGCGAAGATCGCGAAGATCACCGGCAACGGCACCTTCTCGGCGAGCAGCACACCGCCCAGCATCGGGCCGATCACGGCACCGATGCGCCCCACGCCCATCGCCCAGCCGAGCCCGGTGCTGCGCACGGAAGGCGGGTAGAAGCTGGTGGCGAGCGGATAGCAGCCATTGAAGCCGCCCTGGATGAAGGCGCCGATCAGGAAGGCGACCAGCAGCGTCGCCGCGATCGGCATGGCGATGGCGCCAAAGACGACCAGCGCCGCCGCCGCGCAGACCATAAAGACGAGGATCAGGCGGCGCAGGTCGACATGGGTGGCGATCAGGCCCAGCGCGGTGATGCCGACAAAGGCACCGATGTTGTAGACCGCGCCCGCATAGATCGCCTGCGTGGCGGGCAGGCCGGCCTCCACCGCCAGCTTGGGGATCCAGCTGATCACGAAATAGAGCGTCATGAAACCGAAGATGGTCGCCATCCACAGCAGGATCGTACCGGCACGGCGCCCTTCGCCCAGCACCCCGCGCAGGCCGACGTCCCCGCGCTCGGCCACGCGGCGCTCGGGCAGCGCCTCCAGCGGATCGCGACCGAGCGAGACCAGCAGCCGGTTGACCTGCGGCAGGGCGCCGCGCGGCTGGCGGGAGAGGAGGAAGTCGATGGATTCGGGCAGCAGCACCCAGACCAGCGGCAGCGAGACCGTGCACAGGATCGCCGCGCCCAGCAGCATGGCCTGCCAGCCGTGAACGTCGATCTGGCGCGCAACGATGAAGCCGGTCAGCGTCGCACCCACGGGATAGCCCGCCTGCAGGAATCCGACCGCGAACGTGCGGTACCTGGCCGGCGCATATTCGGCGGTCAACGCCGCCATCGTCGCCAGCACGGTGCCGATCCCGATGCCCACGAGGAAACGCGAGGCGACGAGCTCGGCAATGCTGGTGGCCAGTGCCGAGCCGAACATCGCGGTCGCCATCATCACCAACGAGGCGATGATCAGCTTGCGGCGGCCAAAGCGGTCGGCCATCGGCGCGACCAGCAAGCCGCCCGCAGCCATGCCGGCAAGGCTGGAGCTGAACACCACGCCCAGGCTCTCCGGGCTGATCTTCCAGTCGGCCGACAGCGCCGGCGCGATGTAGGAGAGGATCAGCACGTCCATGCCGTCGAGCATGTTGAGCACGAAGCAGACCGCCACGACAAGGATCTGCCGCGCAGTCCAGCCATCGGCATCCGACGCCACGGGCTTGCCACTGACAGTCACGTAAGGGCGCACGGACACCGATCCGGCTGCGGAATATGTCGCCATGGTCTTGCCTCTTCCCATGCTCGGCCGTGCTTGACCGCACGACGTGTTTTCTCCGGCGAACCGATGCCGGACTCGCGCCCCGCGATCATTCTTCCCGTCGCGGACACAAGCAGGGTGTTGTAAGGGCCGCGGCTTTGCCAGTGCGCATGGCGTGGTCGATCATACCGTTATGTTATGTACCAGAGGGACGCCGCGCCCTGGGCAGATTGAGCAGGATATTGCGCGCGATTTCCTCGAAAGTCTCGCCGATGATGGGCCGCGCCGCCTCGATGTTGCGGCTGATGTAGACCGGCAGCACACCCGGCGCGTCGAACTCCAGAAAGCGCACGCCATCGGCATGGGCCTGCATCGCGGTGAAGCTGTCGACCAGCGCCAGCCCCATCCCATTGGCGACAAATGCCACCGCCGTTTCGGCAAAACGCACGTAAGTGGCGACTTCCAACTCCTCCCCCGCCGCGGCGTACATCTCCGCAATGATGCGCCCATGCGGGGTATCATGACGGAACGACTGGATGCCCTCGCCGCGAATATCGGCCACCGAGATGCGCGCGCGCCCGACCAGCGGGTGATCGGCTGGCACCGCGCAGACCATCCGCCCGCTGCCGATGCGACTCGAGAGTACGTTGGGGTGGTCGATGGGGAATACCGTCAGGGCATAGTCCCCGCGCTGAAGCGCCAGATAGTCGTCCGCCTGCTCGACCGAGAGAATGTCGAACTGGATGGTGAGACCGGGATAGTTCGCGGTCAGCCGCGAGAGCATCTGCGGCACCACCGAATGCCCGAGCGAGGGCGAGGCGCCAACCCGGAAGGTCCGGTCGCTGCCCTTGGCGAGGCGCTGCACGACATGTTCGAGATCGGCGAAGCCCTTGTAGACATGCTCGATTTCCTCGAACAGCGCGCGCGCCTCCTGCGTGGGCACCAACCGGCCGCGCGTGCGGTCGAACAGGCGGAAGCGCAGCCGGTCCTCGATATGCGCGAGCATGCGGCTGAGCCCGGGCTGGGACGTCCCCAACATGCGCGCCGCCCCGCTCACCGTCTTGGTGATCATGACGGCGCGAAAAATCTCGATCTGCCTGATCGTCAGCATGGCTCCGGCTAGCACGCGGCGGGAGCCGGGCCAATCCGGCTGATGATGTGTCTGAAAATCCGGACGGACCGGAAAGACTGGCGGAGCGGGAGGCCCCTACATTTTTCCCATAAACATTTGTAAATTAAGAATTTTACGAACAAACAAGCGGGCCTGAACCATAGACCATACCATATACCGGGTCCGCAGGGGTCGGCGATCCATCTACGATCATCGACACCTACGGCCGTAACTACCTATTGGAAGATCGGATCATTCGAGACAGACTGTTTGGCGAATTTGATCACTTCATCGTTCAAAAACTGTCCTGAACAAGCACTTACAACCTCAAACGGCAGAAGCTCCAACTCACTCCGCGCAAACTCGAATGCGTCCATCATGGAGTGATCAGAGTTAGGCGGCGGAGGCTCAACTGCGATTAGCACGTTCCCCGGCATGATACGCTGACGGTCGATCAGGATGCCAAGCCTCTTCCTCCAATGAGCGCCATGGTCGAGGACGGCCAAAGGCGATTTTTGAGAGAATGCGAGCGGCTTGATAGCGCGCAGCTCCTTCCCTTTGTCAAAGGCCAAGGGAAAGTTCACGGGAACAACATCATCATTCAACCTTATCGAATGAAAATAATTTATTCCAGCACGCCTAAGCTCACGACGGATATCCTTTACAAGAAGTTCCTCACGCGAGGACACAACAACGTCTCGCTTTACAAATCGTCCGTATAGCTTTTCGACGACGTCATCTAATTCGAGGTGATACTCAACGATTCTAGGTTGGCTGAATACTACACTGGACTCACGCCGCCTCACTAGATCGTCGAAAATCGCTCCACCCGCCATTTTCGTGAAAGTCGGCAGAAATTCAGTTGCGCGCGACAACTCGACGTCGAGGTACGCTATTACCTCATCGTAAGCCTCATATGCGATTTGATCAAAGAAGTGCTTCACCCTCGGAAATCTACGCGGCGCCAGCTTATAGGCCAACAAACCATCGTTGAGTCGTGTCACCACGACTCCGATGTTGGCGAACTCTTCCGTTTCGGCAAACGGCCGAAAACGAATTACAGAATATTTGAAAACTGCATTCACGAGAGCTCATCCCAAAATTCTGAGCCATCCACGCGCTCTAATGCCTCTAACGCATGATCGACGAAATCAGGTTCCTCCTCAAGCCATTCATCCGGCAGGCTATCGGATATGTTTTGCACCTTGTCTCGCGCACGAAGCATCGACGCTTTCAGATTTTCCGAGAATTGTAGCCTTCCATCCAAATTGCGCCACGACGGATAGCCGACGTGGGTCGACAAATCGTCGACCGAGTATGACGGTGAAAATGCTAAATTGTGGTCAATCACCACAAGCTCTTTTTCCTTCGCACCGAGGTTCACGAGGAGGTTCACATTCCCACCGTGCTCGGTGAGAGTTCTGTCACCGTTCCGCACCCAATGGTCGAACACATACACGCTAGCGAGCAACCTCGCAGGGAAATCCGTACGCATTACGATCAAGAAATTGTCTACCGGCTCTTTCCAGAGAGAAGCAAAGGCAGGCTGCGCACCGATCCTCCTGATGTTTGGTTCATCTCCCGACTGGAAAATCATCGCGGCGGACAGGTTAGCTATTGAAAAATCAGGAATTGGCAGCCCAATTTCTCTTCCTACCACGCCGGAAATGACTTCAGCGATTTTTCCCTTCGCGAGGGCGCCCCTACCTTTGACGCAATAGGTGAGGTCGTCGTCCAGGACACAAAGGACTGGCTCCGTCATTCCGCTATCGATTGGTCGAATAATCTCAACAATGCGGTGATGATCGAGATCGATGGTCATTTTGGGGTGCTAGCACTGATTGATACGCACAGGGAGTCGCAAGTTTCCAATCGCTTGACGATCCCACACCAGCGATTTGATACATCGAGCCAAGAGCGGGACCGGCTATTGCGTGGCTTCGTTTGACGATGTGGGCGGTATCGGAAAAAATGCAACATGTGCAACATTGGCGGAAATCCGCCACTTTTGACGCAACCTTTTGTGCAACCTCTACGCAACCAGATTGCACTTTAGAAATGCAACCTTTTGATAGAAAAAAACCTAGGGTTTCTGCGGGTGTTGCACTTTTCGTTCAAACAGGTGGCGCGAGATTGCACCTTAGATGCAACCATTTTTATTACGTATTTTCAGCATCTTAATCCGACAAGACGCGCCCAGATTGCACATGTTGCGTTTTCCCGCCCCCCTCCCTCAGTGGCGGACCGGCTGCGCGCGAATTTTTTCGTCCCTCGGATCTTTGGGGAAAGCCCCCCTCCAGCTGCATCAGAATGCATCAACGCATCGACCCTCGTTTACCCACTGGGGCCTTAGAGCTGGGCCGGGTTGGCCCGGTCAGCGCAACTGCATCAAAACCGACACGAAAAGTGCGCGGGCGAGGTGGGGGGAAAAGCGCGTTGCGAGGGGGTGCCGCCCCGCCCCTGCCGTCGGGGGTGGCCGCCCCACGCGGTTCCGCCATTTTTCGGCCCCGGCGAGGGGGTCAGGCACACCGAATCGCCGCGGTGCCCCGCGCAACAATCTTTCGCCGTCGCCGGATACAAAAAAGGCGGCCCTCCCGAGCCGCCCTTTCCGATTTCGCCTGTGGCCGTTTAGGCCGCCGCCTTCACCCGTTCCCGGAACCGGACAACTTCGGCGCCCACTGCATCGTTCAGTTCGAGGAAGACGGACTGGAGCGGCTCGATCTCCAATTCGAAGAACGCGTCGGTCGCCTTGGTCACGTCACCAAAGCCGCCGGCGTTGGCAGGCACGATCCCCAGCAGCTGGGGCGGCACGCGGTGGGCGGCAAGCACGTCGTCGCGCGTCGTGTTCTTGATCCCAAGGAATTCGTCCTTGGCCCCGGCCTCCGCGATCGGCAGGATCTTGATGCCCCCGTCCTTGCCGTTGGGCGAGTGGATGAACAGGTTGCGGAAGTTGCCCGGCCCCTTCGCTCGCTTCAACGCCTCGCGCATCTTGTCGACGTCACCATCGGCAAACTCGCCGTTCACATGCATGATGTAGCCGGCGTGGCTCCCGTTCTCGAAGTAGCGCCGGCGGAATAGCGTGGCGTTCTCGTTAAGCAGGGCGGACTGCAGAGCCGACAGGTACTCGGGCACGCCATAGATTTCCTGATTGACGTCCGGCGCGATCAGCTGGTGGACAGTGCCAGGCGCAAATTCTGCCTCGGGCTGATGCCCCGGAACCCACCAGAAGCGACCCGGCTCCACACCGCGCCGCACGTACTTCGCAAGCGCATGGTCGAGGCGCAGCAGCCCACCCAGACGATTGCGAACCTCCTGCCCATAGGCGTTGCCCATCACCAGATAGTCCTGCGCCATGCCCTTGAACGCGGCGCGGCTCAGCCACTTGGTGGGCTCCAGACTTGCCGCCAGCATGTTGCGCTTGAGGATGATCGCGCTGGAATGATGGGGCGAGGCCCGGAATGCACGGGCAAGACCATGCAGCGCGATCGGCGGCTCATACCAGCGCTGATTGTGGTAGCACTCCAGCATATCGAGCATGGTCGCCCGGCTCAGCACCGGCTCGGGATCCCCGAACGTGAAGGCATGCACCTCACTGCGATTATCGTTGCTGGCGACGATCGCACCCTGCGATGCCTCCGCCGTTTCCTGACGGCTCATGCGGCGGGCACGGTTACGCTTGCTCATTCGATAATCTCCATCGTGCTCTTGGGTTTTGCCTTGCCGTCCAGCGGCTCGTTCATGAGGATGTGCATGGTCGCCCACGCGATGTCGGCGTGGCCGTCGTCACCGCCGCGCCCTGCCTTGAAGGTCACGTTGCGCCCGCTGGTGGTCAGCGTTTTCTTGATCGATACGAAGGCCGATACGATGTCGAGGTAGCTGCTCTCGAAAGCCAGGCGCCCGCGCCGGATTACGTTCTGCGCCTTCATGATCATGCCCGCCTTCACTTCCAGCGAGTATTCGATCTTGGCGACGGAACAGCCCGGCATGACGCCGGGCTTCGCCAGCAGCTGATACACGCCAGCACCCACGCCTGTCGCGTCAATGCCCAGATAGGTGCAGTTGTACCGGCCCAGCATCGCTTGGATGAAAGCCGCCTGTTCTTCGAAGTCTTGTCCGCGAAGCGGATAGCGCTCGAGGATGCGAAACGTCCCGCCCTCCGACAGCGGCGGCGCCGCGATCACCAGCGCCGCATTGTCGCCGGTCTCGCTCGACTGCGGATCATACCCCGCCCAGACCGGCCGCTCGCCGTAAGGGCGCGCGGCTTCTGGGTTGAAGTCTTCCCATTCGACCAAGCTGTCACAACCGCAGGCGATCAGGTCGTTGAACTTGAAGGCCGACAGGCTGTCGTCAACGAATTCGCACATGTAGAGATTCGCGAACTCGTCGGCCGCATATTCGTCTTCAAGTTCTTCGATATCGAACAGGTCGCAGCCTGCGAGGTCGGCATCGCGGATGTTGACGATATGGCGCCAGACACGATCCGGCCCGACACTGCCGGCGGCAAGCGCTTCATGGCTTACATCGATCTCGATCCTGTCGGCCTTTTTTCTGCGCTTGTTGCGACGCTCGCCGGTCCAGTACGGATAGGCAGGGTGCGCGATGGTCGATGGCGTCGAGAAGTAGGTTTTTCGCCACTTCTTGTGCGTCGCCATGCCGGAGGCGACCTTGTTCAATTCCTCGAACGAATGGACCCAGAAGAACTCGTCGAAGTAGAAATTGCCGCTGCGGCCCTGCGCGGTGCGGAAATTCGTGCCAAGGAAGTGCAGTTCGGCCCCGGCCTCCTCCGGCGGGCGCAGATCGGACGTGATGACCATCGGGTCACCTGCCAGCGATACGCCCACCAGCTTGGCAAAGCTGACGATGTAGGACCGGAACTGGTGCGCCTGCGCTTTCGAGGCTGACAGGAAGATCTGGTTACGTCCGGTCTCGATCGCATCCATGAGCGCTTCGAAGGCGAAGAAGTAGGTCGCGCCGATCTGGCGCGATTTCAGGATCATGCGGGTGCGCTGATCCTTCTCCTCCCACCAGCGCACCTGATAATCGAAGCACCCGTCAAGGAAGATGCGCTTGAGTTCCTCGGCCTGCTCTTCGGTGAAATGGTTCTTCTTCGGCGCCTTGCGCGGCCCGGCGTTGCGATTGGCGACCTTTTCGTTGAGGTCGCCGCTATGGCCGCCTGGAGCCTCGTAGCGCCGCACCCGCGCGGCGCTCTCCACGCCCTTGCGTAGAGAGTCGATCTCCACGAGGTCGCCGCTGGTCTTCTTCTCCTTTGCGATCAGCGTCAGCAGGCGAATTTCAAGGCCGTCCTCGATCTTCTTGATCGACGGCGCATCGTCCCACTTGTCGCGCTGGCGCCACGATTCAATCGTGGGACGCGGGATGGGTTTGCCCTGGTCGTTCGTCACGCCATGCAGCGCGAATTCGTCGGCAATCTGCGTCACGCCCCACCCGCGCCAGTACAGGCTACGGGCATGGCGACGCGGGTCGAACTTCCATGTGGAAGCCAGCGGGTCTGGAAGGGGCGCGTTCGTGGTCATGCAGGCGACCATGCCGCGCGTTTTTGCGTCCAAGCACCGCCATCCATTTGGACGGGCACCCGGCCAAATGCTGCCCCTTGAGAGAACGCGCCAGACCCGCCCTTTTGGCTCCTGACACCGCTGCGCCCCGGCGCCGAGCATCACAGGAAACCGGAACCGATCATGGCCAAGAGCAAGTTTTTCCGCGTCGCCGTCGAAGGCGCCACCGTCGATGGCCGCACCATCGAGCGCGAATGGATAGAGCAGATGGCGGCCGGCTATGATCCGGCCACTTACACCGCGACCATCAACTGCGAACATATCGCCGGCTACAGCCCCGACCGGCCGTTCAACTCCTACGGCAAGGTTCTCTCGCTCAAGGCGCAGGAAGTCGAACTCACCATCAACGGTGAAAAGAAGACGCTCCTCGCGCTCTATGCCGAGATCGAAGCCAATGATCAGCTGCTGGAAATCAACAAGGCCGGCCAGAAGCTGTTCACCAGCTGCGAAATCCACCCGAACTTCGCCGGTGAAGGCAAGGCCTACCTCGTTGGTCTTGCCATCACCGACACCCCGGCATCGCTGGGCACCGAGCCGCTGAAGTTCGCGGCCATGTCACGCCCGAACGTCTTCACCAGCGCCTGCGAAACCGTGATCGAACTCCACGCTGAACCGCTCGACAGCGCCGCGATCGGCGAAAGCATCGGCCGTTCGCTGCTGTCGTTCTTCCGCAAGGAAAAGAAGGACGAGCCGGTCACGCCGCCCGCACAGCCCGCCAATGACAACACCTTTGATGTCCAGGCATTCACCAAGGCGATGGGCGAAAGCATCGGCACGCAGATCGCCGCCGCAACCAAGGTGGCCAACGATGCCGTCACCGAACTGACGGCCCGCTTCGACACCCTCGAAACCAAACTCGCCAGCACCGAACAGCCGAAAGGCTTCACCCGCACGCTGGCTACCGGCGGCGACGGTAGCACCGGCGCAATCGTCACCGACTGCTGACCTCCCGATCCGCCTGCCCCTGCCCTCACTGGAGCCCCTCGCTCATGCGTAAAGAGACCCGCGCCAAGTTCAAAGCCTACGTCAGCCAGATTGCGCTGCTGAACGGCATCGACGCCGAAGACATCGTCGCCAAGTTCAGTGTTGCCCCGGCGGTCGAACAGACGCTCGAAGAAAAAATTCAGGAGTCGAGCGACTTCCTGCAGCAGATCTCCATCAACATGGTTCTGGCGCAGGCCGGCGATAGGGTCGGCGTGGGCGTCACCCGTCCGCTCGCAGGCCGAACCAACACCAAGGCCGGCGAACGCCGCACGCCTACCGATCCCACCGACACCTCGGACGACGGCGGTTACTTCTGCCGCCAGACCAACTTCGACCACGCGATCCCCTACGCCAAGCTGGATCAGTGGCGGCACAAGCCCAATTTCCAGACCCTCCTGCGCGACGTCATCCTGAAGCAGCAGGGCCGCGACCGGATCATGATCGGCTTCAACGGCACTTCGGCAGCTGCAACCACCGATCGCACCGCCAATCCGCTGCTGCAGGACGTAAACGAAGGCTGGCTGCACAAGATCCGTACCTCCGCGCCTGACCGCGTGATCGATGACGGCGAACTGAGCACCTATGCGCCCGCCGAAGGCGAAAACCCGGCTACCGGCACCAAGGCGATTTATGTCGCTGCCGGCGTCGAAGTCGTCGATCCGGACGCGACCAACGTCGCCACTGCCAAGGCGGACTTCGCCAACCTCGACGCTCTGGCCTTCGACATGCTCGATCTGCTCGACCCGTGGAACCGTGGCGATACCGACCTTGTCGTGATCGTTGGCTGGAAGCTGGTGAAGGACAAGTATCTGAACCTGCTGCAGGCGGCCGGCGATACCGCGACCGAGCGTGAAGCCGCGCACCGCATCCTGACGCTACCGATGCAGCTGGGCGGCAAGCGCGCCGTCATCGTGCCGTTCTTCCCCGAGACGTCGATGCTGGTCACCAGCCTCGATAACCTCGCAATCTACGTGCAGGAAGAAACTCGCCGCCGTCAGATCAAGGACGAGCCCGCGCTCGACCAGATCGAGAACTACGAGTCGGTGAATGAGGATTACGTGGTCGAAGACTACGGCCGCTGCGCGCTCGCTGAGAACGTGGTGATGGGCAAGAAGCCCGGCTGATCCTCCCCTCCCTGAAACCCACCCCACGAACAGGAAACGACCATGAGCCTCGCTCGTCGTAAGCGTGATCGCATCCTCGCTGCCCAGACTGTCACCGCAGCGGCTGCGCCTGTTCGCGGGGTGGCCGTCGCCCTCGCTGCTGCTCCTCCCTCGGCAGCGGGGGCGAATTCGGCATCGCCTGCCGAACGCGCCGCCAAAGAAATGGCGCTACGCCTCACACATGACATCCGCCGCCTGAAGGCTATTTCTTCGATTGACCGCAAGATAGCGGCCAAGCGCGAAATGCTGCCGGAATATGCCGCGTGGATTGAAGGGCTGGTCGCAGCCGATGCCGGCGTCGGCACCGGGGTTGCTGCCACCGTCCTGCCAACCTGCATGGTCTGGCTGATCGACATTGGCCAATTCAGCCAGGCGCTCGATCTGGTCCCCTTCATCCTGCGCCACAAGGTCGCGATGCCCGCGCGCTATCACCGCGATGCAGCCGCCGTCGTTACCGAAAATATCGCCAACGCTGCGGACAAGGCGCACAAACTCGACACGCCGTTCCCCCTCGAAATTCTTGAGCGCGTCGCCGAACTGACGGCCGATTGCGACATGCACGACGAGATCCGCGCCAAGCTGCTCAAGGCTCTGGGGATCGAGGAACTGCGCGAGGCCGAAGGCATGGAGGCAGGTCCGAACGCCCGCCTGCACCTCACGATTGCCCGCAATACGCTGCGGGAGGCTCTGCGGTTGAATGACCGCGCCGGCGTAAAGGACCGCATCAAGCGAGCCGATAAGCTGATCGCTGCGAACCTCGCCGCCTTCCCGCCCACAACGAACAATGAACCCGGCGGTCCTGCCGCCTGACAAGCTCGCCCCCGGCGCTCAGGGGCGGATCGCGCGATGCGGGAGGCCTTCGGGCCGCAGGGCCGCCATCTGCCCCGATCCCCACCCCTGTTAGCCGGCGGGGTGCGCGGAGACCCTCATGTCTTTCGTATCGCTACCGCCCTCTACCGAGATCGAACAGTCGCCGTCGACGGAACAGGCCGTCATCAACGACGGCTTTTTCCCCGACGTCGATCCCGCTGCCGTGCGCGAAGACGCCCGGATCCCGACCAGCATCACGCCGGCGCGGCTGCGCGCGGCGATCCTCGGCGCGATCATGACCGTGGGCAACGACCTTGCCGCCTATGCCGCCGCCTGCAAGGCAGGCGGCTATGCCACGCTGGCCAGTGTCCCGGCCGAACAGCTGGATGGCCAGAGCGTGCAGTTGATCCGCTATCAGCGCGCGGTCGCCCTCTACGCCAAGGCCGAGCTGGTCGAACGCCACCGCGACTTTGACACGACGGCCGCCGGCAATGCGCAGGGCGAGGATCTCACCGCCTCGATCGGCGATCTGCGCCGCGATGCCATCCACGCCGTGCGTGACATCCTCGGCAAGCCCCGCACCACGGTCGACCTGATCTGATGGCCGCGCAGCAGCGCCTTACCGCGAAGGCCGGCGACAAGCTGGACCTCTTGCTCTGGCGCGATGCCGGGCTTGGCATTGCCGATCTGGCGCGCGTTCTCGACGCGAACCCCGGCCTGGCTGATCTCGGCCCCATCCTCCCCCTCGGCACCGTCGTGATCGTCCCGGCCTCGGCCGATGCCGGCACCGCGCAAGTGCTGCCCCTCGTCCAACTCTGGAGCCTTTGAATGTCGGACTTTCGCAGCATCCTTGAAACCACGGCTGAATTCGTCGGCTCGCTCAGCCCCTCGCTGATCGGCTCGGCCGTCGCGCAGGCCTGGAAGCCCGGTCTGCCCTGGCGCCAGCGCTTCCTGCAGTGGGCAGTGGGCTCCACGGTCAGCTATTACGCCACGCTCGCGATCGTCGCCGTGACGGACTGGAACGGCTTTGTCGCCCAGTCGATCGCCTTTGCCATCGCCCTGCTCGCCTTCGACGCCACCCCGCGCGTCTCCAGGGCGGTGATCGATGCGCTCACCAGTCTCCCCGGTCGCCTCGCAGACCGCTTCCTCCCGAAAAAGGACTGATCGCCATGGCCACCAAAGCCAGCCCCCGGACCGTAAGCGCGCCGCGCCGCCGCGCGCTTGTCTCGCCCGATGCCTTCTTCGCCGCGCTGCGCAGCGTCACCGGCTCGTTGACGCAGGCCCAGGTCAACATCGTCAACGCCATCCTTGTCGCCGGTGCCCTCTGGCCGGCCAGCTGGATGGCCTATGCCCTTGCCACCGCCTGGCACGAAGCCCGCTTCAAGCCGCAGCGCGAATGGGGGCTCGGCAGAGGCAAACCCTATGCCGTCCCCGGCAAGTACGGCCAGTCGCAGTACGGGCGCGGGCTCGTCCAGCTGACGTGGGATCGCAACTACGAATGGGCGGACAAGGCCCTTGGCCTCGGCGGCACCCTGCTCAGGAACTTCGATCGCGCGCTCGAACCCGATATCTCGGTGCGGATCCTGATCATGGGCATGGAGGCCGGGGCGTTCACCGGGCGCAAGCTGGCAGACTACGTCAGCCCCACCGGCACCCATTCCGAATTCATCATGGCCCGCCGCATCATCAACGGCACCGACCGGGCCGATGATATCGCCACTTATGCCGATCGCATCCAGTCGGCGCTGATCAAGGCAGGCTGGGCGTGACGCTCGGTCTTGGCCACCTCGCTCTTGCCGGCGCGCTCGCTTCGTGCGCCGCCGGCATCGGCGGTTTCTTCTACGGCACGCACGTCGGCGCCGCACAGGAACAGGCCGCCCGGAAGCGCGCGGACGATGCCGCCGAAGCGGTGCGCGCCAGACTGCAGGGCCAGATCGACGCCTCCACCGAACGCAGCCAGGCCGCCGAATACACCCGGCAGGCCAGTGTCAGGGAAATCTACCATGAAAGCCAGAAGGTCGTTGAACGCCCGGTCTATCGCAATGTCTGCATTGATGCTGATGGCGTCGGCCTGCTCGACCGCGCAGCCGACGTCGCGAACGGCACGGGTGTCGCCAGCCCTGCTGGCGCCGCCGGCGCCGCTGCCCAGGGTGCAGCGCAATAGCGCCGGAACCATGGACGGCGCCGACGCCCATAATAGCCTAACCGCGCTCTATGACGTCGCCGGCCAGATCCGCGCGGCGCTGATCGAACTCCAGGCACAAGTCCGCACCGCGATGGGAGGCCCCGATGCAGAAGGCCGATAGGCTGCGCCGCTGGCTCACCGCCTATATCCCCTACCTGAAGGTCCACCCGGACAAGCTGCAGATCTACATCGAGAGCGGCACCGTGAACGCGCGCCGCTCTGCCACGCTGTCGTTCGCCTATGGCTATACCGTGAAGGCGCTCTTCATGGACTACGCGGGCGATGCCAACGACATCATCGTGCCCCTGCTGGCGTGGATCCAGCGCGAACAGCCGGCCCTGCTGCGCAAGCCGGACAGCCAGCCATTCGGATTCGAAGCGCAGCTGCTCGATGCGGACACGGCCGACGTGGAATTCTCGATCGACCTCACCGAAAGCGTGCTGGTGAACCTGCGCGCGGACGGCAGCGGCTACGATATCACCACGCTGCCCGAACCCGATTTTACCGATGCCTTTGCCGGCGTCACCGCGACCTTCAGCGATGCATTTGCCGGCGATGAACCCCTGATGCTGGGCGGCGCCGACTGATGGACGATCTGGGGGAACTGGAGCGCATCGCCGGCGCCATCCTGCGCAGCCTTGAACCCGGCCCGCGCCGCGCACTGATGCACCGCATGGCGCGCGAGCTGGCCGCCAGTCAGCGTAAGCGCATTGCCGCCCAGCGCGATCCCGCCGGAGCCGCGTTCGAAGCGCGCAAGCAGAAGGCACCGCCGGTCTCAAGCCGGGGCGCCGCGTGCTTCCTCTACCCCGCCCACGGCAGCGGCGAACCGCGCCGGGTGATCATGAAAAGCTTCACATGGGGCACCGGCCGCATGCTCACCGGCTTCGATATCGAGGCCGGCGATATCCGCACGTTCGAATTCGACAAGATCGTGAAGTGGCTCCCGGTCCCCGAGGAACACCGCAACACCACCGGCAGCAGCCTGCGCCGGCAGGGAAGCCTGCGCCGCAAGGCCATGTTCCGCCGCCTCGCCAGCGCGCGATTCCTGCGCTCTGGCGTTGATGATCAGGGCATCTGGGTTGGCTTCACCGGCAAAGTCTCGCAGATCGCGGAGGTTCACCAGTTCGGCTTGCGGGACAAGCCATCGCTGCGCGCAAAGGCAGTTGCTTATCCGCAGCGCCAATTGCTTGGGGCGACGGCCGCAGATCGTGAGCGACTGCTAGACACCCTCCTCGCTCAGATTTCACTGGTCTGAGGGTAGGCTCGTACGGCCACTTAGCGCCCTTGCCGGTCGTTCGACAGGCCAATCATCAATCTCGATTCCGGAACGGCAGCTTTTCAGTGGAGTTCAACAAAAAGCGGCATCAGGTGAACGATGAGCGGCATGCGGCGTTGTCGATCAATACGACCAGCATCGGCTTTTTCGAGGTGAGCGAACGTCTACTTGAAGATGCGAAGCACTTCTCCATCAACTAGAATTTCATCTGGTGGGCCGTTCCGCCTAAACGCGATTGTCACAGGCGCTTCTCCGGTGGCTTTCATCACCAAGTTACCATGCTCGATTGAAGGTGTTACGAAATCCGCTTTGTATTGCCCGATGTATCGACCGCCATCCATGATGATGATTCGTTGGCCGCCGTGGATCGCGCAATCTGCGCAAGCAGGCGCCAGCCTATAACGGTAGGAATAGACGGTGAAAGTGCTCCGTTGCGCAGGCACTTTACCGACTTCCTGAATGGAGAGTTGGTCATGACGGCAATCGACCGAACCGGTAAAGCCACCTGAGGTCAAAGCATCGCCAAGGTCACTTAGACATTCATCCGCAGGGCCAGCACTCGCAATACTGCCAAATGCCAAAAATCCGAAAGCTAATGCCTTAAGGGGCAGCCGATTTGTGCTCATATCCGAAGCATATCACACCAATGATCGCACTTCGCAAAACAAACCGGCGGCTTCTTTATCGGCGTATGCTGCTGGGCCGGTCTCGGGCCAATTTCTTCGACGGTTTTTTTTGGGGGGGCGGCTTCGCGTCCGGGCCCCAAGGGTTGCAGGTCGGGCAGGCGCCCAAGTTGGTCGCTCAAGGGCCGATTTGACGCTCCAGAAACCTGCCGGTCCGGTCTCCCGCGCCGACCTGAGCGGTCGGCGGTGAAGATGGGTGGGAAGCGGTCGCGTCGGATTCTCTTGCGATGGTCAGCTACCGTCCATGCGATCAGCCCAACCGGCGTGATGGCAATTGCAATGGCCAACGTCAGTGACGCGACATTTAGTCCTCCGAACCCGAGGCTAAGAGTCTGTTTGGAAAATCAGGGGTGAGCGTTTCGGCGTAGGAGATTCCCGCCCATGGCGACGAGGATCATGGCCTGCGAGACGTCGATGCGCTTCTCGTAATCACGGACCAATCGGCGCCATCGGATCATCCAGCCAAAGGTCCGCTCGACGACCCATCGCCGGGGCAGGACCTTGAAGCCCTGCTGCTGATCGCTGCGCCGGATTACCTCGACGACGAAATCCAGATAGCTGGCCTTGTCCATGAGTTTCAGGCGGTCATAGGCGCCATCGGCGAAGAGATGTTTGATCCAGGGCCAGCGTTTGCGGATTCCATCCAGGATAGTCTGGGCGCCCGCGCTGTCCGAGATGTCTGCAGTGGTCAGGTTGACCATTAGCAACCGTCCATCGGTATCGACGGCTATGTGTCGTTTGCGTCCGACAACCTTCTTGCCTGCGTCGAACCCACGCTTTTCTGCCGATGGTGCTTTGACCGACTGGCTGTCGATCACTGCTGCGCTCGGACTGGCCTCCCGCCCCTGGCGCTCGCGATCGAGCATCAGTTCGATGTCGTGGATTGTCTGGAACAGGAACCTGCGAGCCAATTCCCGGAACCAGCCATAGACAGTCTGCCATGCCCCGAAGTGGATCGGCAGCATTCGCCAGCCACAGCCCGAACGAACAAGGTAGCGCACGGCGTTGATCACCTCGCGAAAATCCACTTCGCGTGGACGTCCCCGGCGGCCCGGCCTGGGCATCAGGGGTGCTAGGCGATCCCATTCCTCATCGGTCAGATCACTGGGATAACGCTTCGTCTTCTTGGCAATCTGGGCCATTCGCCCTCGGCTATGCTGGGTCCACATGCACAGCCTGAATCAGACACAGATCCACTCGGCAACCCCTGTCACCGATTTTCCAAACAGTCTCTAAGAACTGCGAGGAGCAGGCAAATGGCCGCTGTCGGAATGAGAACTAGCAGCCGTATCGCGGTATTCATAAGATCCTCCCGACACTTTTACCACGCCAGAGATGGCAAAGTGCGCCTGTCGGAGAATGTCCGCAACGGGGCGTCTGCCGAAATTCTGCTACGCGCCCATCGTCGTCGTCCAGCGGCTCGTACCAGACGCTCGTAAGCGGTCATGCGTTCGGGTTGGACCTGCTGATCCGACGAGAAAAGAGTTGCCTGTCGGCATGCGCCCCCTTGCGGACATACCCGCGTGCAGTAGGTTCCCGGGATGATCTTCATCGCGGATAATAGCTGGCTCACCGGCATCGTCTGTTTCGGAGTGATGATCGTTGTCGGGGTGATAGCGTTCGCGGCGACAAGGCGTTGGGGGTGGAAAGCGTGGCCCTTGCTGCTGTGTAGCGCATTGCTTGTCCCGGTGCTGGCATACGCCGCTGCGGTCGCTGTTCTATATTGTGCTGACCGGATGTTCGGACTGGCTGGCGGTTTCGTAGTCCACACAAACTGGCTTGTGCTGATCATCTTGGTGCCAACCGCCATCGGCGGGGGTGTCGGATCAACGTTGCATCGGCGACCGGCGGACGACCGCTAACCACCCATCGAAGCTACTCGTTTAGCGAAAGCTCGAATGAGGCGCCCGATTGCGGTCTGTCTGGTTCGGGCCTGCGCCAAATCTGATGCTGTTTGGGCATTCAGGGTGGTTAGCGGACGCTCAAAATTCCAGCGATGGGACGTTCCACTCAGCGGGCAGATCGGGGAAATGGCCCCAATGCTTCCATAGGAGGTCATGTCTGTCTGAAGGACGTGACGCCAATCCCCATCGCGGTGGGTCTGGCCAGCCAAACCACGTGTTATCAATGAGAAGTAACTCTTCTCCGTCCAGAACAGCAAAGTAAGCTGCATCGATTTCTGTTAACGGATCTTTGGAAAGGCCGAATATTCCTTCGATCGGAAAGTTCTTGAAGGGAATGGCCGTCCACGCGATCGGCTTCATCGCCCGCTCATGAAATCCTTGCTCCAGTTCATCGGCGGCGTTGCCACTCGTTCCCCAAGGCACCGGCTCCCATTCCCCGTCAACTTCATCGCGTCGATAAATGCTCATCGAAGCAAACTACTCCTAGAACGAACGTCCGCAATGGGGCGTGTGCTGAACGGCAGAGAATTCCCTCTCAGGCGCTCCCCATCGCGAAAAGCGACAGGCAGCTATCTCGGTCGCTCAGCCGGTAAGCTGAAATTCCGCAAACGGCCCCTTGAAGCCACTGCATATCGAAGCATTTGGCCTGCCGCCCATCCCAATGCCGGGGGATAGCGCAAGCCCCTAGCCTGCCGCGACATGCGCGGCATGGCCGATACTTCCTTCACCGCTGTCGATCTCTCGCGCATGTCCGTGCCGGATATCGTCGAGGATCTCGATTTCGCGACGATCCTTGCTGACTGCATCGCGCAGATGAAAGCCGCCATGGCGGAAAGCGGCCTGACCTTCACCGGCCGCAACAGCGATCCGGCCACCAAGCTCCTTCAGGTCTTCACCTATTTCGCCCAGTTGCTGCGCCAGCGGATCAACGATGCCGTGCGCGCGGTGATGCCCGCCTATGCGGTGGGCGCGGATCTGGACAACATCGCCGCCCTGTTCGGCATCGCCCGCAAGACGATCACGCCCGCCGATACGGCAACCGGCACCGCAGCGGTCATGGAAAGCGATACGGAATTCCGCCGCCGCATGGTCCTGGCGCCCGAGGGCTACTCGGTTGCCGGTCCTGAAGGCGCCTATGTCTTCCATGCGCTGTCGGCCGATTCCAACGTGCTGGACGCCACGGCGATCAGCTTCGATCCCGGCCACGTGATCGTCACGATCATGGCGCGCACGGCCGATGGCGCGGCCTCGCAGGCGCTGGTCGACGCGGTGAGCGCCTATGTCTCGGCCGATACCCGCCGCCCGCTGACGGACCTCGTCACCGTCCAGTCAGCAGACATCGTTCGCTATGGCGTGGATTACGATCTCGCCACCTACAGCGGCCCGGATGCCGCCGTAGTCCTTGCTGCCTCGCTTGCCTCGGTCGAAGCCTACGTCGCAGAAAGCCATCGCCTTGGCCGCGACGTTACCCGATCGGCCCTGTTCCGCGCCGCGCATGTCGAAGGCGTGCAGAATGTCGTCCTGCGCACGCCCGCCGCCGATATTCCGATTACGCGCCTGCAGGCGCCCTACTGCACCGGCATCAGCGCCCAGCTGGCGGGCACGGGCGAATGACTTACGCCTCCGTCCTCCCGCCTGCGTCCACTCCGCTGGAGAAAGGGCTCGAACAGGTCGCCGCGCGCCTGACCGACCTTCCCACGCCCATCCGCTCGGTCTGGTCTGCCGCCGATTGCCCCACCACGCATCTGCCATGGCTCGCATGGGCGCTGGCGATCAGCCACTGGAAAACGGAATGGACGATCGCGCAAAAGCGTGCCGAAATTGCCGATGCCATCCCCTACCATCGCCGCAAGGGCAGCCGCCGCGCGGTGGAAGAGGTGCTTGCGCGCTATCACGCATCGCTTCGTATCGTTGAATGGCATGAGGCGAGCCCGCGCCAAGCACCTTACACCTTCGAGGTGCGCGCACCTGCGGCCGAGATCCCGGCCAGCTTCCTGACCGCCGACACGGCCAACGCGATCATACGCGATGTCGCAGTGGCCAAGCCGGCCCGTGCCCACTTCAATTTTGTGCAGACGCTGGAATCGCAGGCGACCCTTTTCATGGCCGCCGGCGGAATGATCGGAGCCATGCACCGGGCCGATTACGCTGCCGTGCACGACACTAGCCGGGACTGGTCGATGGTCCTGCAGACCGATGATGGCGAGCCGATCCGCGATGAAGACGGCAACTTTCTGGAGGACGAGTAATGGCCGCGCTTTCCCTCAAGCTGACGGACGCGGGGCTTGCTGCCGTGCAAGGTGCATCGGGTTCTGACCCGGTCTCCATCACGCACCTCGGGCTGACCGCGACCGCGTTCGACTACGCGCCCACGCTCGTGGCCCTGCCCGGTGAATTCAAGCGCCTGGAGGTGGCATCGGGCACGGCATCCGCCCCCAACATCACCCACCTGACCGCCTACGACACGTCTGGCGACAACTGGTCCATCACCGGGTTCGGCCTGTTCATGGGCGACGGTCAGCTGTTTGCGGTGCACACCAGCGCCGCTGTCATCATGACCAAGGCCGAACTGGCATTCGGCCTCATGGCTTTCGACATTGCCTTCGATTCCGATCTCGCTGCCAACATCGATTACGGGAATGCCGTCTTCGCATACCCGCCTGCCACACAGCAGGCCCGGGGCGTTGCCCGTCTTGCAACGCAGGAACGCGTCGACGCGGAGGAAGATGGCGAGGACGACGCAGAAACGATCGTCACGCCCAAAACCCTACGTCAGCGCCTGCAGGCGCTCAGCACGGCGGTGAGCGCAAGTATCGATGCGCTCAACACTGCTTTGAACAATGGGCTCAACAGCCTCAGCACGGCACTTGATGCCGGACTGGAAACGCTAAGGCAGCGCCGCATCGTTGGAGGTGGCCTCGTTACGGGCGGCGGCGATCTCTACGCGGATCGCACGCTGACTGTCACGGAGGCCGACGCCGAGGACATAACGGCGGGCACTTCTGGCACCAAGGTTGTAACCCCGCGCCGCCTCGGCCCGATCTCGATGTCACTGGCCCAGAACGGTTTCATCCGGTTCTTCGGTTTCCAGATCGTCTGGGGCCGCTTCACCGCCGCAGCCAACAGCACCACCCCAGTCTGGTTCATCGAGCCGTTCCCGTCCGCTTGCTTTGCCGCCGTTGTCAGCGGCGTGACCAATCTCGGCGCGGATTCGAAAGACAATACCCCGGCCGTCATTGCCTCTTCCATCACCAAGGATGGCTTCAACGTTTTCAGCGCTGATGACGAAGGCGATGTCACCTGTTTCATCGCAGTAGGATTTTGACACGTGGCGAAACTCAGCTCCATTTTGCGCGCGGCGCGGCTGATCGACTACGACGGCCGGACGGTATCGGCGATGCTCGACCTCCTGAAGTTTCGTCCGAACCTCTTGGGCAAACAGTCGCTGAACACGCTCGATGACGTCAGGTCGGGCATCGACATCGGCAACACCCTGCCGGACGGTTCCCGCATCAAGTTCTCGTTCAGCGGGTCCACCAATCGCCTTACGGCGGGCCTTGACGATGCCCTGCGCTGGTTTGCGGCCAAGGGCTTCTATGCGCCCAAGGGCAGCAAGCTGACGCTCGGCTCCACCAATCTGCACAACCGCGAAACAACCTATGCATGGGGTGTCGCGGGCGGTCAGGGCAAGCCCGTGATCGCGCTGGATTATGCCGGCAAGTTCATCACGCATAAGATGCAGGTGCGCGGCACCGGCGAATTCCTGTCCAGCGTTACGGTGGCGGGCGATTTCAGCGTTGCCGGCAGCTTCAACATCGGCAGCATCAGCCCAACTCTCCGCGGCTTCGCGGGCGGGGGCATTGAACGCAGCGTGGAAGCCGACTGGGCGTGGGCAATCCATGGCGCCACCAAGCGCCCCGTGATCGGCGTGCGCGATGGCGACGTGCACCTTTCCCGCGCAGGCAGTTCTGCCAAGATTTCGATGCTCTATGCCGATGCCGCCAACATGGCGCGCGGCCGCTCGGCCACCGGCACCCCGCACAACATCCAGATCCTGCGGCTGAGCACCGCGCTTTACAATCTGATCATCGGCTACGGTCAGTCGCTTATGTCGGCGCAGGAAGGCTGGCCGGCGCTTCCCCGCACGGCAGAGCCCAATACCTTCATGATGGGGCAATCGATCCGACCAGCGACAGCCACAGCCGCAGGATACGATACGCAGGGAACCGCAGCGTTCAACCCGCTCATTTCGACGGTGGAGGCGCAGGTCAACTCGGGCCGCGCGCCTCTGGATGATGCCACCGTCGCGGCACTTCCGGCCGGAAGCAGCGCCGAGGGTGAGGCTATCATCACCGGCGCCGTCCGGCACCTTGCCCGCGCCTGGAGCGATCAGGCAGGCGCGCCGACGCGGAATTTCGTGGCGGTCAACACCGCCGTAAACGGCCGAACGATCGAGGCGCTCAGCAAGGGCGCTTCGCCCGATCTCTATTCGCGCAGCACGGGCGCGGTAACGAAGTTCAAGGCGCTGGCCGATCCGCTTGGCAGCAGTGCCGTTGCTGCCGTGCTTTGGGCCCAGGGCGAGTGGAACTACGTCACCACCTATGGCGGCACCACGGACGGTCCTGGCTATCTCGCGCTACTCAACCAATTGCGCGCTGACCTCAACGCCGACATTGCCGCCATAACCGGCCAGACCAAGCCGCCCGCGTGGCTCACTTACATTACGTCGGGTTCCTACGTGCGCGACAACGTCGATCTCTCGATCAGCAACGCGCAGGTTGACTGGGCACTGTCCACGCCGGGCGTGTGGTGCTTCGGCCCCGCCTACCCCGTCACGGACAAGGGCGGACACCTGAACCCCAACGGCTATCGCTGGATGGCCGCGCAGGCAGGCAAGGTGCTGCGCAAGGTCATGGTCGAACGGACCGGCTTCGAACCGCTGGCTCCCATCAAGATCGAGGCTATCGGCAAGACGATCTACGTCCACTTCGCGCCGTCATCCCCGCTCCAGTTCCGATCTGCCTACGTCCAGAACGTGGCCACGGACTATGCCGCCAAGGGCTTCCGGGTTTCGGACGATGCAGGCACGCCCAATGTGGCCTCGGTCGAGATCATCGGCGGCAGCATCGTGGCAATCACGCTGGACCGGAAGCCCGGCGCCAACGCGTTCGTCTGGTACGCAAGCCAAGCGACCGCCGGCAGCGGCAACCTGTGTGACAGCGATCCCACGCGTTCCGACGATGTGTTCGAATACCTCGCCGGAACCGGGATGTACGCGGCCGAGAACATCGCTGCGCTGGTCGGCAAACCCTACCCCCTCTGGAACTGGTGCGTGCCCTTCAAGCGCGCCGTTGGTTACTCTCGCTAGGAGCAAGGACGCATGTCCCTCATCATCAATATCCCTGACCTTGACGACAGCGCGAGCCAGCTGGGCGTTCTTATCGAAACCGTGGCCGGCTTCCCTTCCGATGGCCTGCAGGGCCTGTACCTGTTCGAGGACGGCGCCGTGGTCACGGGTTCGATCGCGGGCAACACGCTGACGGTCACCGCTGTCGCCGCCGGCAAGCTGGCTGTCGGCCAAGTGATCACCGGCACCGGCATTACCGCAGGCACCACGATCACGGCGCTGGGCACCGGCACCGGCGGCACCGGTTCCTATCAGGTCAGCGCGGCGCAGACTGTTGCCGCGACCACGATCAACACGGCGCCGACGCAGGCCATCGACAGTTCGGGCAACGGGCGCACTGCATCGCTGGTCACCGGCTCCACCGTCACGCGCATTGCAGAGGGCGTGAAGACCGGGGATGCGCTGGGCAACGGCTTCTTCTTCGACGCGCCGATTGATTACACGGGTAGCTGCTCGGTCGTCGGCGTCATCCGCAACCGCGTACCGCTGTCCACCGCTTCGTCGTACCCGGTGATCCATTCAAAGACCAATTACTATGGGTCTGCCGGTGTGGGCGCTGGTTTCGTGCAGGCCGTCGTCACGGCGAACGGCGCGCTCTTCGTGAACAACGATTCGACCGGCGCCACTGACCTTTCCAACATCTCGCTGCTGAACACCAAGGCCGCAGGCGGCGCGTGGACTGGCGCCAGCTCGAGCCGCCCCGGCGGCGCCAACGTGGCGCCGCGTGCAACGTGGGAAGCGTTCGCGCTTTCGGTGAATGCCGATACGGGCGAACTGATCCTGCGGGCCAATGGCGCGACCATGACGTTCACCTCGCCCGCCGATCTTACTGCCTTCCTCGGCCCGGCGGGTCATCATCTCTTCGGGTACGGACGCTATTCCGTGCCCAACACCACGCTCGGCGATATGGGGCTCTTCGGAATCTACGCCGGCGCGAAGGACGTGGCAGCCCTCGATACCCTGATCGCCTCTGCGAAGGCACGAATGCTGCTGCGCGGTGTGGTGGCAGCGTAACCGCGCCGAGGCACTTCACGGCGCTCAATTTGCCCTCTACGGAAGGGGGCTTCGGATGTTCCCGCATCTCGAAACCAGCGAGCCTGCACTCGCACTCTCAGGGCAGCACGCCTGTCCCTTCGAATACCCTTCCGCGTCTCAGGCGCGGAAGGGACATCGTGCAGGAAAACCATCATGTCTACCCCTTTTGTTCTCACCCGCCCCGTTTCTCCCCCGGCCGGTTACATCGGCGGAAAACGCAACCTTTCCAAGCGCATCTGCGCCATCATCGATCGCACGCCGCACAGCAGCTATGCGGAACCTTTCGTGGGCATGGGCGGCATCTTCCTGCGCCGCACGCGGCGGCCCAAGGCAGAGGCGATCAACGATATCTCGGGCGATGTGGTGGGCCTGTTCCGCTGCCTTGCCGAGCACTACCCCTACCTTGTCGACATGCTCCGCTTCCGCGTCTCAAGCCGGGCTGAGTTCGAGCGGCTGCTGGGGCAGGATCCCGATCGCCTGACCGACCTGCAACGCGCCGTGCGCTTCCTCTACGTCCAGCGCCTGGCATTCGGGGGCAAGGTCTCCGGCCGCGCCTTTGGCGTGGACGCATCCAACCCGGCGCGCTTCGACGTCGGCAAGATCGAACCCATGCTGGCCGATATCCATGACCGCCTGCAGTCGGTCACGATCGAGCGCCTGCCTTATGCGGACTTCATCCGCCGCTATGACCGGGACGGCGCCCTGTTCTACCTCGATCCGCCCTATTGGGCCTGCGAGAAGGACTACGGCCCCGACGTCTTCACCCGCGCCGACTTCGCCGCGCTCGCCGACCAGCTGGCCAGCATCAAAGGCAAGTTCCTCATGTCCCTCAACGACAACGAGGGCGTGCGCGAGACGTTCGGCCGGTTCATGATCATGCCGATCGATACGACCTATCAGATCGGGGCGAAGTCCCGGCCGGCGCGGGAGGTGCTGATCAGCAACTTCCCGCTGGCGACGAACGACGGTTAAGGCAACGTCATCACGTTTGGAGCGGCAACCATCGGCAATTGCTTCACGATGTTTACCGCTCCGAACCACCATGTATCCGGCATGGATAATGCTCGAACGCGTCGAGCACTGCATTTTCTATTTTCACCCATCATGGGGGTAGATCAGGCAATTTAAGAGATGAATAAATTACCCGGATAATTGATAATCATTCAGTTAAATTCTGAACTCTGAAGCAAAGGCACCAACGCCGGAGACAAAGTCAGCAGAAAATTACCAAAATGGCCGCCACCGCCACTACCGCCAAGATGCAATGCAGTAATATTGTAGTTCCACTGCAGCACCCCACGATCTCTAAGCTGGTTTAGAGCCGGCTCTATCCTTCGAATGGTACTCTCGCGAATATCACGCAATTGAACCGGACTACCAACAGATAACCCTCGCATCTTAGGAATAATTTCGCGATCTGCAGAATGAATTTGCCGAAGCGCGGACAAAATATCTCTCTCTTCGGTATATGACCTTTCAAAATTCTGTATTTCCGCACGAAAATTTGTCAGGTCGGGCTCAGGTGTCGCACTGCCAAGCACTTTTGCGATCACCTCATACATCGAACCTAATCGTGACAAATCCGTCGCTAAGAATGCTTGAAGTTGTCCCAAAGGGAGAGGCAACCCTCCCGGAGCCATACCGCTATGGCAAAGAATCATTGTTGGAACGCGCTTTGCCCACCCAGCACCGGCCTCGAAAGTAATCCAAGGCCTTGCAACGGAAGTCGGGCTAGCGAGGACAATGAGTGCCGTCGCCCGATCTAGATTGTCGTCGACCGCCTTAAGCCAAGCGTCACCCGGCGGAATACTACGAGCGTCTGACGACACAAAAACGTCGATGAGTGAAAGGAAGTCCTTCTCAAGCCGATTCTTGAAGATCGTGCCCAGTTCGCCCTCTTCACTGATGTGGGAGAGAAAAATCGTCTTTTTTTCCAAGTGCCTTCCTCGTGATTGCGTTCAGTCGAATTGGAGTCAGAGGCGTTGATGAACCACCACAGAATAAAGGACAATACCCGTACCGCTGGGCTCTCTCCATTTGGACAGCGCCCCCACCAAATGCAGCCCCGCGAAACCCGCTGAACCTCTTGCCATGGTCGCGCCATGGCGAATTCCGCAGACCTTGAACGCAGATCGGGCGAACTCCTTCAGGACGGTGTCGTGGCCTCCGTGGACTACGCGGCCGCGACCTGCACCGTTGAACTGGGCGACCTTGTCACCTGCGATCTGCCGTGGTTCGCCGCGCGCGCCGGCGGCGTTACCGTCTGGTCGCCGCCTGTCCCCGGCGAGCAATGCACGGTCCTGTGCCCCGAAGGCGATATCGACAATGGCCGCGTGCTGCTCGGCCTCTGGTCAGATGCGAACCCGCCGCCCTCTTCCGATCCTGACCTTGTCCTGATCGCGTTCCCTGATGGCGCGAGCGTGGGCTATCATCACGGCGCCCATGTGCTCGCCGCCAGCCTGCCCGCCGGCGGCTCTGCCACCGTGGATGCGCCTGCGGGGCTCACCATCAACGCCGATGTCACGATCAACGGCAACGTCTCGATCGCGGGCAAGGCCGAAGCGTCTGAGGACGTGGTGGGCGGCGGCATCAGCCTCAAGAGCCACAAGCATTCCGCCGTTGCCGCCGGCACCGCGCAGAGCGGAGCGCCGGTGCCATGACCGGCATGTCCCGCACCAGTGGCGAAGCGCTGGACGATGATCTGCCGCAGTCGGTTGGCGACATTCTCGGAACGCCGATCGGCTCCCGCGTGGGTCTGCGCGACTATGGCTCGCTGATCCCCGATCTCATCGACCTGCCCATGACGCGGTCCAACATCCTGCGGATCTACGCGGCCTCGGCCGTTGCCCTGTCCCGCTGGGAAGATCGCCTGCAGCTGCGGAAGGTCAGCCTTGCTGCCGGCGCCGAGGCCGGTTCGGCCACCCTGACGCTCGACGGCGTGCGTACCGACACCGGCGCCGCCAACTCCCGCACCCGCCTCGTCCTGCCCCTCTAGCCTCAACCTCTCAGGAGCCCGCAATGGCCTTCAAGCACGGCATCACCATTACCGAAATCAGCGACGGCGCCCGCACGCTGACCGCCGTTTCCACTTCCATCATCGGCCTTGTCGCCACCGCAGAAGATGCGGACGCGGCCACGTTCCCCCTCGATCGCCCGGCGCTGATCACCGATATCGAAACCGCGATCGGCAAGGCCGGCACGGACGGCACTCTGGCCAGGGCCCTGCGCGCCATTGCCGACCAGACCCGTCCAGTGCTGGTCGTTGTCCGCGTGGCCGAGGGTGACGACGCGGCAGAGACCGCCAGCAACGTGATCGGCACCACCACCGCCGATGGCCAGAAGACCGGCATGCAGGCCCTGCTGGCCGCGCAGGCGCAGCTGGGCGTGAAGCCGAAGATTCTCGGCACCCCTGGCCTCGAAACGCAGGCTGTCACCACCGCGCTTGCCGTGGTGGCCAAGAAGCTCCGCGGCTTCGGCTATGCCCGCGCGCTGGGCGAAACCGTGGTGGAGGCCACCGCCTACCGCGCAAACTTCAGCGCCCGCGAACTCATGCTGCTGATGCCGGACTTCCTCGCCTGGGACACGGACACCAGCGCCAACGTTACCAGCTACGCCGCCGCCCGCGCCATGGGCCTGCGCGCCCTGATCGACACCCAGACCGGCCCGCACAAGACGCTGTCCAACGTCGCCGTTGAAGGCGTGGTCGGGCTCACCAAGGACATCCACTGGGATATCGAAGACCAGTCGAGCGAGGCGGGCATGCTGAACGCCTCGCAAGTCACCGCCCTGATCCGCACCGACAGCGGCTATCGCTTCTGGGGCAACCGCACCGCCGCCGAGGCGGAAAGCCAGTTCGTGTTCGAAAGCACCACGCGCGTGGCGCAGCTGATCGCCGAAACGATCGTCGCCGGCATGCTCTGGGCCATCGACAAGCCGCTGACGCCGGCGCTGGCCAAGGACATCATCGAGACGGTGAACGGCTTCGGCCGCCAGCTGAAAACGCAGGGCATCCTGTTGGGCTTCAACGCCTGGTACGACGAGGCGAACAACAGCACCGACAGCCTCAAGGCCGGCAAGCTGCGGATCGACTACGATTACACCGTGCCGCCGCCGCTCGAAGACCTCGGCTTCAACCAGCGCATCACGGACAGCTACTTCGCCGATTTCTCGGCCCAGCTGACCGAGGCCTGATCCCCGGCCGCAACCTCCCTTCCCCGCCTCTCGATCACAGGAGCCCGCCATGGGTATGCCCCGCGTCCTCAAGGACAAGATGCTGTTTAACGAAGGCCTCGCCTACCTTGGCGAGTGCAAGTCGCTCACCCTGCCCGTTCTCACCCGCAAGATGGAGGACTGGAAGGTCGGCGGCGGCACGCTGAAAATGGACATGGGCCAGGAAGCCATGTCGATGACCCACACTTACGGCGGCCCGATGCGCGATATCCTGCGCCAGTACGGCGTCACCACGGTGGACGGCACCTATCTGCGCTTCGCCGGCAACTACCAGCAGGAAGACACCGCCAGCCTGGACACGATCGAGGTGATCGTGCGCGGCCGCCATTCGGAAATCGACATGGGCGATGCCGAAGATGGCGAGGCCGGTGAATTCAAGGTCGTGACCGAGGTCGCTTACTACAAGCTGGTCTGGAACGGCCGCACCGAAATCGAGATCGACCCGCTCAACATGATCTTCGTGGTCGACGGCGTGGACCTCATGGCCGCGCGCCGCGCCGCCATCGGGCTGTTCTGATCCCTCTGGCCCGGCTGCGTGCCGGGCCGCCCTTTCCCTTACCCTGACCACCGGAGATTCCAATGACCAAGACCAATCCCGCTCCCGCGCCTGCCACGCCCGTGTTCCGCACCGTCACCCTCGACACGCCGATTGTGCGCCCCACGGGTGACATCGCCACCATCCAGCTGCGCAAGCCCCGCTCGGGCGAACTGCGCAGCCTCTCGCTGGTCGATCTCGGGCAGCTGAAGGTGGACGCGCTGATCAAGCTGATCCCGCGCATTTCCGTGCCCACCCTGTCCGAGCCCGAAGTGGCGAACATGGAAACGGCGGACCTGCTCGCCTGCGGCGCGGAGATCGGCGGTTTTTTGCTGCAGAAGTCGCAGCGCACGGATGCCCTCGATCGGTAGACGACGCGATGGCGGACATAGCGGTCATCTTCCACTGGCCGCCCGCCTCCATGGACGAAATGGACCTGTCCGAACTCATGGGCTGGCGCGCCAGGGCCGCCCGCCGATCCCAACCTGCTGAGAAACCCGGAAAGCGATAATGGCGGACAAGAACCTTCGGCTGCAGGTCATCCTTGAGGGGCTGGACCGGATCACCACGCCCCTCAAGTCCATCACCGGCGCGTCGTCCGCCGCGCGCCGGGATCTTGCCAGGACGGGCGAGGAACTGCAGCGTCTCGACGCCCTGCAAAAGCAGGTCGGCAGCTACAAGGCCAAGGAATCGCGCTTCGGCGACGATACCCGCGCCTATCAGCAGGCCACGCAGCGCATGGCCGAACTGCGCACCCAGCTGCAGGCGACCGAAAGCCCTACGAAGAAGCTGAGCAAGGAATTTGCGCAGGCCGAACGGCAGGCCGCAGCGCTGGCCGCCAAGCTGGATGCCGGCGGCGCCGAACTGCAGCAGCTGGCCTCGAAACTGTCGGCGGCCGGAATCGACGTGGCCCAACTGGCCAGCCATGAAAGCCGCCTGGCCGACAAGACGGCCGAGGCGAACCGCACCCTGCGCCAGCAGACCGCGCAGCTGGACAAGGTCAATCAGGCCAAGCGCAATTCGGACAAGCTGAACGAGGTCAGTTCGAAGGCCTCGGGCGCGGGCCTCGGCATGGTCGCCGCCGGCGCCGCGATGGGCGCGCCCGTGGTCAACGCCGCCAAGCAGGCGATGAACCTCGAAAGCGCCATGGCGGACGTCTCCAAGGTCACCAACATGACCGGGCCGCAGATCGACCAGATGTCTGACGACTTCCTCGACATGAGCGAGAAGATCCCGATGGCCGCCAGCGAACTGGCGACCATTGCCGCTGCCGCCGGCGCTGCCGGTGTCGGCATGGACAAGTTCGGCAACGCCCTGCCGGACCAGCGCAAGCAGCTGGAAGAGTTCACCAACGACGCGGCCGAAATGGGCGTGGCCTTCGACATGACGGCCGACGTCGCCGGCGAGACAATGGCGAAGTGGCGCACCGCCTTCGAACTGCCGCAGGAAGGCGTCCGCTCGCTGGGCGACAAGGTCAACGCGCTCACCAACACCTTTGGCGGCAAGGCGGCCAACGTCACCGATATCATCACCCGCATCGGCCCGCTGGGCAAAGTGGCCGGCCTTGCCGCGCCGCAGATCGCCGCGCTGGGCTCGACGCTCGATTCCATCGGCGTGCCCAGCGAGGTTGCCGCCACCGGCATCAAGAACACGATGCTGGCGCTGACCAAGGGGGAAGCGGCAACCAAGAGCCAGCAGAAGGCCTTCGAAGCACTGGGGCTTCAGGCGACCGACGTTGGCAAGCGCATGCAGAAGGATGCCGCCGGTGCGATCGTCGATGTGATGGAACGGATCGGCAAGCTGAGCCCCGATCAGCAGTCCGGGATCCTCACCCAGCTGTTCGGCTCGGAAAGTGTCGCGGCCATCGCCCCGATGCTCACCAACCTCGACGGCCTACGCCAGCGCCTCGCGCTGGTCGGCGATGCCGGCAAGACTGCCGGATCGATGCACGGCGAGTTTCTCAACCGCATTGCCACCACCGAGGGTGCGACCGGGCTCGCCATGAACGCGGTGAACAACCTCAATATCAAGTGGGGGCAGGGACTGCTCCCAACCATCAAGGTCGTGGCCGAGAAGGTCGGCGTCGCCGCGAAAGCAGTGCGTGGCTGGGCGCAGACGCACCCTGGTCTCGCGAAGGGCATCATGATGTTTCTGGGCGTCGGTTCGGCGCTGCTGATCCTGCTCGGCGGCGTCGCCCTCGCATTCGCCGCGCTGACCGCTGCCGCCGCGCCGCTCGGCATCGCGCTCACGCCGCTGCTGCTGATCGTCGCGGCCATCGCGGCAGTCGCCGCTGCCGTCTATCTGGTCTACGATAATTGGGGGGCGATTGTCGGTTGGCTCACCGGCGTGTGGAACTCGATTGTCAGCGCGGTCGGCGATGCAATCTCGTCCTTGGTGCAAGCCTTCCTGAACTTCACGCCGCTGGGCCTGTTGATGCAAGCATTCGCCCCGGCCCTCGGTTATCTGCGTTCGCTGAACTTCACCGAGATCGGCCGGAACCTGATTCAAGGTTTGATCAATGGCGTCACCGGGATGCTTGGGGCGCTCAAGAACACGATCGTCAGCACAGCCGGCGCAGTGTCGGATTGGTTCAAGTCGAAGCTGGGCATTCACTCGCCCTCGCGTGTGTTCGCGGATCTGGGCGGCTTCGTCATGGCCGGGCTCGATCAGGGCCTTGCGAATAACACCGGCGGGCCGCTGCGGCGCATCACCGACCTGTCGGGCCAGATGACGCAGGCGCTTGCTGTCGGCGCCGGCGGTGTCGCGCTGGCAGCAGCCAGCCCCGTCGCTGCCCAAGGCGCCAGCGCCGGGGCGGTCGCGCCCGTGCAGGTCAACCACTACACCATCAAGATCGAAGTCACCGGCGGCACGCCTGCGCAGGATATTACCGATCAAATCCGCAGGGTGATCGAGGATATCGAGCGCGAGAAGCGCGGGCGCAGCCTCGACGACGACGAATAAGGATCCCAGCCATGCACCTGATCGCCCTCGGCATGTTCCTGTTCGAGATCGGCACGCTCGCCCACGACGAACTCCAGCGCAAGACGGACTGGCGCCACGCCCGCGCCGGCCGCATCGGCGCGCGTGATGCCACGCAGTTCATCGGCCCCGGAGACGAAACCGTCAGTATGTCCGGATCGGTCTACGCCGAGATCGCGGACGGCCGGGTTTCTCTCGATGACCTGCGCACCATGGGCAACGCCGGCGACGCGCTGCCACTGGTCAGCGGCAACGGCACCGTCTTCGGCAACTACGTGATCACCGCGCTGGACGAGCGCCACGCGGCCTTCCTGCCCGATGGCACGCCGCTGCGCATCGACTTCGCGATCGACCTCCTGCGCGTGGACGATCCGGCCGATGCCAGGGACACGGATGCCCCGGCATGAGCGCGGCGGCCAACAACATCGCCGACTGGCGCGTGACGCTGGACGGCGTGGACTTGTCCGACCGGATGCGCCCGCGCCTCGTCTCGCTCTCCCTCTCCGAAAAGCGCGGCGACGAGGCCGACCAGCTGGACATCGTTCTGACCGACACGGACGGCCTGCTCGCCATCCCGCCCGAGGGCGCCGTGCTGAAACTCCAGCTGGGCTGGAAACAGGGCAAGGACGTCACCGTTGGCCTGATCGACAAGGGCAGCTTCAAGGTGGACGATGTCGGCCACAGCGGCCCGCCGGACCAGATCACGATCAAGGCCCGCGCGGCCGACTTCACCAGCGAGATCCGCAACCGCCGCGCGCATAGCTGGAAGGATACCACGCTCGGCGCCGTGCTGCGTGATGTTGCCGGGCGCAACGGCCTCACCGCGCGGATTGCGCCGGCGCTCGCCGCGATCGCGCTGCCCTCGATCAGCCAGAGCCGGGAAAGCGACGTCGCCTTCCTGCGCCGCCTCGGCCGTGAGAATGACGCGGTGGCCACGATCAAGGACAAGCACCTGATCTTCGCCCCCAAGGGCGCCGGCCAGACCAGCGGCGGGCAGGCCCTGCCCACGCTCACCATCACCCGCCGCAGCGGCGACGGCCACCGTTGGCAGCGCCAGAAGCGAGACGGTCAGCAAGGCGTCACCGCCCAGTGGCACGATCGCAAGGGGGCGAAGCGCAAGACGGTCACCGCCGGCACCGCAGACGGCGCGAAGAAGCTGCGCAAGGTCTACCCCGACGAAGCCTCAGCCCGCCGTGCCGCCACGGCCGAGAACGCCCGCCTGAAACGCGCCCCGGCCACCTTTGATATACGCCTGGCGCTCGGCCGCCCCGACGCCTCCCCCGAAGCCCGCGTCACCGTCACCGGATACAAGCGGGAGATCGACGGGACAGCATGGCTGATTTCTGAGGTGACGCACCGGGTGGACACCTCGGGCGGCTTCACGACGGATTTGCGGATGGAGATGGCGCCTTAACTCAGTAACGCGGCCTTCTGACTGTCAAACTCCTCGCGCGTTAACAAGCCGCGATCCAGCAGCCCCGCTAGTTTTTCGAGTTCCTCTGCCTTCGTGATCGTGGCCGCAGCAGTCGCAGGTTTGCGTGCGAGGCGGAGGCCTGCTTCGACATTGTCACGGAGTTGCTCGAAAATCCTGTTCTGCCGGCCTCCCTTGAACAGAACGCTATTCTCGTCCTTGGTCGCCGCCAGCAAACCACCCTTGCTCTCTACCCCGCCAGCAATCGAAAACTGGATGTAGCCCGATGTCAGCAGATTCGCCGGCTTAAACTGGACGGCCGAAATACTCGCGAACGGGATACGCTTTTCGCCCTTCAATCCGTGCAGGGTGAACGAGGCCAACCCCTTCCGACGAATGATGATCCCATCGTCTACGATCTCAACGCTCGCCCCGTAACCTTCGTAAATGTGGCCCATTGGTTCCCCTTTCATGGGCAGGGCCTAACACATTTATCTTGCAGCCTAAATCGTATCCGAGTGCACAGAACCGTTCATTCCCACACACAATTTTCTGAGTGTGACGAAAGTCACTTCCCTACAGGTTTCGAATCGGCCAATGAGAACGAACAAAGAACAAACAGGGCCGAACGAGAGTGCGCAGTGAGACCATCCGATTGACTCCAGGCTGCGAATTCGCGTGCCCGGAGTGCCGCGTCAGATGTGCGGCGATGGTCTGGACGCGGGACGATCTGTGGCGGGATCTTGAGGAATTGTACCGCCTGCAGGCAACGCGGCCGACATTGCATCAAGCAAGACAGGTCCGATCGCTGCGAGCCCAGTTGGAAGCCGCCGAGCAAGAATTTCAGCGGCTTCGTCCAGCGACGCCCCCTCAGGAATCAGAACGAGCAGGCTGCGGAACATATCGCGCAGCGCAGCTTCACTAGGCAGTGCCAATTGCAGCGAAACATACTGCACCTGCGGGCGCGCCGCTTCGATTGCGGCAACTTCCGGCTCGGCCTCATCCTCAGTAAGACCAGCCAGCTTCATGACCTCGCCGGGATCAACCCCATAGGCAGAAAGCACGCCAGCCACTTTGCGAGCGAATTCGATCGGTAGGTGAGGTTTTTTGTAATCGTATGCGCTTTCATACCGGGCGTAAGACCCATGCGGCATACCTAGCGCGTCAGCGAGAGCGCGAACTGTCAGACGAGGAACGGCGGATTTCCGCAGTTCCTTGAGCCTTGTTGCAACCTTTTCCATGTCGCACGAGATCACCGGAAAGCTGTACAAAGTCTCAACCTAAAAGCAGTTGACATTTTGTTCGGGAAAGCCGAACACAATCACCATGAAACAGGGTGAAACATTGTTCAGCTTATGGGGTGTTCGCCAAATGGCGCGCGACATCGAGCGCCCCGCCGGGACCGTCCACGGTTGGAAGAAAAAAGGGCGCATCCCGTCTGAGGAGCAACCCCATGTTCTCGCAGTGGCAGCCCGGCTCGGCCTGCCGATTACTGCTGAACATGTAGTCTTTCCCCTTGGTCGCCATGCCGCCGATGTAGCAGCGCCCGCAGATGCCGTCGTTTGCGATCCAACTGCCAAAGCGCAACGCACGGACGGTGCGGAATGACCAAGGTCCGCGCCCCTCTTTCCTTTTCTCTCGCCGTCATGACCGTGGTCGATCTGATCGGTTGGCAGGACGCCGCCGCAATTGCGCGTCGCGCCGTCCGCACCATTCGCCATTGGAGTGAAAGCGACAAGAAAGGCTCCCCCACGCTCGATCAGGCCATTGCGCTGGATCGCGCCTTCATTCTTGCCGGTGGCGGCTATGCCCCGATCCTCGAAAGCTATGCTCGCCAGATCGAGGTCATCACCGGCGAACCCTGCCGCGATTCTCTGGCCCAAGATCTTGCCTTGGCCACGCGCGAAGCGGGCGACGCATTCAGCCACTGTGTTCAGGCGCTGCTGCCGGGCGCCACGCCCGCGCAAATCCACCGCGCCATTGCCGAGACCGAGGAAGCAGACGCGATTTTCCCGCGCCTTATCGGCCGTTTGAAAGCACTTCTGCCCGGCAATGGGGCCGGGCGCGAAGCCACGGGGGTTAATCAGTAATGTCGGGTCGTCCTGCCCAATTGCCACACGTCACCTGTCCGGCATGCGGAGGCCGCGCCTTCGCCCGCTCCACAGGCAAGAGCAGCCCGCTCTACCGCGAGGTCTACTACCACTGCCGCAACCCGGATGCCTGCGGGCACCAGTTCGTGGTCAGCATGGAAGCGATCCGGTCCACCAAGCCAAGCCGGTTCCCGGCTCCGCTCCACGTCCTGCCCCAAACCAAGTGGCACGCTGCCGCCAACGACCGCGCGGACAACGACAACAGCCCGCCGCCCGAACCGGGGGCCAGCGCCGCTGGCTCCTGATCTGACCGCCTGACGGCCTGATCCAACCCACCACTGCCCGATTGCCCGGCTCGATTCCGGGAACGCCCCCGCTTTGCCTTTTTCCGCCCTCTTCGGAGCCCACCCCATGCCTTTCGCCCATTCGATCAGCGTCGGCGCGACAGCGCGCCGCACGCCTCGCCAGACCTACACTTTGCCGGCGTCAATCATCGCCTACCGTGATCTGTGGCGCGCGGCCCCGGCAGACGTCCGGGAAGAGTTCATGGCCGCCTTCATCGCGATTCCCACGATCGTCGCCACCTTCGCGGCCCTCTGGTCGATGGGGCCAGCATGAGCGCGCCGGCATCCGCATTCTACATCGGCCAACCCGTAGTCATCTCGGTCGAACGCTGGACGCCCAATGGCTGGCGCGCCGGCACCGAAACGGGCGTCGTCCTCACCCCCAGCGTCATGCGCGCCCACTGCCGTGGCTTCGTCGAAGTCTGGCGGGACAGCGGCGCGCTCCCTGAAATCGAAGCCTTCCCCCGCGCGTCCGTCACGCCGGCCTGATCCTCACGAAAGTCACGATTCCACCATGCAAATGCGCGACGACATTCGCAAAGCCCTGCTGCCCAAGCTGCGGGACGACTTCGGCTTCAAACCAAAGGCCGGCGCCACCTATCTGCAGAAGGGCAAGTGTCCCGACTGCGGCAACAAGGAAGTCTACACCCACGCCGAAAGCCCTTGGGTTCTGAAATGCAGCCGCGCCAACAACTGCCGCTGGGAAGCGTCGGTGCGCGACCTCTATCCCGAGATTTTCGATACGTGGTCGAACCGCTTCAAGGCCACGCCGCAGAACCCGAACGCAGCGGCCGATGCCTATCTGAGCGATGCCCGCGGCCTCAACCTCATGGGCATGCGCGGTGCCTATTCGCAGGAGTATTTCCGCGACGAAGGCCGCAAGATCGGCTCTGCCACCGTGCGCTTCCCGCTGCCGGGCGGCAGCTGGTGGGAACGCATTATCGACCAGCCCGGCCGCTTCGATCGCAAGGCCCGCTTCGCCTACGGCAAGTCCTACAAGGGGCAGGCATGGCACCGGCCCGATGTGTCGATGGAAGACTTCGCGAACGCCCGCAGCATCTGGTTTGCCGAAGGCATCTTCAATGCCTGGGCTCTTGAACAGGCGGGCCAGCGCGCGGCTTCGACCATGTCGAGCAACAACTATCCGTCCGAGTTCCTCAAGCAGCTGCGCACCCATATCGCCGCCTCGGACTCCCCGTTCCGGCGCCCGCAGATTGTCTTCGCCTTCGACGTCGGCCCCGCCGGCACCAAGGCCTCCCGCGACTATGTCGAGAAGGCCAAGGACGAAGGCTGGGACGCTACCGCCGCGCAGCCGATGGGCGAGGAAGAATCCGGCAAAGAACTGGACTGGAACGACCTGCTCGGTTTCGACCGTCTCGGTGAATCGCTCCGCGCCGAATACCTGTGGAACGGCCAAGTCCTGCTCGCCAAGACGGCGCAGGAAAAAGCCTATCTCATTTGGGAAAAGCACCGCTGGAACAGTTTCCACTTCACCTTCGGAAGCCGGACCTACTGGTGTTCGATCGACATTTCCGTCGTTCAGGAAAAGATCGACGAATATCGCCGGGGCCGCACCCGCGAACTCAAGGAAATCGACCAAGAGGAAGAGGCCAAGATCCGGCAGGAAGCCTCGCGCGAGGCGCTGGCCGTCGAGGAAATCGCCAACTGCGCGTTCCGCGTCCTGTATCGCCAGCGCGACGAGGCGACAGACGAAACCAAGTTCTATCTCAACATCAGCTACCCCAGCAGCAAGCGTCCTTCCGTCAAGGGGGACTTCACCGCCGCCCAGCTGCGCAAGGCATCGAATTTCGAGGATCGCCTGTTCGCCTTCGGCGGTGTGTGGACCGGCAACGCGCACCAGCTGACCCGCATCCTGCAGCAACAGACGCCCGATCTGCCCGACGTCCGCCCGCTCGGCTTCACCGGCTATTGCCGCGATGCGCAGGCCTATGTCTTCGGCCCGATCGCGGTGTCGAACGGTCGCGTCTACAAGCCGAACGAGAACGAGTTTTTCCAGATCGGCAAGCAGGCGCTCAAGCTGGGCACCTCGGAAAAGCTGCTGGATATCGACTATGACGCCGACCAGCTGGACGTCAGCTGGCTCCCCGACCTGTGGACCGCCTATGGCGCCAAGGGCATCGTCTGCCTGACCTTCTACTTCGCCTCCCTATTCGCCGAACAGGTGCGTGCGGAGATGAAGAGCTTTCCGTTCCTCGAAATGCACGGTCTGCCCGGCACCGGCAAAACCACGCTGGTCGAATTCCTCTGGAAGCTGCTGGGCCGCGAAAACTACGAAGGCTTTGACCCTGCCAAGGCCACCCCGGCCGCCATGGCACGCAACCTCGGCAAGGTGGGCAACCTGCCCGTCGTTCTGATCGAGGGCGACCGCCGCGAAGAAGCCAGCCACTCCAAGAAGTTCGAGTGGGAGGAACTCAAGACCGCCTACAACGGCCGGACCGTGCGCGCGCGCGGCGTCAAGAACGGCGGCATGGAGACGTTCGAGCCTCCGTTTCGCGGTGCGATCATCATCGAGCAGAACGAGCCCGTCAACGCGAGCCGCGCGGTGCTGGAACGTATCATGTCGCTCGGCTTCGATATGTCAGGCTGGTCGCCGGCGACAAAGGTCGCGGCCGAGAAGCTGGAGCAATGGCCGATCGAGGACATCTCAGGCTTCATCGTTCACGCGGCCCGGCGCGAAGCGGAAGTCATGAACCGCTACCGGCAGGCATTCGCTCAGTACGAAGATGAACTGCTGGCGCTGCCGGCGATCCGCACCAACCGTCTTGCAAAGACGCACGGCCAGTTGCTCGCTTTCCTTGACGCAATCCGTGCGATCGTCCCCCTGTCGGACGAGCAGCAGGCCGAAACCGCCCGCTTCATCGTGCAGATGGCCACCGATCGCCAGCTTGCCGTCAACAGCGAAGACCCTGTCGTCAGCCTGTTCTGGGAGCGGTTCGACTACCTCGAAGAGAACGAGGATCCCGCCACCACATCCGGCCACATCAACCATCACCGCAAGCACGAAGAAGGCATGATCGCCATCCGCTTGAACGAGATGGAGAGCCGGTGCGCGGACAAGCGCCTGGAACTGCCCACCCACGCGGAACTGATCCGCGCGCTCAAGACCTCCAAGGCCCGCCGTTTCATCGAACAGGGCATGGTCAACTCCCGAAACGAGGGCGTCTCCGGCGTCCGCTGCTGGATCTTCCACGATCCGTCCCGCGCCCTCTCCCGCAAAGCCTGAAATCGAAAGGAAGAACATGCGTAGCGTGCCCTCTCTCACGTCGATGCTGGACGATCCCATGGCCCAGCGCTCGATCCTCACCGCCTCCGTTCTGCCGTGGGACTATGTCCGCATGCGCCGGAAAGCCGCCGGCCTTTCGATTGCGGACGCGGCCCGGCCCTACTGGCACCATGCGGAACACCGCGCAGACGTCGAACGGAATTTCCGCACCTTGGAAACCGTGGGCTTCCGCGTGAAGCAGCACTTCTTCGTGCTCGACATGTCGCGGTCCTACCGCCTGAACATCACGGTCTATCGCCAGCTTTGCGATGATCGCCCGGACCAGCACCCCCGGCTCTGCCTTGCCTGCGGTTGGGACGAATGGACCGACCAGCTGGACTGGCACGACAACGCCGTGACGTGGTCCGCCCACGATCCGGAAATCTGCACCCTCTGCGAACACGGCCGCCGGACGAAATTCACGCCCCGGCCCGCAGCCCATCACCCCGACACCATGCCCCACGGCGCCCACCAGATCGCCGCTTGAGAAAGGAAACCACTGTGCCCGAAGCGAACACCACCACCGAAGACCGCCTGCGCCAATTGATCGAGCGCGTTGAACGCCTTGAGGAAGAAAAGAAGGGCATCAGCGACGATATCCGCGACGTCTACAGCGAGGCGAAAGCGGTTGGTTTCGACGTCCCGGCCATGAAGCTCATCGTCAAGATGCGCAAAATGCAGCCCGATCACCGCCGCGAAATGGAGATGATCACCGACACCTACAAAACCGCGCTGGGGCTGGACTGACCATGGCCCGCCGCACCGCCAACGCCGTCCATCCCATCGGCTGCACTTGCCGGGCCTGCACGCCTCGCCAATGCCGCACCGGCCGGACCGACCTCGCCATCCGGGGCGCCACCCGCGCCCTGCTCCTGATCGCAGCCGTTATTGCGATCCCGTTCATCATCGCGCATGCTCTCGCAGCCGCCAAAGGAGACAACAGATGACTATTCATGCGCCCGAGCGCCTGCTGAAAATCAGCGAGGTCATGGCGCGTACGTCCCTGTCTCGCTCGCACATTTACGCCCTTATCAAGACCGGCGATTTCCCGGCCCAGCGCAAGCTGGGCCACAAATGCTCTCGCTGGGTAGAGACTGAAATCGACGCTTGGACGCGCGGCATCGCCGCATAAACCATCAGCGACCGGGTCGCCCCGGCCCGGTCGCAGCAAACCGCATTGGCTGGCCGATATGGATTGCCGGCGGCCACATGTCCGCGAGCAAAATGTTCGCCCAATCCTCCGCGATTTCCCGCCGGCGCGGCATGTAAGCGGCGCGGTTATAAGCGCCCTCAACGTCATTTTCCGGCACATGGGCAAGCATCAGGTCGATGATGGCCCGATCGGGCGACGCCGTCTTGTGCCCGGCCGAGCGCCAGACGCGTTCACAGCGCTCATTCATGATCGTCGAAAACGCGGATCGGAAGCCGTGTGGCACGTGCCGCTGATAGTACCCGGCGCGAATCAGCAAGGCTCGAAGCGTGTTCTCGCTCATTTGCCGATGGGCATGTCTGTCGGACGGGAACACAAGTTCCAGATCGCCAGTCAGCGGCTTCATCGCCCGCAGCACATCGACCGCCTGTGGAGCGAGAGGCACCAGGTGGTCACCCTCTTCGTCTTCCTTCCGTTCCAGATCCCCTTTCATCCGGTGCGCCGGAATCCGCCACAGCGGCTCCGTACCATCGAGATCTTCGAACTCGTACCAGCGCGCGCCATTAATCTCATTTGATCGCACGGCCGTCAGCGCAAGGAAGCGCATCGCCAGTTTCGTCTGCGCGCGGCACCGTTCCGCGTCACAGTCGACAAGCATTTGCCGCAGCGCATGTAGATCTGTGATCGCTGGCTGACGCTTCGCCTTCTTTTTCTTGGGCAGAGCCACCGCAAGGCTCGCGGCCGGATCCTTCGTCGCGAGGTTCTTCGCGATACCATAGACGAAGATGCCACTGATCCGCTGGCGCACGCGGTGCGCCGTTTCCACGGCGCCGCGATCGACGATCTTTTCCAGCAGCGCGAGGACGGCCGGTGCCTCAATATCCGCGATCGGCGTCTTCCCCAAAGCCGGGAACACGTCATTCTCCAGGCTTTCGAGAACGTCCTTGGTATGGACCTTTGACCACTGCTTGGCCTGCAGCGCATGCCATGCCTTGCCAACGTCCTCGAACGTCGGCCGTGTATCGACCGGCGCGGTGCCGCGTTCGAACAGGTCTGTAGGCCTCGGCTCGATCCCTTTCGCCAGCATCGTCTTGGCAACGTCGCGGGCCGCGCGGGCATCCTTGAGCGATATCGCCGGATAGATGCCGATCGTCAGGGTCTTTTGCGCCGGCTTGCCTTGAGCGTTGCGGCCGAACTGATAGTTCATTCGCCAGACCCGGCCGCCGACAGCGGAAACATGCATGTACAGCTGCTCGCCATCGGACAGCTTGTAAGCCTTCCCGGTCGCTTTCGCTCCGCGAACCTTGGTCTCGCTCAGCGTGCCCATACCATATTCCCCGAATCGCATACCATAGATCGAACCATATGGCAGAGCCGATGCATGAGAACAAACAGGGACAATTGCGGACGCATGAGCCACGCAGACGCGACGAAAGTCCCGGAAATCAGGCACTTACGAAGTAATGAGGAAAGGTAAATGGCGGAGCGGGAGGAGTTCAAAAATAAAAATTAATGTACTGATAATTAATGTAATTTATCAGAAATTTCAAGGCAGATACCCCCACTAATACCCCGAACCGCATTGGCTATTTGGGCCACACCTAGTGCCGCCCCTAAACCGTAACAGCAGCCTACATTATGACCAATGGCGAGACCGGGGCCTTTTGCTGCACGTTAGCGAAGGATTTTCCAGAGATCTGCAGGCGATGGTCTACCCACATTGCGTGTTGAGCGCCTGCCTTATGAATCGGATGACCTCCACCTTCCACCTCAATTCATGTGCACCAGAAATCTGGCGATCAAATCCGCACTGGAAACAACGAGCGTCGCGATAAGGGTCGCAAACACCCAACGCCAGCACCGCGCCGCATTAAGCCTAGCTTGGCGCGCCTCATCCCGGACCTCGCCCAAGGTATCAAGGAGGCATTGGTCCCGGCGGCTGGAAGCCTCTGCCAGACTGGCTAGGCCCGCTTCAAGATCGTCCAGCCGTTCTACAAAGCCTTGGATTACTTTGACCCGCTTTTTGATGGTCTCCAGATCATCGCCGTTGGCATGCAGGAAATTCATGGTTTCACGGAGTTTTTCTTGTACGGTATCTGCCTTCCGCCCGACATCGGACAGGCCTTGGCTCAAAGGAGCCAGCGGGGCCTGCAAGACGTGATCGAGCATCTCGGAAAGTTCCTGCTCCCTTTGCAAGATAGGTCGCGGACGATTCAGGAGATCAAATGAAGCTTCGGTGTTCACGAAAAATCACTCCTATGCATGAAGGTGCTTCCCAACGATTCGGGCGCCGACACGTTCACGAGCCGCACGCAAGGTCGAGCCAAGGGCCAGTTGTTCAAAAGCCGTAACCGCATCTGGCGCCTCCAGAACATCGCGATGCACCTCCTCGATCTCGCGATTGTAAGCCTCCGACAGCAGTTGCCCGAATTTCTGACTGCGCTCCTTTTCCTGATGAATCGACAGCTTCATATCCGCGAGCTGGACGCTGAGGCTCTTTCGCTCCTGCGCGATATGCTCGCATATCGATTGCTGTTCAGCCATCAGATCGGCGGTACCTTCCAACAAGGCGCCGAAGCGATCCTCCTCCTCTTGAACCTTCCTCCTCGTGGCCAGCGCATGCCGCATGACAGCGGCTCGAAGCACCTCGGCGGCTTTAAGGGCAAGGCGATCGTGGGCATGTTCGAACGCTTTACGGTCGAGGGCCAACTGGCTGCCCCCTCCCTTTCTCCAGTAAGCGTTGAGCCAATACCCTTGAAGCCTTTCCCGCAACACCGCGAAAGGAGCGTGATCCAGGCCTTCAAGGCCCTCGATCACAGAATCTGCAAGAAGCTTGCTGACCGATTTCCAGAACGCTTTGGTCCCGCGCTTTTCCTCGTCGGATTTATCCGTGTCGCCGTTGCTCTTGCCACTCTCATCGTATTCTGCGTGACCGGAGATGGATAAAAGTGATGCCTTGAGATCACGGGGCGCAGCATCGATAAGCTCCAAGATCATATCACGGGTCACTTCAGGACCGTCGAGATGATCAAGCGCGCGGGCTTGCAATTCTGCCGCCGCACCGCGCAAGCCCTTAGCCAGATGCCTCGCTTTCTGTGACATATCCTTGTCCGATGGAATCGATTGGCTCAGACGCGCCATCCGGGTTTGGTAATCTTTTTTCTTGCCTTCCAATTGCCGAATCGCATCGTGAGAGCGCGCCAGAGCCTCCTCAAGGCCCTGCATTTTCGCTTTTACCGCCTCCAGCTTTGCCTCATGGATACGCATAACGCTGCCGTGAATCGCGATCGCACCTTCTAGGCGGCTCAAGGGGGAGTTTGCCGCCGCGATATCGTGATGCAGGCGCTGCATCAGGCGATCAATCATCGATGTCAGTCTGTCGTCATGCAAGTCTCTAGCTTCATCCCAGGTTTCGCCAAACTCCAGTGGGAAATAGAGTTGTGGATCGCGCGTCTCGGGATTGAGCGCAACCAGCCCCTCGATCTCCCCGATGAGCCGCTGACGATAGGCCTCCTCATCTCCCCAGCATCCTGTCCTCCGAGAAAAATCGCGAATACTCGGCGGCGTGAAGGAAAAAGTCGTCACCACGCGAAAACGGTGAGGTGTGATTTGCCAGTCAGATAAGCCCGGTAAGGCTAAATGCTCCGCGTTCAGAAAGGTGAGATCGTCAGCCCGACCGACCAGCAGAATCAGATCCGCATTGGGCACCAAGCTTTCAGCCACACGCGAGACAAAGCGGCGCTCCACTAGGTCTTGCGCATCCGCACCGGGCAGATCGAGAATGCGGGTCCCGGGTAGAAGCCCGCGCGCGCCCCTGAAGCGGCAGTCGGGTATCTCGACCACGCACAGATGCAAATCGGATGATGCTTTACCCTTCTCCATGTCGATGCGCATCTTGCTCAGGGCGATACAGGCCTCATCGTCATCGGGGTATTCCCCATCCTGCCCGCCCCCTATGATGCGCCAACAATCATCACGGCTGCGCCGGTATTCGGTAGGGATTGCCGTCGATGAATTGCCGGCCTTTCTACCGCCGCGCAGCACCCATGAAACCGACCGCACCGCCTGCGGCATCAATCCTAGCAAGTTTAGGATCAGCGTGGTCTTGCCGACCTGCGTGCGGCCGAAAACCACCGTATAGCTGTCCTCACGGTGTTCCCCCAGATGCTGGCACACCTCGGGTGAAAGGGTTTCGACAAAACTTTCATATGCCTGGAAGGCCCAAGCATAGGACAGTTTCGGTAGCCCCCCCATCGTTGTCGTCTGGTCGGCCGAGCGGTCAGGCATGGGTCAGGCGCAAGCCTCGCGGCGAAGAATCTGAGCCCTCACTGTCGAGCGCATCCGAAAACTCCTCACGCAGGTTCTGAACGATAGCGAGTGCATGTACGGCCCGATCCTTTTTTACCCAAGCCTCAGCCAAGCCATAGCGACGGCTCAGAACGCGATCGAGTTCGTCGCGCATTGCCCCCATGGCATCATCGAAGGCTTCCATGTAGCATTGGTGCCGGGCATCACTTAAAGCCCGCAAGCGGTTCAGGGCCGCGACACGGTTGGCGCGATCATGCATCCGCGCATCGTTGATCGTCTCAACCGCGAGGAATCCGGCTGCAACAACGGCAACGGCTCCTGCAATGACTGGATCGGGCATCATGGCAGCAGCCTTTGCGGCTGTGGCCGCCGTGGATGGCGATGCGCCGCCCCCGCCATCGGGTTCGCCACCGCCTTCCACCACCGCTTCGCCCACCTCGGCCACGCCAACCGAGAAGATGGCCGCCGCCACCGTCCGGACCAGCCCACGGGCATTGTCAGCAGCCGGCGCGGCATTGTTGAGCACGCTGCGCAAGACGTCCGGATTGGAGACGGCATCATGGTTCGTTGAACCGGCTCCGTCCTTCAATTCACGCATCAGATCCAAGGAAAAATCCAGCGTCAAGGCTGGAAGCATCCTAATGGCATCGTCAAGGAGCTTCAGCCTGCCTTCTGCTCCTGCCTCTCGTTCCAAGGAAAACAGCGTCGCCAAGGCATGGCTGAGCGTGCCCGATTGTGTGGGGTCGCCCGCCTCCGACCAAGTCGTCACTGCTGGCAGTTGCTCACCTGCCGGCGCATCCGTGAACGATGGCTCTGACGCTTGCTTCTGCCCCAAACGGGATGAAGGCAACCTCAGCGCCTTGCGGATCGGCTCCTCAAGCGCTGCCACCACCAACGGCCCTACTTTGTCCTTTTCCTCGTCGGCAGCTTTTTCGGCGTCGGCAATCGCTTTCTCCAGCTTGTCCAAGCGCTCTGTGTCCGTATCAAAGAAGCTCTTGGCATGATTGGCAAGGCCCTCAAAGTCAGTTTTCAATCGCTCTTTAAGGGTTTCTTCCGCCGATCCCCGATGCGCGTCGACCGCACCACGGACACTTTTTCCATAGGCCCTGCGCAATTTGTCACGGGCCTCATCGAATATCTCCAATCCGCTTTTCACCATATCCGTTGCCGCACCGGCATCGTCACGGACCACAAACATGAGGCGCAAATGCCTGTTCAAATCCGACAGGACAAGTTTCAGATCATGGCGCAGCAAGCTGCTCATGTCGGCATGCCATCGACCTTGCCAGTCTTCGGCATTTCCGGCGACGAATTGATTGATTTTGTCTTTCAGGGCTTCGCGCCAGCCATCAAGATAAGCTTGATCGTCAGCTATCCCGATGCACTGCACCCGCTGCGCAGACACATTGAAGGCCTCAGCTCCGCGCGCTTGCAGATCGGCAAGATCCTCGGGCCTGTCGCGCAACGCCTCCGTTTTTGAAATCACGACAAGGGGTTCGACATGCTCCAGCCCATGCCCAAAGGCATCACGGGCCAAGTCGCCCTGATCGCGGGCAAGCCGGGTCGCGTCTGTGACGACGATCGCCCCTGTTGCCCCGCTCAGCGCGGCCCGCATGGTCGACTGCCAAACCAAATTCCCTGCGGTCTGCGTCTCATACCCCGGTAGAAGCAGCCAGCCCTTGTGCTTGCCCAAGCCAAGCCGGGCAGGGAAGCTCAATTCGACCAGCAGTGCAGATGTAGCGCTGTTGCAGGCAGCATCCTGAAAGGCTGCCTGGGCCCTTTCGAGCGATCCCTCTTCTTCGAGAAGCGAGACGCGCTCGACGATACGCCGGCCATTATCCTCTTTAAGTCTCCAGACGAAACCTCTCACTGGCCCATCGTCATCGCTCTCCGTGATGAGGATGGGATGAGTTTCACCGCGCCCCTCATTTGGGTTAAGCCATGCCGCATCCTCGCCCTTCAGGTCATAGAGCGTCTTGATAAGCGTGGTCTTGCCCGCCCCTTGCGTGCCGGCGATCGCCAGCAGAGAATAGCCCCCCAAGGTTTCGCTCAACAACAGCCGGCGCATGACCGTGCGCAAGGCCTGTTCCGCCGTTTGGCCGGCTTCATTGATCGGCCCATCGCTCACCGCATCGCATGCCGCGACAAGGTTGGCGAGAGCGCGTCTCAGGCGGGGCAGCAGAATTTCCGGAGCAGACAAGCGTTATCTCCTGGTGACGTTTTTTTACGCCTGAGGGAAAATATTGTTTGGTTAAGAAGAATTTATCGAAGAAATTTCTCCGGTAAATCCCCATTCTTTCACCCATCACTTCTTTATGGATAGGAAAATCCTGACGCCCTCATCGACCCGCTTGAACAGCACATCTCCAACCGAGGATGCCGCCTCAACCCGAATGCCAACAGGAGAGGCGTCAGCAGGGGCGCGAGAAAGGCCCCCACAATCGGAACCGACCCAATCAGAAAGGAGACTGTCAACGCCAAGCAAAGTGCAAAAGCCGTTCCGGGAAAACGCCGGGCCAGATCAAGCACAAAGGTCAGAAGATGCCGGCCGATCTCGAAAATCTTGCTGCCAGCATCCATGGTTACCCCCATAACCTTGTCGAGCATGATCTTGGCATCCGCCGACATCTCGATGCGGCCAAGGCTCTCAATCAGAGCACGGCGCGCCAAGGGAGGCGGCAAGATCACTGAAGGCTTTTCCATGGTCTGTTCTCCTCTTTTCTCGCGGTTGCAAAGCCATCAGCTGGGGATACTGCTCAGGCATCGCCATCGATCGCCGCCAACAGCATGGCGAGATGGGCGGGGCTTTCGCAGAGCATATGACCACTGCCGACAACCGGGCCCGCGCTATCGTCGAGATGATCGAAAATCTTGTTCAGCAGATCCTGCTCTGCTTTGCCGGCTTTTGTGGGATTTTCTCCCATTCCCAGCTTTTCGCGGAATTCTTCAGACTGTTCCCCGAACACCGCGCTATCATTGTCCAGGCGCACACGCTCGAAACGCTCATAGCACCAATAGGAAAACGCGCCGGGTTTGTCACGATGAACGCCGAGGAACACTCCGGGCCAAGCATCGATCTCTTTCTGCGCCCAGCCGAAATAAAGATCCTCCGAGGACCATGATTTCAATCTCTTACGGTTCTCGTCAGACAGCTTTCTTTCTACCCGTTGGTCATCCGCCGCAATCGCTGCCTCATAAGCCGCGTCACGGTCCTCCTCTTTCGCCGCATCGGAGGTAAAAACCACGCCAACCCCCCGGTAAATATCGTCAGGATTAGCGGCGATCCGCCGCAACAAAGTATTAGGCGCCTGACCATCTGCTTGCTCAACCATCCCATGCCGAGGGCGCCGGGCCCAAGCACGCTGGGCCTTATTCAGAGCCTCCTGATCGACAGCCATGGCCCTTTTCGGATCATTCCATAACTGCCCGAACCAATCGTCGGCATCATTAAATGCCTGCGTCCCCGGTTCGTGAAATGTGCCACATTCGGTAAGAGCGGCGACCTCCACAAAGCCGATCCCCCGGTTTGAGGCATTGGCCGACGCCACCACCAACCCGACATCGGACAGATAGACTTTGGCATGCAGGCCCTTCACATGCTTCAACCGGGCGTTTTCCGGCGCGCCCAGGCGCGTCAGTTCGTGCGGGTTGGTGCCTCCCATGGTCAGGTCGCATAGAATGCTCGCCGATCGGGCCGCCTCGGCCGAGGGAAAGAGAGAATCAAGGGCGCCATCGCCCCAGAACGCAACGGCGCATCTCACGTCCTTGCCTGCCATGACCTTGCGGATAACGCGACCAACCTCTTTGTCATTGAGAAACTTTGTCATGAGCACTCCTCATCTTTGCGCGATGCCCAAACGGGCCAGAGCGATGTTCAGGCTTCAGGCGCCATGCAACACGCGCTGGCTCGCCAGCTTCGATAGGCCAGACACGGTCAGTTCCCCCATATCTGTCCAGAAAATGGCCATTCCGCTCACGGGCTTACCCCCCGTTGCATCCACAGCATCGGCATAAGCCGCCAATTGCGGCCAATAGGTCGCGAAACGTGCAGCGTAATCGGCCACCACGCCGCTCTTGTGATCGACGATTAGAAAGCCATCGGGGCCTTCCGCGATCAGGTCGATGATGGCGGTCTGCATACCGCCGTCGGCCAGAGCGATCTCCAGCGGCTGCTCCACATGCAACTCGGCATAGCCCAGTTCCGCCAATGCCAGGCGCAGGCCTTCCGCCTGCAGGGCAAGGGCATCAACATCCCCGGCTTCCATCCGGCAATGCGCCGCGACCCGGTCCTTCAGATCAGGACGTTGCAGCAAGATGCGGAAGGCATCGTGGATCGCCGTGCCCCGGTCGGCGGCCAAGGCAAGGTTTTCTCCGGTGACACGTACACCCGGCGCGACAGCGCGTGTTTCCAGATGTTCGGGCATGGGCCGCCCCGTCACAACCGCCTGCGATGGGCTCAGCACCGCGATGCTTTCCATCGGCGCCTGCGACACCAAGGCAAAACGCAAATCGCGATCAGACACCACCGCGCCATCAGAAGAATCGGCTTCAAAACTGGCCGGGATGTCCTTGCCACACACAATCTGCCGGGCCGGGAAGCGATCCTTGCCGACCAGCAGATCCCCTCCTTCGATCACAACACCACACAGATCGCTCATCAGGCGGCGGGCGGTGATCGGCAGGGGCGGCTCATCCGCGCCATCGTCCTGCGGCCATTCCAGAATTAGCCGGTTGCGCGCACGCGTCAGCGCCACATACAGCAGACGCCGCGCATTCTGGTCCGCCTCGGGGCGCAGGCCTGCAAGGAAGCGCTCGCTCGCCTCCGGCGCGGCAAAGGCCGGGGCATAGGCAAGCTGCGCTCCCTCGACCACATGGTCGAGATCCTCAAAGCCGGGGAAGATCGTGCTGAACACCCCGCTGCGCGGATCCAGCTTCTGGTCCAGCCCACAGACCACCACCACCGGCCATTCACGCCCCTTCGAGGCATGCCAAGTGATGATCTCCACCCCATCGGCCTCCAGCCCGGCGGGATTGGGGCGCTTGTCCTCCCCCTTCAGATTCATCCGGCTTTCCAGCCAGCCCAGGAAGACATTGGCACCCTGACCATAGAAGCCCGAAGCCTCGCGCATATCGCGATGGGCCTCAAGGAAGGCGCTGGCCTCGGCCTCGAAGCGCAGCAGATCGGCGCGCATCTGCGCCGGGTCCTCCTGCCGGTCGCACCAAGCCCGCAAGCCGCCCGCCGCGATGACCCGTGCCACCAGATGATCGACGGGCATCGCCGTCGCCTCCGGCCACAGGGCATCGAGCGCGGCCAGTTCCGGCGTGACAATCCGCCCCTCGCGCGCCAGCATGCCCAGCGCCTCTTCCAGAGGCGTGCCACCCGGCCCCAGCGTCGCCACGCAGAGGGCCGCATGGCGGTCCTGCGGGTTGACGGCATAGCGCAGGGCAAAGCAGGCCGCCTGCACGATCCGGCTCTGCCACCAACCGTCCTCGGCCACGCGGACCGGCAGGCCCAGCGCGCGCAGGGCGGCGGCATAATCGGAACAGCGGCTATGCGTCGGGCAAAGGATGGCAATGTCCCTGGCCTCCAGCGGGCGCGGTTGCTTGCTGTGACGGTCGATGATCGTCACCGCCTCATCCTCCAGCAGCGAGAGCAGACGGTCGGCCACAAAATGCTGCGGTTTTCCCGGGGTTCTCGCATTGCGCTTGGCGCCCAGAGCGATCACCTCCAGCGCGGTCTCGCTGCCCGCCTCGTTCTGGGGTGTCAGCGCGGTATAGCCCTCACCGAACAGCTTGGGCCCCAGCGCATTGACCAGCGCCATGATGCGCGGGTCCGAGCGCCAGTTGCGGTCCAGCGGGCTGGTTTCGAACTGGCCGATCAGCGCTTCGGTCAGGCGCGGATCGGCACCCTGAAAGCCCATGATCGCCTGCTTGGTGTCGCCCACGATCAGCGCGTGTTTCGCCTGTCGCGCCAGCGTCCAGAGGAAGGTGAACTGGATCGGGTTGGTGTCCTGAAACTCATCGACGATCACACAATCAACCTCGGCCAGCACCGAGGAGAGGATCGCCGGGTTCTCGCGCAGCAGCCGTGCGGCATTGGTCACCATATCGCCAAAATCGATGACGGCGAGCGCCTTCTTGCGCGCCTCGTAATCGGCCATGGCGGATTGCGCCCCCTCGACCAGCGCGCGGGCGTGAAGCACCGCATCCTCCAGCGGGCCGGGATGGGTCGGCAAAGCGTCGGCGGCATCCATCACCGCCTGCGCCAGATCGTCATACCCTTCGGGCGTTGCACTGCCGCGCTTGCTCAGGCGCAGATCACGCAGCTTTTGCCACAGCCCCCAGTCATGCTCGCCCAGTGCCAGCATGTTGCGGGCCCGCTGCAAGGCACCGAAATTGTCGCGGAAAGCGGTGCGGGCGGTCTCATTGCCCATGCTGTCGGCCAGCGAGCGGGGGAAAGCCGCCAGCAACGCCTCGACTGCCGCCAGCAAGTGGCTATCCAGCACAGCGCCCTTGCCCTGCGGCTTGCCATAGCCTTCCCGGATCGAGGCCTCGACGAAACCGGCCATCGCCGGATCGGCCCCGCGCGGCCCCAGCGCGCGCAGCAGGGCAATCACATCCAGCAGCTTCTTGCGAAACCCGTCCTCCACGCTCTCGTCCGAGGTGAAGCTGGCGCGATAGCCATGCGCCGCCAGATTGCGCGCCAGCGCATTGAGCGCCTCATTCTCCTCGATGGCGCGGCGGATCAGCAGATCCTGCTCATCCTCGGCGATCAGGCGCTGCTGCGGCGAGGAGCCGCTGGCCAACGCATGCTCGACCAGCAGGCGGCGGCCCAGCCCGTGAATGGTCGAGACATAGGCCCGCTCCACCGCCAGAGCCGCGCGCAGATTGCCATCGGCGATCAGCGCCGCGCGGATGCGCTGACGCAACTCGCCCGCCGCCGCCTCGGTGAAGGTTACTGCCAGAATGCGCTCGGGCCGCACCAGACCATCGCGCACCCAGCGCACCAGCGTTTCCTGAATGTGGTGGGTCTTGCCCGCGCCGGCACCGGCGGGGACGATCGAAAGGTCTGTCATCATGCCTCTTCCGCCAGGATTACCGAAGGCGCATCATCCTCGCGAAGGAAGGCCGCGATCAGCGGGCTGTCCTGCAAGGCATAGGTGCCCAGCGACGCCTTTTTGGTGAAGAAATCCGCGTCCGCCGTGGTGTTGATCGTCAGGCGCCCGGCACGCAGTGCGGCAAAGCGTGCCTCGATCTGGGCCACCGCCTGCTCGGCAATATCGCCCTCGATCACTTCGAGATGGTCGCTCTCGATCTCGGCGAGGCCATTGACCAGTACCCCGCCGTCGTTGAGCATATGATAAGCCACACCGGGCAGACGGTTGGTGGCCAGCGCGGCGGCGATCCGGCGGACCGGCTCGCCGCTGTCCTCGTCCAGCCGCACATTCATGCGGCGATAGAGATCGACCTGCAAATCCCACCCGGCCCTGAGCCGCTTGCGCCGCCCGCCCGAACTGCTCTTCTTATAGTCGATCACCACGGCCTGCCCATCGGCGAGGCGCAGCAGGCAATCGGCCTTGCCATGCACGGGGTGACCGAAAATCTCGCCCGAGAGCCAGAACTCATTGCCGACAATCTCGGCCCCGAGCGCGGTGAGCACCTGCGACCAATGGCGGGCCGCCTTGACGATCTCGCTTTCCAGCGTGCGACGCTCGACCAGCCAGGCCGGGCTTTGCAGGAAGGGGGCGATGGCGCGGATACGGTCCATCAGCAGATCGGGGACCAGCGCCGCAATGGCATCATGGTCGGGATGGTCACTGCCGGGCGGGAACAGCAGTTCGAACACCTCATGCGCCAGCGAACCGCGCAGCATCACATCCAGCGTCTCGGGCGCCCAGGACACCTGCCTGGCCCCCAACTCGCCCAGCAGCCAGGCGAGCGGACTGACCAGCAGCGTTTCAAGCCGGCTCGGGCTTTGGGGCCGCAGGCTGCCATCCTCCTTTCGGCGCAGGCCGAGCAGGTCGATCCCGAACTCCAGATGCGGCGGCAGATTGGGCGCCTCGATGGCCTTGAACTCGGGCCGCGCGCGCCAGGCGACAAGCCGGTCCCAGATCGTGCCTGCCCCGCGCACCATCGGCACGACCAGATCATCGGGCGCGGCGATACCCTCAACCAGCCGCGCCATCAGCGGCAGGCTGGAGGACGGCGCCAGCGCGCCGCCACTGCGATCCCGCTCGGAGAGCAGCAGCACGATCTGCTCGCTGGCACAGCGCAACTGGCGAATGAACAGCGCCAGCGCGCGATCCAGCTGACTGGCCATCGAGGGCAGCGCGAGGCCCGTCTGCTCACGGATCAGCGCCACTTCGCTGTCGAGGAAGAAGGGATTGCCCGAGGGCGCGCAAGGATAGGCGCCATCGTTGAAGCCCAGCACCAGCAGCTTTCGATAGGAACGATCCGGTGCCTCATGCGCCAGCATCACCCGCACCCCGCCCAGCAGATAGGGGCCGCGTCGGGCCGCGATCGGTTGATAGGCGGCGGCGAAACGGATCGCCTTGTCGAAATCGGGCTCGGCGGCGTCGGCAGCACCTCCCAACGCGGCGGCCAGCCGGGCGAGTTGCGCCTTGGCCTCCAGCACATCGTCTTTCAGCGCCTCATCCTCGCTGAGCACATGGCGGAAGCGGCGAAGCTGGTCCTTCAGTTCGGCGGTTGTAGCAGGCGACGGCGAACGGATCAGATGGAAGAGCGACTTGCCCTTGTCGCTCAGTCCCTCGATCAGGCGCGGGGCATAATCGCCGCCCATCACGGCGGCGGCCAGCGCCGCCCCCATCTCGGGCGGCCAGCAGAGCACCGGCGAACTGTAAAGCGAGGCCAGCGCCATCGCCGGGGCGGGCCGCCTGCGGCATTCCACGAAATGCAAGACTGCCTCCGCGCCCACGTTGCGCCGGGTGGCGGTGCCGGGCAGCGTGGAGGCGGCAAGGCCCACCACCGCAAAAGCATCGGCAAGGCTGGCGGCATAGGCGCCATCTGCGGGCAGGATCACGCCGATGTCGGCGGGCTTGAGCGTCGGGTCTTGGGCCAGCCAGTTCTGGATAATCGCGGCGGCGGCTTCGCCTTCGCTCAGACTGTCCCGCACCGAGAGGACGGCAAAGCTGTCGTCGGCAGGACGCCGGGGCGCCTGCGGATCGAGCATAAAGCGCTGAACATGCCCGGCCACCGTGGCCTCCGAAGCCGCCGGGGCCTGGCGCTTGCCGATCAGGCGCGCAGCGTCGGCGTCCCGGCCCTCGATTGCGCCGTGATGCGCCTCCAGCCGCTCCAAAACGGCGCGTTCAAGGGGCGTGAGGTCCGGCCTGTTGCGATCCCAGATCAGCTTGAGAGGCTGCACGGCATCCTTCGCCTCGCTGGCCAGAAAGTGCTTCAGCCGGGCAAGATCGGCGGGAAGAATGGAATCATGCGTTGCCCACAGATCGCGCAGCGCCTCCAGATGATAACGGGCGCGGCTGCCTGCCTCCAGAACTTCGGCTCGAATGGAGGCCGGGTTCAGATCCACGGTCGCCAGCATCACCTGCCGCAGCATCGCGCTGACCGCCTGCAAGGTCTGCTCGGGGGCGACAGCAAGGCTGGCGCTCCACGGCCTGTCTTCGCCGCCCTTATCCAGCGCGCCGCGCAGATCTGGTTCGTCCCGCGCCGGCAGGGCATAGAGTCCGCCCAGCAATTGTACCGTCAGCGGCGTGCAACTTGCGAAGGGGCCGCGCCCGAGCCGCAGATAGCAATCGTCAAACATCTCTGATCTTTCGCAGCAGAATCACAACATCTGTTGGATTAGACATCCAACACGACAAAAACGGTCATGGCAGACTGGCGAGCGCCGATTGCGCCAGTGCCAGCCTCTCGCGCATCACCTCGCGCAGGGCGGGCGGCCCCTCGATCACGATGTTCCCGCCCCAGGTGAAGAGATGATCGGCGATTTCCCGCAGCCCCCCGGCACGGAAGCGGACCAGCAGGGTCTCTCCATCCTCTTCAACCTGTTGCGCGGGGTGGAACCGCCAGGATCGCGCCTTGGGCACAGAGGGCGCCAGCACCCGCAGCACAATGTCATGGTCATTCTCGCGCCAGATGCCGAAGCTATCGGCCAGCCAGGCATCGAGATCCCAATCATCCGGCGGGCAGCCCAGCACCTCGCTGGCGCGGACATTGGTCATCCGGTCGAGGCGGAAGGTATAGGGCGGGTCATCGCGATCCGGCATCTTGCCCAGCAGATAAGTCACGGGCCCATGCACCAACCCATAAGGCACCACGCGGCGCCACGAGGGTGTTTCAGCGCCATCGGGCCGATAATCGAATTCCACGCAATGCCCGGATAGGATCGCGGCCTGAATTTCGGTCAGATCCTCGGGCGACACATCCACAATCGGCCCCGCTGGCACGCGGGAACGCTGCAGGCGGGTTAGAAGGTCCAGATCATTGTCGAGACGGCGGCGGCCATCACTGTCGAAGGCGATCTTGATCTTGGAGAGCAGCGTGGCCAGCACCCGCGCATTGGCGGTGCCGTCACGCCGCCCGGCATCGACAACCGCCTCCAGCGCAGCGACCTCATGGGTGCTGGGCCGTGAGTAGGCCCGCCCGGGGCTGTCCTTGATGCGGAAACGCTTCTGGCGGCCGTCGAGCACCTCATCCAGATCGAAATGCACCAGAATAAGGTTGCGCATCCGCTCGACCGTGCGGCGGGTGACGCCCAACAGATCAGCCATCTCGTCGAGCGTCAGCCCCTCGATGCTTCCAGTCAGGGCGTGAACCAGGGTCAGGGTGTGATCGAGCTTGGTCAGGCGCTGGGTCATGGCAGACAGGGCTAAGCGCTAAATGGTTAAGAGCAAGGTTAATTTCATGACCCTGTACTTTGGCACGACCATTTTTGTCGTAATCATGTGGTCATCACCCGGTCATGGATCCCGCCATCAGGAAGATTGTCGTCACCATGTCCTCTCGCTCCCGTCTGGGCAAAACCCGCTATACCGCCGACCCCCGCGAAGCCGGGCATTTCGCGCATGCCGCAGCTCATGTGTTGCGCGCGCTGACGGTCCGGCAGGCAGCCGATTTTGGTGCCGATCTGCTTGATCTCATCACCCATGAAACATCGTTGGAAACGCCGCACGGCGAATCGCGCCGGAAGCCAACGCAGGCGCAATTGCGCGCGGTCGCCACGCAGTTGAAACGCAAGCGGATGGCGCCAACCGAGATTGATCGCACCTTTGGATGGATCTCCGAACTTCTGGGCTTTGACGCCGAGGAACAGCGCATTCTCGTCACCTTTGCCCGGTTGACCCAGTTCGATCCATGGCGCCAACTGTTGCGTAAGTCGCCGTATGGCTACAGCAATCCGAATGTCGACGTCATTGCCCAACTCACAGGCCTGCCGCTTCATGTGGTCGATGAGCGCATCGCTCCCGGGCGCAGCCTTTTTACCGGACGTATGCTGGAAGACGATGGTGATGGGGCATGTTCGGTCACCGGCATGTTCAAGCGCATCCTGCGCATCCACGCCGAAACGCGTGAGGGCTTGATCGAACGGCTGATGCCGCCGGTGGAAGAAGCCACGCTGGACTGGGCTGATTTCGAGCATCTCGGCCATCTGCGCGAGGTGGCGCAGCAGATCATAGCCTCGCGCGAGCCGGTCAGTATCCTGCTCTGCGGCGAGCCGGGCACCGGCAAGACCGAATTCGCCCGGGCGCTGGCGCGGGAGGCCGGATGCGGCGCCATCTTCGCGGGCCTGGCCGACGATGACGGCAATGAGCCCGACCGCGCCGAGCGCCTCGACCATCTGATGGTGCTGCGCGCCCTGTGCCGCCACCAGAAGCAGCGGGTGATCGTGGTCGACGAGGCCGACGATGTGCTGGCGATGGTCGACCGCAAGCGCTGCTCGAAGCAGTGGCTCAACCGGCTGGTCGAGGCGCCGCAGGTGCCCACCATCTGGATCGCCAACCGGCGCGATGATCTGGATGACGCGATCCTGCGCCGCATGACGCTGGTGATCGGCTTCGACCGCCCGGTCCGGGCCGTGCGCGAAAGGATCGTGCGACGCGCGGCGCAAAGCCAAGCCATCGCGCTGGAGGCACAAGATGTGCGCGACATAGCCGATCTCAAGACCTGCCCCGCCGTGGTGGCATCCGGGCTGCGCGCGGCGAAGCTGACCGGTGGCGGGAGCGAGGTCGCCACCACGGCGATTCACAGTGTGATGTGGGCGCTGGGGCAATCCACCGCGCCCGAAAGGTCCGGGCATGCCGCTTATGATCCGGCCCTGTCGCGGGCGGATACCGATCTGGTTCGTCTGGGCCAGCGGCTGGCGGCAGCGCCCGACAAGGGCTGGAGCCTGCTGCTCTCCGGCCCCTCGGGCACCGGCAAATCGGCTTTCGCGCGGCATCTGGCGGAGGGCATGGAGCTGGAGATCGAGGAGCGCCGCTGCTCGGACCTGATCAGCCCCTATGTCGGCCAGACCGAGCAGAACATCGCGGCTGCCTTCGCCAAGGCGGCGGAACGCAAGGCCCTGCTGCTGATCGATGAGGCCGACAGCTTTCTCTACAAGCGCGAGGCGGGGCAGCGCACATGGGAGGTCAGCCAGGTCAACGAAATGCTGGTGCAGATGGAGCATCTGCGCGCGCCATTCGTCGCCACCACCAATCTGGCCGGGACGCTCGATCCGGCGGCCCAGCGCCGCTTTACCCTGCGCGTGGGCTTTCAGGCGATGACACCGGATCAGGCCCGGAGTCTGTTCGAGGCCCATTTCGGGAAGGTCTGGCCGGTCGGTTGGCCAGCACATGAGGGGCAGACGCCGGGCGATTTCGCGGTGGTCGCGCAGCGGGCCCGGCTGCTGGAAGAACGTGACCCCGACGTGCTGCTGCGCTGGCTGCGCGAGGAGATCACGACACGCGGCGAGCACCCGCGCGGGCCGATGGGCTTTGGCGTTCCACCGCGTGATCCTGTGCTGCCCTCATGATGAGGAAAGCGGCAGAACCCCTTCGACGCGAAAATTTAACATATTGAAGCAATTGAACAATGCTTCGATCCATGGAAGACATGCGGCACATCGACGCGGTTTCTTCCTGTTTTCCACCTTTTCCTTGTGGCTTGTTGATGCGGGCTGCTGCGGGAGCTTGCAATCATGGCCACATCACCCGGCATACTTGGGGCCGCTGTCCTCAAGGAAAAGCAGCGGGCACTGCGCGAGGGCTTCCCCGAAGCGCTCACGCTGCGGGTCCATCGCGGCATCAGCTGGCTGATGCGGGCCGAGCGGGAGGAGTATCCCGATGTTCGCTTCATCCTACTGTGGATTGGCTTCAACGCGGCCTATGCCGGCAACATTGGCCATGCGGTCGACGGTGTGGGCAGCGAGCGTGATGCCTTTATGGGCTTCTTCACCACGCTGAACGGGTTTGACGGGCAGCAACGCATCTACAAGGCGGTGTGGCAGCGCTTCAGCCAGGAAATCCGGGTTCTTCTGGCCAATCAGTACATCTTCGGCGCCTTCTGGAAGCATCACAATGGCGAGCCGGGCTATGCCGACTGGGGCGCCAGGCTGGACCGGGCGAATGTGGCCGTCTCGGCCGCCTTGCGGCGGCAGGACACCACGACGATCCTCTCGATCCTGTTCGACCGGCTCTATGTGCTGCGCAACCAGCTGGTGCATGGCGGGGCGACCTTCGACGGTTCGGTCAACCGCGATCAGGTACGCGATGGCGGCGCCGTGCTGGGCTTTCTGCTGCCGATCTTCATCGACCTGATGATGGACCAGCCCGATCACCCCTGGCGCATGCCGCATTATCCGGTGGTCCCGTGATCGAACGACCAGTTTTGTCGCATCAATATGGTGTTGATGGTCCATGAGGTTTTCAGGGCTGGAATGATCGATGATCAGGTTGAGAGTGCATGAGGCGGCAGAACGCCAAGGCGCAAGGCATGATGCCAAAGGCCGGGATTACGACCGGAGGCCGCGTTCATGAAATATGTTCTGGAGGCCGTGTTCTCGCTCGGTTTTCTGGTGCTGGGCGGCATGGCCATATTCCTGCTTATGCGCTTTATCATCATGGTATGGGTGGTTCGGGTCGCGGAGCGCGTCATTCTGGGCACGCTGAACCTGATCAAAAGCATCCTTTTCGCCCTGATCTTTGTTTTTGCACCGGCCATTCTGGGCGCCTTCATCATCGCCCTTGGCCTGCAGATCGCGCTCAATGCCAGCAGCCCAACCGGTTCTGGCGATCCGACCATGCCCGTCCTGATCGGCCTGCTTTCCTTCTTTGCCATTCTGGCGATGAGGATCTGGCAATGGCAGGCCCGACGTCAGCGAGAAACTACCCTTGCGCAAGCCATGCCGGACATGGTGGCAACGTCCCACGAAGGCGAGGCTTCGAACGCGCAGGATCCCATGGCACTGGCCTGGTATCGCGCAATGAAGATCGCGCCCAAGCGGCAGGATGAGTTGATGAGCGCCCGTGCAGCCTGCGTAGCCTTACTCACTGCGGTCGATCAGTCCGACGGCCTCCCGGATACCGACATGATCGAAACGGCAACACTCATCCGCAACCATCTTATCCCATTTGTCGACAGCATGGAGCGGCGACTTCAGGGTGCCACCCGCGCCGAAAGGAAGGGCATTGTCGATGAGATGGCGAGGTATCTGCTGGGCTTTGGCGATCGCGCCCGACGTGCCCTTGCTGCAGCCGGACCTGATCAGAAAGAACAGGATGCCGCATTGCATGCCCATCTGTCAGCACAATTGTTCCGATAGCTCAACGCCCCGGCGACAATCCCGACCATCGAACATATTTTTTCAATGTCTTCAATGTTGTAACGAGGCCAGTCATGAAGCGAATGACAATGCTTGCCATGGCGATTTGCGCAGCCATTCCAATGGCGCATACCCAAGCTCAGCACAATTGGCAGACCTACGGCAATGCGCGCTTTGGCTATTCGGTTTGCTACCCCGCCGATCTTTTGCGGCCCCAGCGCGAAGCCGACAACGGGGATGGCCGAGTGTTTGTTGGTCCCCATGGCGCAACCTTGCGCGTCTGGGGCGGCTACAACGCGGTTGGCGACACTGTCGCCCAAGCCAAGTCAGACGCGGCCAAGCGCTTCGTTTCCCAGGGGTATACCGTCACTTATCAGGTGAGCCGTCCCGAATGGTTCGTGCTGTCCGGAGCCGGCAAAGGCAAGACCTTCTACCAGCGCACGATGCTGAACAAGGACCGCGAGGTCTCCTTTGTGCTCGAATATCCTGCTTCGGATGCCGCGATATGGAACCCGGTCAGCGCCAAGCTTTCCCACTGCCTGGCAGGCTGAGCCCCGCATAAAACCAACGGAATCAAATCATGAGAGATGAAGAGTTCAAAGCCTGGCTGGCGTCCGGGGGCGTGACTGAAAAAGCGCAGAACACGCGCGCCTATGCTGTCCGCAAGATCGAGCAGCAACTGAACGCCCTGCGCTTTTCTTGGCCCGACCTTGAGGCGGCCTTTGCTGAAGACGGATTTGCGGCCATTCGCGCCAAGCTCGGCGCGATGCGACAAGATGCCAAAGAGGGTGGCGAGGATTTTCGCATTCTCCTGCCGGATTCGCAGAAGCCTCTGAACCGGCTTTCTAGTTGGGCCCTGTGGCTGAGACAATATGGTCGCTTTCTTGCCGGCGAGCCAAACAAGGGCAGCGATGCCGATGTCATCAGGGCGGCTGTCCTCGAAATGTACATCGAGCCAGCCCGGAAAGAAGGCCTTACCCATATCGAGCTTCGGGTTCGTGAGCTGAACGATACATTGGAGCTCAATGAGGCTTGGGCAAACATCTGCCAGGCCTTGCAAGGGGAAAAGTTCCGGGAGATGGCAAATGTGCCCTGTCCCGACCGCTTCGGTGCCAACATGAGTTCTACAACAATATTCAGATTCTGGCTCGATGAAGATGCCCGGGCGAAAGCGGCTCTCGAACATTTCACCCATGGCCATCAGAAATTTGAAGCGATCTTTTCCGCTTGGAGCACAGAACAACAATCACTGTTCCTGCGGCTCATCCTTTTGATTCATGACGCTGGTTTTGACTGGTATCATGCCAAGATCCCTCCCTATGAGCTGCGCTTCGGGCGCAAGGAAAAGGAGAAGGTACTCGCCTATCCTTCATTGGGCTGTCTCCGTAAGACACCCCCGGTACTGACCGTGTACGACAAGAAAGCCGACGGCAAAGGGCTGGGCGAGCAAGCCGACTACCCGCTCGACGAGATCGGTTTTGCGGCCTTTGCGCAGCGGTTTGCCAAGGAAGCCCCGGAGGAAATGCGTCGGTCGCCACTGCCCGATAAGCGCCTCCCTTATTGGCCAGACGACCTTCAGGATAGCCCGGCCACGTCTGATGAAGCCATACAGGATGAAACGAGCATGATCGCACCGACCAATGAGATCCTTTATGGCCCGCCCGGCACCGGGAAAACCTATGCCACGGCACGCCGGGCTGTTGAGCTCTGCGGTGAAGAAGCCCCTGAGGACAGGGGCGAACTGATGGAGGTTTACAATCGCCTTCGCGCGGACAAACGCATCGAATTCGTGACCTTCCACCAGAGCTTTTCCTATGAGGACTTTGTCGAAGGGCTCCGCCCCCCCATGGACGATGAAGGCGAGGACGAGGAGGCACTTGTTCAGAAGGAGGCGTCCGGCCTCCGTCTCAAAGTCCACAAGGGCATTTTTCGGGACATGGCGGAGCGGGCCTCGCTCGATGCAGGCGCCTCCTCACCATTAACGCTCGACGCCACACGCCCCATCTTCAAAGTTGCGTTGGGCGAACGCGGCACGGAAGAAGCCCAGATCCTTGCAGCGCTGGATCAAGATGAAATCACACTCGGTTGGGGCGGCCACACCGACTGGAGCGACCCGCGTTTCGACAAATTGTCCGAGATCCTCAGCCAATGGCGCGCCGACGGCCATCCCGACGCGACCGGCAAGGATGCCAATGTCGAGCAAATCTTCGGCTTTCGGTCCTGGATGCAGGCAGGAGACTATGTCGTCGTTTCCGATGGTCGCGATCGCTTTCGCGCTCTCGGGCAGGTCACCGGCCCCTACGTCTTCGATCCGCATCTAGATCGCCATCCGCATCGACGTCGCGTGCAATGGTTGTGGCGGGACGATCAGGGACAGGATCGAGACCGGTTCTACCCCCGATGGTTTCGCCGGCACTCCTTCTACCGCCTAGCGCCCGATGCCATCGATTGGGCAGGCCTCTCGGCCATTGTCCTTGGCAAGGACACCAAACCCCTCAACCAGCGCCCCTATGTCCTGGTCATCGACGAGATCAACCGCGCCAATGTTTCGCGCGTGTTTGGCGAGCTCATCACCCTGATCGAGCCCGACAAGCGCCTCGGCCAGACCAATGCGCTGGAAGTACGCCTGCCCTATTCCCAGAAGCTGTTCGGTGTTCCCGGCAACCTGCATATCCTGGGCACGATGAACACGGCCGATCGGTCGGTTGCCCTGCTTGATACAGCCCTGCGCCGCCGTTTCGAGTTCACCGAACTGGAACCCGACGCCACAAAGCTCAAGGATAGGGTGCCGGGGCTTGAGCTGGACCTTGTGCTCCACACCATCAACCAGCGGCTGGAATATCTGATCGACCGCGATCACCGCGTCGGCCATGCCTTCTTCATGCATTGCACCACGCAGGGCGATGTGGACCAGGTCATGCGCCGGAAGGTCCTGCCACTCCTTCAGGAGTATTTCTTCGAGGACTGGAGCATGATCGCCGCTGTTATGGGCAACGGCTTTATCCGGCGCGATGATCTCCCGGTGCCTCCCGGCCTCGAAGGCCGCGCGGTGCGCCGCGAGGCGATCAGCTGGAGCGTCAGGGAAACGTTCGATGAGGACGCCTATGGCATTCTCATCGGCAGGATCGCGTCGCCTTCCACGCAGGATACGGACGAAGAAGGCTGATGAAGGCAAGGCATCTCAGCTGCCGGGAATGGGGCAGCATTCCGATTGGCACCGAGGGCTTTTCGCGCGAGCAGGCCGATGCCCTGCTCGCGGCGGCGGCTGACCACCCTTCCGGCGGCACGGATGGCGGCAAGATTCTCGTCGAGATCAACCGGCGACTGCATGTGCGGCAGGTGGTGGGTGTGCTGGCCGTTCCGGGAGCCAGTCTCGAGATCCTGCCAAAGGTCGATGAGGAACAAGCCGAACAGGGCGACGACAAGGGGCAGGTCAGGCACCGGCTTGTCCACATGCTCGATGTCGCGCTGGGCCTCGACCTCGCCGGGGGCGCGGAGGCCGCCATGGCGCGGCAGGACGAAACCCTGCTCGACGTGCTTATCCGCCTGTTCGCGCAGAAATTGTTGGCGCAGGTGCGCCGGGGATTGCCGCGCCATTATGTCGAGCGGGAGGACGATCTGCGCGCCTTGCGCGGGCGGCTCGACATCACGCGGCAGTTCACTGTGCATGCGGCGCGCCCCGACCGGCTCGCCTGCCGGTTTGACAGTCTGGAAAATGATACGCCGCTGATGCGGGTGATGAAGGCCTGTGTCATCATGCTGTCCCGCCATGCGCGCGGACTGGAAACGCAGCGCCTGCTGGCCGAGTTGCGCCATGCCCTCGACGGCATTCCCGATACACCGGCCAGCGCCCTGCCATGGAAACGCATCCGTATCGACCGTAGCAACCAGCGCTGGCGCAGCCTGCTCGATCTGGCGAAGCTGTTCCTGCTGCGCGAATGGCAGGCCACCCATCACGAGGCCGCCGCCGCGCAAGGGCTGACCCTGCTGTTTCCCATGAACGACCTGTTCGAGGCCTATATCGCGGCCCGGTTGCGCCAGAGCCTGACCGGCAGCGGTATCGATGTCGTCGAACAGGGCGGCCTGCGGCATTGCCTTGGCCCCTGGTCGGCAGGGGAAGATACGCAAGGCATCCATTTCCTGACCCGCCCGGATCTGATCCTGCGGCAACGCGAGGATCGCAAGATCCTGGCGATCATCGACACGAAATGGAAAAGGCTGGACCTTCCCCGCGACGAGCGCCCGGGGGTGGCCCAGGCCGATATTTACCAGATGATGGCCTACGCCCGGCTCTATCGCTGTGACAGGCTTATGCTGCTCTATCCTTCATGCCGCGATCAAGGCAGCCAGACGCATCGCGACTATGGGTTCGCCGCCGGCCGCGAGCGGCTGTTCCTGGCAACAATCGATCTCAACGTCGTGGATGGCGTGGCGTCTGCGCTAAAGCGAGCCATCGTGCCGCAGCTAGTAGCCTCATAAGTCACTCTCGCTGCAATGGCAGCCATGTACCCGCGTTTGGTACACGCGGGTACAGAGAGATATTCATACAAGCACACGCCAAGCCCTTGAGCGGCGAAGGTGCCGACCTTGCCTTGCCCCAATCGGATCCAGTGATGTCCAACCTCATGCTTTGATCATTAAAGCCTGATATCCATATCATCCCACGGGCCAAGCCGGCGAGCTGACGGAAGCGAGACATAAGGCAGCAAATGGGCAAGGCGAGGCTGTTCTTCCAGCACCCAGTCCGCCAGCATTGACCACCGCGTGCGCCCGAACTCGGCATCCTTGGCGGACAGCCACATCTGCGACGCGATCCAGGTCGAGACAACGTCGGTTTGACAATAGTGCCGGATACCTTGCCAATCGTTGACCGCCGCCAGATCGGCAACGCCATCGCCGCCGGCCTGAAGCTTCACCGGAATGCGGAATGGTGCGCAAAGCTCAGCCAGCTTGATCCTGGGAGCCGATCCACTCGATGTAACCACGTCGAGCAGATCAAGATGGAAGTTGAGGCGGGACCGAAGCCCCATCTGCAGGATCGTGGGCGCCTCGATCTCGTTCACGGCTGCCCGGGCGCGGAGCACCGGGGCGTCGAAGCCGTGCCCGTTGAAGGTAATGATCTGATCCGCATCGCTCAGATATTGCTCGACCTCATCGATCATGCCGCGTTCGGAGGCATCGCCCCGCGTCACGGAATGGATCGAGAATGCCACGCGATCCCAATCGGTGCGTTCAACGGTCAGCATAGACACGCAGACCGGCTTATGGAGTATCCATGGCGCGAACTCGTCGGGATTTTTGCGGTAATGGCAACGCTCTGCCGCTTCCTCGTCGAGCACGGTTTCGACATCGAGGGTAATCGTCTTCACATTATGTCCTTTCTTGGCGGGCGGGCCGACCGCCGATTTTTTCATGCCTGCGGTTAGCCTGCTGCCTTCCCCCTCATTGCCTTGCCGCCTTCCACCCGGCAGCCGGCCGTCATCGCGAGATCAACTGGCATTGAAGTGGAGGTGGGCGTCGTAACGCAGCACAGTCGGGCGCCGATCGGGATCGGCACCACATTCCAGGAACTCGCGCAGGGCCAGCGACATGAACAGGTCCGCATGCCGGATGTCAGCATCATGGCCGCAACCGATGATCGCCGCATTGGCAAGGTGCGGCCCCACGGCGGTGGCGAAGTGACGGCGACATTCTTCCACGCTGCGGGCGAAGCTGGCATGATAATAGAGGTCATGTCCTTGGCCGGTGGCATGATCCTCTGCGACGGCCTGATAGACATTGACCTCGCGCTCGATGGGAAAGAGCTGCGGCTTTTCCCAAGCATAGGGGGCCGGGCGTCTCAGCGCCGTGATCTGCGCTGCAGACAGGTCTCCCGCATCCAGAAGATGCTGGGCCCGCTCCAGGATCGCACGAATGCGGCGGATCTCGACCTCACCCTGTGCCGCCAGATAGCGTGCGGCGACCTCGATTCGATCTCCGCCGCTCATGGATGCACCTTCAACCAGGCCGCCCATTCCTTGCCGACCAGCGCTTTCGCACCAGGCTTCACGAGTGGCGAGAAGGACCCAAAGGTCGATCCGCGCAGAATTCTGGCGAAAGCCAGAAAATGGATATGCGGCTTGCTGTCTCTTGAAGCGAGGCCTGGAACATGCTGGATCGCGATCCCTGCCACATGAAAGTGATCGACACACTTCTCGCCGATAAAGGCCAGCGTGCGGCGCCACGCCAGATGGTGGGGCACCTCGTGCGGGTGCCGAAAGGTGGTGACGGACATCAGGTCGACTTGGGCCGGGATCATCTGGGCTTCGAATCGAGCGCAAAGCGCATGATGGTCGTCGAGGGCATCCGGCGCGTTCGGCGGCAGAAGAACCTTGTACGCATAGCACGTCGGTTCCCCGCGCGCGTGCGGATCAATCCGCCGGTTGATTGCGGCCGCAACGTTATTCGCCCGGTTGAGATATTCGGCCTGGATCACGCCATGCCCGATATCGATGGTGGAGGGGAGCTTCGTGCGGTCCGGTGCATAGTCCAGCATTGATCAGTTCCCCATCAGGCCGGCCAGCACAGCATCTGCGCGGCTAAAGCCGGCGGCGCGCTCTGCGGGCGTGGTATAAGCTGACCAGTCAGCGATCATCAGATGGCCGTCCTCGATCGTGACATGCCGCCTGACCTGGGGATCGAGCGGGATTAGGATGAGCGCACCGTCGTGCCGGGCCCAAAACCGATAAGAGCATTCCCACGTGGTCATCCATGCCAGGCTGAAACCGCAATCGAGGACAAGTTGGGGCAAAGCCTCGAAGTCGATCCAGACGTGGATCTTGTCATGCCCGGTCTGGCCAGTCAGCCGATCGAATAGCCAGCGGCTGTCGATTTCGAAGCGGGTTCCAGATTCGACCAGGATGTTGTCAGCTGTTGGACCACCAGCCATGCGGTCGAGAAGCGGGCGGATGACATGATTGATGATGTGACCGGGCGAGCAAGCGCTGGCGGCAACACCATCGACGCAGGGCGCGGCATATGGCGCAGGAACTGTGGTATGCATGACTTCGTTTCCTAGGGAGGGTGACCGACCCCACTCCCCCGAATTTTTCATCCGTGAGGCAGAGCCAAACTCCCTTCCTGAAACCTGATATTTTGTCCTTTGCGGTTGAATGGCGACGTTCAGTTCGTGGTTCAGTCGGCAATCCCACCCCTACCAGGCATATGGATAGGCATTTCCGCTTCAATCTCGGCCTCTCTACGCTTGGGTTCCGGTTGGATGATGCGCTCGTGACCTTGCTTGACGTCCAAAGCAATCCGGCGCTCCCGCTCCAGTCGGGACAGTTCGATTCTCTCCAGCATCGCTGCAAAATCCGGATCGTCGAAGGCCAGGAAGGCGGCCCGGGCCAGGCGATCCTTGCGCCCGGCCAGAGATTTCAGCACGGCATCTTTGTCGGGTGCAACCTCCCAGCTGGCAAGATGGCGCTCGACAGCACCGATCATGGATTCGCGCTGGTGGCGGAGGAATGCCTGGATCTGAGGATCCTCGTCGAACAGCGAGGCCATGCGCAACTCCGGCCGAGGAGCAAAGCGATCGTCTTCATATTCCACCTGTAGATGCCCATCGGCGGCACGGCGGACCGGGATCGCTCCCATTTCGGCTAGATCGGAAAGCAGACGGTCGATCGTCGCCTGCCGAACGGGATCGATCTGCTGAGCGGGCAGCGGCAAAGTTTCAGCATTCTTGGGCTCCGTCACAACGTCCGGCATCGGGGTGGTGGTCGAAACAGCTATCAAAGGCAAACCTTCCGGACCGACCAGCGACAGGCCCAAGACCGCGCCGCGCTCGGCGCATCTCCGCAGGAACGCCTCCGACCCTCGCACCCTTACGCGGCCCCATCGCTGCGATGCCATCAGCAGCGCGGCGTCGATCGCATCCGGCATGCCGGGCTGATTGACGACGATGATGTTGCCATGATCGGTGAGAACCAGCCGGTCATCGGCATCAAAATACCGTGTCCGCCATTCGTCCGGCTCGGCGCGAAGATGGGCGGGAGCCTGCCATTCTGCCTCATAGCCCGTGGCAACCGGCAGCAGCAGACTGGGGGATACTATCTCGGGAAGATTGGGGGAACCAGCCCCCTTCCAAGCGTCCGCCTGGGTGAAGCGAGCGTCGGTGCACCGCTTGATGGCGGCCTTGAAGACTTCTTCGAGCTGGCGGATGGCCGCGTCTCGTTCCGCCAGAACGGCGGCATTGACCAGGGTCGATCCTCCGCGCGGCAGAGCCTTGATCGTGGTAGTGGCCCATGCACGGATCGAAGCGACCGCTGCGGTGCGATCGGCCCGGAGGCGAGCCAGTTGAGCCTTATGAGCTGCGCGGTACTTTTCGAACGCATCATCCCGGACAGTTTCATTTGGCTCGAAGCCCCCCCATTTCGCCTGGAGCGTTGAGAGCGACAAGGTACGCGCCACCTGAGACGCCTTTTCCGACTGCTCGCCGATATGGATGCGGGCTCCGCTCCCCTTGCCTTCATAAGAAACGCCGATCTTATGAAGGCGTGCGTGGAACTCAGCCCAGTTGGTGCTGGCCGCCAATGCTTCGAGAATCCCTTCCCGCTTGTTCAGCATGGCGGGCGTGATGGCGTTTCTGTCGCGGACCCGGACACGCTGGCCAGCGGCGTCGCGAATCATTACCTCAGTTCCGGGCACCCGTCGCTTGCTCCCGTCCAAACTGTCTTCGACGCGTTGCGCCTTGGCATCGAACACAGCGCCGCCGCGAGCATAATAAAGAGCATTGGGCTCTGCCGACCAACCCTGACGCTCCTCGATGATAGAGAGCGCCTGATGCAAATCGTCGATGAGCCATTCGCTGCCTGCGGCCGCGCCCGTGGCCCTGTCGATTCGCAGGGCGGCGATATGGACATGGCGGGAAGCGGTGTTGACATGCTCAGCATAAAGCGCTGCGCTGCGATCCAGACCGGCGGTGGTGAGCATGATGTCGACGGCTTCATCGACTTGTGCCGGCGTGGGCACCTCACCAGTCCGCCAGCTCACGATGATATGGACCATAGGATATTCGACGCGCGGCGCGGCCGAAGCCGTGGCCAGCATCTCAATCTGCTGCTCTCGCAGCGTTTCACCGACCAGATTGCGCTTGCCCACATGCCCGGCCTTCTCACCGGGCTCGACCCCGAATTCCTGCGCATGATGGAGATATTCGGTCAGTGATCGCACCCGGCCCTCGTCGACCATGGCGAGGGCCCAGGGATCGGCATCGACCACATATCTGGTGAGCGCAAACACATCATCGCGCAGCTTGGTTGGCACCCCCGCCTGCCTGGCAACCTTGATAAGCTTGACGATCATTTCGACACCTCGGCGCGTGCTGCTTCGGTCAGCACCCGAAACAGTGCGATAAGCTCGCCGCGCAACCCGGCATCGAGTTGATGATCGTCATCGAGACGATGATGGAGGCGCAGCAGTTGCGCGAGGCAGGCCATTACGGGAGCCTCATCCTCGGGTTGGCCCAAGGCGCGTGAGCGCACCCAGCCGCTGCGCGTCTGACCCGCCCTTGCCGCCGCAGTTTCAAGGCGACATGCTTCAGAGGGCGTGACATGGATGGTGATCGACACCCGCGTGTCGGCTGTCTGTTTACTGCTCATATTTCCCCCTTGAGCGCGAGAAGGTCCACCGCCGAGCGCTTGGGTTGGTTACAGCCCCCATCCTGCTCACCTTTTTCCTCCAATTTTGTCGGCAGACCGTCCGCCACGCGGTCGGCGCAGCGACCGCCTCTGTGCCCGCCATGCTGGTGTCGATGATGTCGGCGTATTGTCCGGCAGCTCGCCACCAATCCGCCTTTGGCGGCGTGGTCCGCCCGAACCGGCGGAGCCCCGCCACGTCGGCCTGCGATGTGCCGGGAGCGAGGGGTACTTCTGCGCGGCAAGATGCCGGGCACTCATTATGCAGGAGGTGATGCATCAACCCGCCACTATCGGCGGCACTGGGCCCATACGGGTCAGCGTTCCAATCCGTTTCCGCTTCTGCCAGCAATGCCGCCAAAGGGGCGCCAGCGGAACTGGCGCCGGCTCGGGCATCTGGCGCTTCAGCTGCCAGCCACGAAACGCGCCATGCATCCGCCGGACAGCACGCCAAACGTCCGGCCATGCTGATGCAGACAGAACTTCCCGCTACGGTCCATGAAACCAGCCGTCGCGCTTCGCCGCCATGCCGGTTAGCCGCCAAGTTCGCGGCTACGGCAAGGCCTCTTTTGGCGTGCAGGCGGGCGGCATGAGGACTTTGCTCAGCCGTCCATCGATCGGCTGGCTGATGGTGCATATCGCCGCCGCCACAGATTGCACAAGCGCATTCAGCCGGGATGTGGCTGGGCACCGAAAGTACTGGCAGCTGCGCGGCAGACAGAGGTGCTGGCGAACCTGCGTCCGGCGAGCGAAGGGGCGGCAACGCAGCCGCCATATCGACTTCACCGCCACGCCCGCGAACGCTGCCCTCGCATTGCCAAGCGAGCAGCGGAGATCCGATGACGACTGATGCGGATACGGTGCATGCACTCGCTTTCAGGACAATCTGGCACCGAGCAGCGATCGAGGCACGGGAGTCTACATTTTCCCGACGGACTTCCCATTGCCACGACCGTCGGCCTGGCATTCGGGAGAGATGGTGGCAAGCTGACAAAAGACCGGACATGAGAAGGAGGTGATCTGCATCACCGCCGTCGGTCAACGAGCCAGATCACCAAATTCATCCAAATGAACCAAATCCACTCAAACCCAACCAATTGGATTAGGGGGTCTTTTCATCCCCTTGGAGTGGTGGCTACCCCAAAGCGAAGGGGAAAGCATATGAACGAAATCGACAAATGGCGGCGGGAGGCGGATCGTCGTTTGGCCGCACCAATTCAGCAGGAGCGTCCGATCACCACGGTGATTGGCAAGGTCGATGACCGCTTTGAGCAGATCATGTCCGCGCGACAGCGCGGTATGACGTGGTCCACCATCGCGCTTGCCCTCGGGGGCGATGGCGAGATCAAGGAAGAATCGGTCGAAAGCGCGTTCCGCCGGATTTGCGCGGAGAAGGGCTTGGCGATGCCGCGCCGAAAGCCGGTCACGAAAGCCCCCATCAAGTCGAAGACCCCGCAGGCGTACAAAACGCCTGCCGTGGCGCCGAAAGCCTCCGAAGCCGATGGTACCTTGTTCGGGGAACGCTGGGTGGACAATGGTGATGACTGATCAGTTGCTCACCGGTGATGGCGCGCCTTCGCGCATCGTTCATATCACTTCGACGCCAAAGGGCGGGGCCGGCAAAACGGAGACAGCCGATGTGCTGGAGGCCGCGCTGTCGCTCACCGGCACTCGGCCGATCCTCATCGATGTCGATGACGGCAATCGCGGGCTGACCCGCCGTATCGGAAAGGAGCATGTGGTCGGGCTCAATTGGACGAGCGGCCCCGAGGATGCTCCCGGCTGGGTTCGTCGGCATGCAGCGGGTAACGGCCCGCTGATTTTCGATTTGGGCGCCGGGTTGATGAGCACGGATCTGCCCATCCTCAATTTCCTTGGCTCGGTTTGGCGCATGCTCCACGATGAGGGGGCGAAAATCGTCATTTACTGCATCGTGTCGACCAATGCCCCCACCTCGCGGTTCATCCAGCAGATGATCTCGACCTATGGCCGCATCGCCGAGATCATGATCCTGCGCAACGATCAGGACTCGTCCGGTGCGTTCCCGGCCGACATCGCCGATCGGTCGGAACGCCAGCTGAAGCTCGATCATCTGGCTGGTGGCATTCAGGCTGTCCGGCTGCTGACAAAGGCCCCGCTCAGCACTGTGATCGCTGAACCGCTGCCGGGTTACGGGCTGGCGACCAAAATGATGGCGGCGCGGATCTATCGCTTCGCACGCCAGCTTGCGGCCGCTTCGCTGCTCGACCCGTCTGGTCTTTCCGTCCTTCAAGCTGCCGCAGCCGGCGGGCGCCCGGTCCTGCGCAAGATCAGCCGCCTTGCCGATGCGTCTGACGACCGCCTCGCCCGCAATGCCCGGTTGGCGGAAGCGCATCAGGCACTGGTCGCGGGCGATATGGATCCCTCAGTGTTGCTGGCTGCGGCCGAAGAGTATCGCCATGCCCACGCCGCTTGGATGAAAAAGGATTCGCCGCTCAACTGCTGATTCATATCTTCGTCGGTACAGTCAAGCGGCCCAACCAAGATGAGTATGTATGCCTTCCAAGCACTTGACCCTCGCTCCGACTGCCTTTGAACTGCGCAAGAAGATCGTCGATCCGGTAGCAGCCAGGGAGATCTTCAAGCGCGACTTCGCCATGGCCGCGTTCAATGCTGGCGCACCCGGGCGAAAGGGTTCGGATGTTGAGGCTGAGATGACAGTAGCCGCTGCCTATCTTGTCGACGCTCAAGGTCATGGCGAACTGGCTTCAGCTTGCATGGCCTTCATGCTCTCGATCGAAAGCGCCCACCAACGTCCAGAAGACACCGCATATCTGAACCTCGTCCGGCAGATTCGTGATGCCGCGAAGAGCATCACCCTCGCCGCCGACGAACTCACAGATCAAGCCGCGAGACATGGGCGAGAAACTGGGTACTATGAGCAGATGCGGGGCCGCGCACTACACCACATGGCGCAAGCGCTCCATGAGCGCTGGATACCCTTCGTAAGCGAACCGGACTTCATTCTTCAGACGATCCCTGGACCGATCGACAATGCATTTGCTGGAGGTCAGTGGTCGCATGGGCTTTCATGCTCTGCGTTGTATGATGAAGCTGATGCAATCCTGAAGAATCACGAGCAGATCACTACCGAAATCCGCCAATCCGGGCTCAGCGCGATGGCCAAAGGTAAGCGGGCAGATCATGAGCGGGATGCCTTCATCCGCGAACTCGCCATGATTTACCAGCATATCCTTGGCTCCAAGCCTGCGGCGAGGGAGGATGGTGATGGCCACCCCTCACCATTCATGAGGTTCGTGGCCCGGGTTTACGGTGAATTCGGGTCTGTTTACGATATCGATCGCAATCGATACGTTCAGCCATCGAGCGGCACGGTTCGATCCATCCTTGAACAGATGAAAGCCTGAGCCCCGCTCCAGAATTTATATTGCCGGTTATAGGACAGGCCGACGCCGACCAGAATGGCCTCCTCAAAGAGGGGGAAATCTATGTCGAATATACCGAAGTTCATCTCACTTAAGCAGCTCACATTCATTCTCGGCTGTAGCGGCTCGAGCGCTGCTCGCTACACCAAACTGCCCGGCTTTCCCGCGCCTTATGTCATCGGCGGGCGCAAGCTGTGGATCGAGGAGGAGGTGATCGGCTGGGTGATGAGCTGTCGCCGCGCCCGCTGATCAGATCGAACAGACCTTCCACCGAAGCCGCTCCCGAATGATATTCGGGGGCGGCCTTAACATCTTTGGCGAAGCCACTGCTTTACCATCGCACCGGCTGGGCACAACGCTTTTCCAACCGGAAACAATTTTAGGAATGGCTTTCGCCGTTGCCACTGCGGCGGGCAACGAAATAATTGTGAATAATAACTTTTAACCAGTTGCAAGCATAGCAGGGAATGTTGAGAAATTCCGCCCGCCAGCTGATTCCGCTAGGTTACAGTGATCATTCCAATGAAAAATATCCGATGATATCCCAACAGGGCGAAAGTACCGCCGACGCAACGCCACACGCATCCTCGCTCATCCAGAGTTTGCGGGATATTGGCTACTCCTGCGAAACCGCTCTGGCCGACATTATGGACAACTCGATTACGGCCGGCGCGCATACAATCGAGATACTTTCAGAGTTGGATGGGGATGATCCCGCATTAGCCGTTCTCGATGACGGGGCGGGGATGACCTTGACCGAGCTTGTTGAGGCCATGCGCCCGGGCAGCAAGAACCCACTTGCCGAAAGGCTTGGCCACGACTTGGGTCGCTTTGGGCTGGGCTTGAAAAGCGCCAGCTTCTCACAATGCAAGAGACTCACCGTTGCGTCCCGCAAAGATGGGGTTTTCGCTGCAGCGACATGGGATCTGGATGAGGTCGCAATCACCAACAGGTGGGAGGTGGGTATTCATTCCGACCCCGGCTCGATCCCCTGGGCCGACCGCCTCCCCGAAAACGGCACCCTTGTTATCTGGCGTTCGCTGGACCGCCTATCCGGCGGCCTCGATAATCAGCCGCGCAAACGCGCCGAGTATCTGAACCGGGCAATTGCGAGCGCGGAGCGCCACATCCGTCTCGTGTTCCACCGCTTCATGACAGAGGGCCAGCCGGGGCTAGCCATCTTGCTGAATGGGCGCGAACTGGAGCCCATTGATCCATTCGGCACCCGCTTCCCATCCCACCAGAGTGATCGGCCTGACCGGCTGGAACTGGGTAACGGTGCCGTGGAATTCCAGTGCTTCACGCTTCCCCATCACAAATCCATTTCCAAGATCGACTGGGAAGACCTTGGGGGGCCAGAAGGGCATCTTAGAACTCAGGGCTTTTACGTGTATCGCGGTCGTCGCCTGATCATCGCGGGGAGCTGGCTGGGCCTTGCCCGCCAGACCGAGTTGACCAAGTTGTGCCGCATCAGGGTCGATATCCCCAATACCATGGATGCCGACTGGAAAATTGACGTCAAGAAGGCGTCCGCACAGCTCCCATTCGCCGTGCGCGAAAGGATGCGCCTGCTCGTCGAACGCCTGACCCAGACTTCGAAGCGGACCTACCGGGGGCGTGGCCAGAAGCTGGTCAACACGGAGTACATGCCCGTTTGGCAGCGGGTTCAGAAGGATGGCGCCATTATCTACAGCCCGGACCCTGCCCATCCGGTGTTCGCCGATTTCTCGGCGCGGCTTCCTGTGGAATTGCAGGCCGACTTCGCCAGCCTGATCGGCTTGATCGGATCCACTATTCCGATCCCGGCGCTGCATGCCGACTTTGCGGGGTGCCCCGAGGAAATCACTATCGACGAGGCGGACGTGGAGGCTGTTCGGCAAATGTCGGAGGCCATGGTGCCAAGGCTGCTGGCCCAAGGCACCGACCGCGACCGCATTCCGGATATTCTGCGGCAGGTCGAGCCCTTCCATTCGGCATGGGCCATCGCGAAGCCTCTAATTGACACGATCATTGAACGGGAGACGGGAATTGTCTGACGCCCTCGACAAACTTGATGGGGTAGTTTCCCAGCTTGTGGCGAGCCAAGAGCGCCCGACCGAAGAGAGCATCCGCGAGACCATTGCGATGATGCGTGTGTCACCGATGTTCGCCGACGTGACCGATGAACAGGCAGAACTGCTCGCGCGCCAGATCGAGGAGCGGATTGGCATCAGCATGGGGGTCGGCGCGGTAGTCTCCGATGCCGAATGGGTGCCATGGCTGAACGACGCAAAGGCGGAAGGGAGAATCACGCCCTATTACTGGAAGCGCTACCGTGACCTGCTCCAGAAAAAGCGCCTCCCCCGGGATGTGATCATATCCACCGACGAGGTGACCGACCGCATTCTGGACCGCATGGGCAATCCCCACGACACCAATCCCTGGGACCGCAAGGGCATGGTCGTTGGCCACGTTCAAAGCGGGAAGACCGCAAACTACACGGGTCTCGTCTGCAAGGCCGCCGATGCAGGTTACAGGCTGATTGTTGTGATCGCGGGTATTCACAACAATCTACGGAATCAGACCCAGGCACGCATCGACGAAGGCTTTGTCGGGCGCGACACCGGTCGCCTCGAACAGCGCGACACCCGAGACAAGCCAAAGATCATCGGCGTCGGGACGTTCGACGACCGGCGCGTTCCGGTCAGCCTGACCACAACCCTCAGGGATTTCAACAAGGCCACAGCGACCACCAACACCAGTCAAATCGCTTCCTACAAGGAGCCGGTGGTGCTGGTGATCAAAAAGAATTCCAGCACACTCACGAACCTGGTTGACTGGCTGCGGGAACATAGTGCGGGGCGCTATTCCGAGATGGTTGACCAGCCGATGCTTCTGATTGACGACGAGGCTGACAACGCTTCCATCAACATCAAGTACGGCAAGGAAGAAATTTCGAGAATTAACGGACAAATCCGTGATCTTCTCGGGTTGTTCCGACGGAGTTGCTACGTTGGGTACACCGCGACCCCGTTTGCCAACATCTTTATCGACCCGGATTCTGATGATGATGTTTACAAGCAGGACCTGTTTCCACGCCATTTCATCATCGGCCTTGATTCTCCCAGCAACTATTTCGGGGCAAGGAAGGTCTTTCTCGACGGCGTGCCGGACGGGGAAGACGGGGATCCCGTGCATCTGCGTTACATCACCGACAATGGCGATCTGCTGCCCGTGAAGCACAAGATCAGTCATCCCGTGACTGAACTTCCCGAAAGCATGGTTGAGGCGCTCCGGGCCTTCATAGTTGCCCGGACCATACGCAATCTAAGGGGGCAAAAGGCGCAGCACGCCTCAATGCTGGTAAACGCCTCCCGGTTCACGGGCGTCCAGAACCTTCTGAGGAACCGCCTGATCGAGCAGTTGAGGATTATCGAGGACGCGGTGCGGGTCAACGGCGCCCGCCCGGACGCCGATCACAACCCGGTGATCGCGGCCCTGCGCGACTGTTGGGCCAGGGAATACAGCAACGCTTGGCCAGACTGGTCGGCAATACGTGAAGCCCTTTTGCCGGCAGTGGCCTCCGCGACAGTGATCTCGGTCAACAGGGATTCGCCTGGTAGCCTTGATTACGATTCGGCGGGTGAGAACGGGATCACCGTCATTGCCGTTGGCGGCTTTTCGCTATCACGCGGCCTCACGCTGGAGGGGCTGACGGTATCCTACTTTCTGCGCAACTCGATGATGTACGACACACTGATGCAGATGGGCCGGTGGTTCGGATACCGCGCGGATTATGAGGATCTGTGCCGGGTCTGGATGCCGGAGGAAGCCGCGTCCTGGTATGCCCATATCGCCGAAGCGACTGAAGAGCTTCAGCTTGAACTGAAGCGCATGGAACAGGCCAATGCCACCCCGATGCAGTTTGGCCTGGCGGTCAGAAGCCACCCAAGCGCCCTGATGGTCACAGCCCGGAACAAGATGGGCTCCGGCGAGAAACATGTTCAGGTAGGGCTTTCAAACAGTTTTGTGGAAACCACGAGGCTGGGGCTCGCCAACATCGCCCACAACCGGCAGGCACGCCGTCGCTTCTTTGCGGCCCTGGAAGAAGCAGGTTTTGGCGAGGAGTACGCGGCACCCGTTTCGGGTGGCAAGCTGCTGCTGAAAGTTCCGGTCGGCGTTATCGATAATTTCCTGCGCGATTTCCAGAATCATCCCGACTCGCCGCAAAGCACTATCGACCCCATTCGGCGTTATATCGGTGATCGGCGCTCCGATGAGTTAAAAGAATGGGATGTTCTTATTACCTCTCTCAACCCCACCGCCGAAAAGCCGCCGGAGGAAATTGGCGGATGGAGGCTGGTTCCTGTCCATCGTACGATTGGCGGTGATGACCTTCCGAAGGGCATCCTTTCCGTCAGCGGAGCCAGCGCGCGCGTTGCTTCGCGCGGCATGGAAATGGCAGGTCTCACCAAAGATCAGATTGATCTGGCGAGAAAGGATTTCCTGAACGGCGAGTCACCGCCTGCGGGTAAAGAGCCTAACTATCCGGACCACGTTTACCGTGCTCGGCGTCAGCGCCCGCTTCTGTTATTTTACAATATCCGAATTAAGGACGACGAGAAATATGACGACGCCAAGAGGGCAATGCTGCCCATTGATCCTGTCGTTGGCTGGGGCATCAGTTTTCCTAAATCCGCGCGACCAGACCAGAAGGTCGAATACATTTTGAACACCACCAAGCTTCGTGAGCTGTTTGGTGACGCTGACGATGACGATGACCAAGGCGGGTATGATGAGGGTGAGTGACGATCCTTGGCAGGGCCTTGGCCCCGGTGGGATAGATGCTCGGCGTGTCGATCCGGCAGGGAAGCAAGATTTCTTCTGGGTGGCATCGGCGAATTCCGAGCCCGGCCTGCTGCTGCGGCTGGCCGATGGCACCGATGAGGTGCGACCGCTGCCCCGAATGCGCAATCTTGATCTCGGCTACCGCGAGGTCTCGGGGAAGCGGTCACTGGTGCTCCTGCTCCGGGATGCCGAGCAAAAGGAACTCTTCGCCAGTCTGTGTGCCGACATTGTCTTGGCCGGCGAGGCGGCAATTGACAATGTGGATGCCCTGCAGCGGGCGATCCGGAGAACCATGCGCTGGCATCATCTCCTGCGTGGCGGGAGGTTGGGGCTACTCTCGCTTGAGGAACAGCGCGGGCTCATTGGCGAGTTGCATTTTCTCGGTCACCTGATCGACCTCATTGGCCCCCGGGCCGCAATCGAGGCATGGAAGGGGCCATCCGGCTCATCCAAGGACTTCGAACTCGGAGGCTGTCTGGTCGAGGTCAAGGCGCGGCGCGGCGCATCAAAACCCCATGTGCAGATCTCTTCCGAGGATCAGCTGGCCGACGTGCCCGGATGCCGGCTGTTCTTGGTTGTCAGCCCGGTCGATGCTGTTGTGAAACCCCATGGGCAAACCCTGACGGACCATGTCATGGAGCTGGAGCGCCTGTTCTCTGTATCGGAGCCGGGGGCATATGACCTCTGGGAAGAGGCTATCGCCGAGACCGGCTTCGATTTCGCTGACGATTACTCCGAGCGTCGTTGGGTGATCGGTGAAAGCCTTTTCCACGAGGTAAGGGATAACTTTCCACGCGTGACGCCGCCGGTGCCGACGGGCGTGAGCGGCGTCAGATACAGTATCGGGCTCGATGCTTGTGCCCCTTACGCTGTTGACGCGGTCGTGGTGGATCAACTGATTGGGCAGGAGGCCGGTTCGTGGACGAAATGAAGGAATTCCACCGCGAGTTCATCGCCGAAATCCAGGGTGGGGCGGATGCGGAAGGCCTGATCACCACCGACGCCTTCATGGAAAGGGTGATCGACATCCTTGACGAGGCCGGCGAGGCAAGTTCGCTTGCCCAAGGCTATTTCAGCGGAGAATTTTCCGGAAAAAAAATTCAGGTGGACGCTTATGGGTGGGATCCCGGGGATGACGAAGGGGTCCTCAGTCTGGTCATCTGCGACTTTGTGCTATCCGACGAACCGCAATCCATCGATGCGGCAGGCATCAAACGCCAGCTGCGGCGCCTCGCGGATTTCGTGATAGCGGCGAACAAGCGGGATTTCAGGGAGCGTCTCGAACAGACAAGCAACGGATTTGTCGTGGCCGACCTTGTTGCCAGGGCATGGAAACAGGTCAGCAAGATCAAGCTAATCCTGGTAACCAACCGGATCAACAAGGCGCGCACCGATGCGCAGCCTATTGGCTCCTTTGGGGAAATCCCGGTCACCTCGAACGTCTGGGATTTATCGCGCCTCCAGCGCTTCGTATCCTCCGGGCAGACGCGCGAAGATCTGGTAATCGACTTCGCCGAGGACTTCGGGGAACCCATCCCCGTGCTGAAAGCCTCGTTCGAGGGCGCACCGCTCGACAGCTATCTAGCCGTGGTGCCGGGAAACCAGCTTGCGGCAATCTACGACAAGTGGGGCGCGCGCCTGCTCGAGGCCAATGTCCGAACTTTCCTTCAGGCGAGAGGCAAGGTTAATCAGGGCATGCGGGACACCATCCGCAAAGAGCCAGAGATGTTCTTTTCCTACAACAATGGCCTTTCGGCGACGGCGGACAGCGTCGAGATCGCCGACCTCGGAGAGGGGCTTCTGCTCATGTCCGCCGCCAACTTCCAGATCGTGAATGGTGGCCAGACAACCGCCTCGATCCATGCCGCGAGGAAGAACGCCCCGGAGCAACTCAAGGACGTGTTTGTCCAGATGAAGCTCACCATTGTCCCACCCGGAAGCCCGGAGGAAGTCGTTCCAAGCATCTCGAGATTCGCGAATAGCCAGAACAAGGTGAATGCAACCGATTTCTTTGCGAACCATCCTTTTCATATCCGCATGCAGGAGTTCTCTCGCCGGGTTTTGTCGCCGGCGGGCGACAGCAGATACCGGGAAACCAAATGGTTCTACGAGAGGGCCCGGGGGCAGTACGCCGACGAGAAGTCTCGGCGCACAACGGCTGAACAGAAAAAATTCGAGGCACAATTCCCGAAGGAACAGTTCTTTACGAAGGTTGACCTAGCCAAGTTCGAGAACTCCTACCGGTGCAAGCCGAATATCGTGAGCCTTGGCGCGGAGAAAAACTTTGGCGATTTCGCCAAGGTGATTGGAACGGAATGGGGCAAGGATGGTGAAAGTTTCGACGAAATCTGGTTCCGCAGGCTGGTCGCCAAGGGCATAATTTTCAGGAATCTGGAACGGCTGGTCCCGGCACAGCCTTGGTATGTGAAAGGCTACCGCGCCAACATCGTGACCTATGCCTTTGCCAAGGTTGTGCATGACGCTGAACAGTTGAAGCGGGCGGTGGATCTCGATCAGGTCTGGCGATTGCAGCGGGTCCCAGTAGTGCTGGAGCGTGCTTTTATCGCGGCAGCGGAAATGGCCAACGAGGTTATCGCTACCCCCCTTGCAGGTATGCGCAACATCAGCGAGTGGGCAAAGAAACAGGCCTGCTGGGCGGAACTGGCGAAGCGTAAGGTCGAATATGAAGCGGATTTCGTCGACACCCTTATCGACCCCGCTGAAGCCATGGCCATCAAGCGTGATGTACGGAAGGAACGCCAGGCCCGCAGCGCGGTGGAGGCTCAACGCGAGGCGATGCTGCAGGGCGGCGAATATTGGAGCCAGCTTCTCGACTTCGGGCTGTCAATCAAGAAGCTGAGTCCCAAGGAGGTGGCGACCCTGCAGGCATGCGCGGCCATTCCGGCGAAGATTCCGCAAGAATGGCAATGTGTGGAGGCAATGAAGATCGCGGACAAGCTGGAGCAATTCTACCCCCAAACCTGACCCGGGCAGCCAAGGGTTCAGGAACGGAGGGGGGACAACAATTTGGCCAGCAATTCCGCAATTTGCCTGGCAAGCAATGGAGGGACGGCGTTGCCAACCTGCACATACTGCTGGGTGCGGTTGCCCTCGAAAAAGTAGTTGTCAGGAAAAGTCTGCAACCGGGCGGCCTCGCGCACTGTCAGGCTCCGGCACTGCAACGGGTCGGGATGGATGAAGTAATGGCCATCCTTTGAAATGTGGCTGGTCACGGTCGTGGAGGGGGAGGCCCAGGTTTGAACCCTGAACCGGTCGGCAAATTTACCGCTCTCCCAGTTGCGATGATCGGGAGCAAGGCCCCGGGGGAACTCGTCGGCCTTGGGTGAACGGTTGAAAACCTCGGCAAAGGTCGCGGCGAAAGCATATCGTGCGAGGTCACCTTCCATGTGGCCCCGGCTTTCGTGATTGGGAAGTGCTCCGACACGGGGATCAACCAGCCATGCGGCGAGCCGATTGTCCTGGATCGGTGCCGGATCGGTGCTTACCCGGGGAGGCATCTCGTCCATCTGCAACATTTTTCCGGCGTGATGCCTCAGTTTCCGGGTCACCTCCCCTAGATCTGTGGTGTGCGCTTCGCACGCGGTGGCGGCATCACGAAACGCGCCCAAAACAGCCGTGCGCCAGCCATCTGTCGTATCAACAGTACGACTGAGGCCACTGCGTAACCTGGGCATGCCCTCCAATACATTCCTGACCGTTGCCCTCACGGCGCGGGCCGCCAACGCGGGAACTTCTCCATCCCGCAAGCCACACTGGTTAAAAACATCAGTCCGAATGCCCAGTAGGATAACCCGGTGCCGAGCCTGCGGAATGCCGAAATCCTCGGCGCGCACAATGTGACCGGACATTTTCCCACGGGTATCGGCGACCAGTGGAAGAATATGATAATTGTCAGGCTTTCCGCCAGCGGATCTAAGATCGTCCATGATACGCGCGATCATGCCAACGCCTTCGACCTTGGCCGAAAGCATGCCCTTCACGTTTTCCATGACGAAAGCGACGGGTTGAAGCTCCTCAAGGATATGAATGTATTCGCGATACAGGAAATGCCGGTGATCCGCAGCAGCGTCGTAATCGGCGATTCCCCGGTTCCTTGCCCGCCCGACCAGCGAGTACGCTTGGCAAGGAGGTCCGCCGATCAGGATGGTTCTGTCTTGCGCGGTTTCGCGTATGTTCCCAAGGACAGGTGTCAACCACTCCCGCGCGTTTTCACTGCCCAGTTCCAACATGGCGGTTTCGCGAACAGCAGCTTCCCACTCATCAGAGTGCTTCTCGATCAACTGCTCCCGCGAAATCCGCTTGGCGATATAATCAAAATAGCTGTCCGGCAGCTCGGTGAACTGGCGGGTGAAGGCCCGTAACCGGAGCGTGGCGAATGCCGATTCTTCCTTCTCCACCGATAGCGAAATGTCAAAAATGCGCCGGCCACTCGCATCCCGCAGCGATGAAAAGCCCTCCGCAAGGCCGCCGGGCCCAGCAAAAATATCAACTGTCTTGAAACTCGGGATCATTGGTCGACTTTTTCCTTCTCAGGCGCCTATTACCAGGTCCGCGCCAGGTGGCTAGGGAAATTGAAGTGGCCGATATTGTGGACGCTGAAACCCGCTCCCGGATGATGTCCGGGATCAGGGGCAAGAACACAAAACCGGAGATGACTGTTCGGCGCGCTCTTCACGCGATGGGTTATCGCTATCGGCTGCATGCCCGCGAACTACCGGGAAAACCCGATATAGTGTTTCGCCGTCGCCGGTTGGCCATCTTCGTTCATGGCTGTTTTTGGCACCGCCATACAGATCCATCCTGCAATTTGGCGCGGATGCCGAAGAGTCGCATTGAATTCTGGGAACCTAAACTCGAGGGCAATCGCGCTAGGGACGAGGCCAACGTGGCGGCGCTCAAGGCGATGGGATGGAAGGTGCTGATTGTTTGGGAGTGCCAGATTAAAAATCTGGAACCATTGAAGAATCTTCTACAGCATTTCATTCACACCGCAGATGATAGCGGAAAACATTCACCCTAAGCTGTCCATCAGAGCTTCCTGGCTAGGCGAAGCTTGCCGCATCAGACCTTACGCCGGCGCCGACCTTGAACGATGTCACCGACCGGGTTCGCACCTTCCAGCAGCATTTCCGACCAGATCGTCGCGAGCCAACGGCGGCGGTTGACATAGCCGGCCCGGTTATAGCGCGTCTCCGAAGCCGAAATGCCCGTGGGGATATGGGCCAGCATGAGATCGATGATCAGGGGATCACGCGGCCCGCCATGCTCGATTACCCATTCATTCATAACGGTCGAGAAAGACGAACGCCACCCATGGGGCACGTGGCGGCCGCGCAGACCTTCGCGCAGATGCAGATAGCTCAGCGCATTTTCGGACATGGGCTTCTGGATCGAGTGCTGGCCCGGGAACACATATGCGCTGCCCGAGCTGAACTTCCAGGCCTCGCGCAGCACATCAACAGCCGCCGCCGCAAGCGGGACCGGATGATCGAAGGCATCGTCGTGACGCTGCGAGATCTCCTGCTTCATTTTCGCCGCTGGCACGATCCAGAGTGCGTCAGGAGACTCTTCCGCTTCCGGATCGAAATTATGAATCTCGTCCCAGCGAGCCCAGCGAATCATGCCCGGTCGCTGCGCGGTGAGCGCCAGAAAGCGCGATGCCAGCTTGACGACCGGCGTCACCTCGGCATCCTCGACAATCTTCAGCACCTCGCGCACCTTCTTGATCTGCGTCTCGGCGGGCCAGCGCCGCGTCGGCGGCTTGGCCTTGAGGATCTTCGCGACGGTGGCTGCCGGATCGGTCACGACACGCTTTTCGCCGATGCCATAGGTGAAGATGGCCGAGATGCGCTGGCACAGGCGATGCGCGGTCTCGATGGCCCCGCGATCCTCAACCTTCTTCAGCGTCGCCTGAACCTGGGCGGTATCGATCGAGGTGACGGGCAGAGCACCCAGATCAGCGAACACGTCGCGCTCCAGGCTCTCAATGACGTCCTCGGCATGGACCGCCTTCCAACGGGACTTCTGCTTTGCATGCCATTCCCGGGCAAGCAGTTCGAAGGTGTCGGTCGCTGCCAGTCGATTAGCGAGCACCGCCCGCTTCGCTTCCGTAATGGGATCCTTGCCCTGCCTGAGCAGGCGCTTGTCAGCATCGCGCTGCTCACGTGCCTCACGCAGGCTCAGATCGGGATACGAGCCGAGCGTGCGCAACTGCTCCTTGCCGCCATAACGATATTTGTGGCGCCAAGAGCGATGGCCAGCGGGGGACACATGGAGGTGCAGTCCTCCCGCGTCCGACAACTTGTAGGCCTTCTCCTTACCCTTGGCATTCTTGCACTGCGTGTCCGTCAACATTGAACTGATCTTTCCTCAAAAGCTTGCGATTGCGCAGACTTCAGACCAGCTAGGCTCGGCTCTTCGCCGAGTTCAATTACCCCCTATCTCATTAGTATCATTTGACTTTAATTGGTGAAATTTGGTTGCCTGCCTTAAGGCGGCGACCGACGCCTGCCGATCGGAAACGACGCATCCAGCGCCTCGCGCCGCTATGGATGCGGGGCTGGACAACCAAGGGGAGAGCTCTTGCCACCTCTACCGGCCAGCATCTGGAATCGGGTACAACGGGGATGTTGCCGCTGGCACGGTCGATACCCCCAAATCAGAGTAGCCGTACCCCCACCTTTACCCCCAATAGTGTGGTATCGGTTGGATATCGATGGTTGTGATTGGGCGGGAATGAGCTGCTAAAACCCCGGAATATCGGCATTTCTGGTAAGATTTGGCATCGCTTGGCGATGGCAAATGGCGGAGCGGGAGGGATTCGAACCCTCGATACGCTTTTGACGTATACTCACTTTCCAGGCGAGCGCCTTCGACCACTCGGCCACCGCTCCGCATGCACTGGAGACGCGCGCCCTAGCGTGCGCGAAAGGCTTTCGCAAGCGTTCGTGGCATGCCATCACACAAGAATGCGCAAAATCCTTTTGGCCTCCGTGCTTTCCGCCTGTTTGACCGCCTTCATTCCCGCAGCGCAGGGCGCCCCGCCTCCTGCTGCGCCGCAGACGCCCGCCGATATCGTCGCCAAGGCCCCTGCCGCCGAGTGGAAGAGAATCGCGCCGTCCGACCTGCTGGTCATGGACCTTGCCGCCGATGCCGCCGGACACCCGCGCCGCGTGGTGATCCAACTGATGCCGGCACCCTTCTCGCAAGGCTGGGTGGGCAATATCCGCAAGCTGGTCGCCGCACGCTGGTACGACGGCATCGCGGTCGTGCGCGTGCAGGACAACTACGTCGTCCAGTGGGGCGATCCCGACGGCGAGACGCCGGGGAAGGCCAAGCCGCTCCCCAAGGGCCTGGCGCCAGTTCCGCAGAGTGAATACGTCGCCCCCGCCAGGGGACTGCCGAAAGACGCGAACGGCGGTGACGATGCATATGCCCCTCGCAATGGCTTCTCGGCAGGATGGCCGATCGCCGGCAACGAACAGGCATCGTGGCCGATCCATTGCTACGGCATGGTCGGCGTCGGCCGCAACATGGCACCCGATACCGGCACCGGCGCCGAGCTTTACGTCGTCAACGGGCAGGCTCCGCGCCAGCTCGACCGCAATGTCGCACTCGTGGGCCGGGTGATCTCGGGCATGGAGAACCTCTCCGCCCTGCCGCGCGGCACCGGTGACATGGGCTTCTACAAGACCGCGCAGGAACGTGTGCCGATCCTTTCGGTGCGCATGGGCAATGAAGTGCCCGGCCTGCCCGGCTACGAATACCTCTCGACCGAGAGCCAGAGCTTCGCCGCCTATGCCGGCAAGCGCGCCAACCGGAAGGACGATTTCTATATCCAGCCGGCCGGCGGCGTGGACGTCTGCAACGTTCCCGTGCCGATCCGGGAAGTCATGTGAACGGCGAGATCGGCGGCGAGCAGCTGACCTACACCGGCACGCTCTGGCGCTGGACCGGCGGGGCGAACGGGGGCACCTGGCACTTCCTCACCATTGGCGGCGAGGCGGGCGAGGCATTGTCCGGCACCGCGCTGATGCGCAAGCTGGAGGGCGTCTCGCGCGGGTTCGGCTCGCTCAAGGTCAAGGCGCGGATCGGCGACAGCACCTTTGCCACCTCGGTCTTTCCCAGCAAGTCCGACGGCGGCTGGCTGCTGCCGGTCAAGGCCAGCGTGCGCAAGGCCGAGGGAGTGGGCGAAGGCGACGAAGTGACCGTCGCCCTCACCTACTGAGCCTCGCTCCTCAGAGTCTTTGGGCCTCGGCCACGGCCTCGCTGGCGCGCAGGGCGCCGACGATACGGGTAAGGTGCGCAAGGTCGCCCACTTCGAGATCCACCTCGTACGTGCCGAAAGGCTCGTCGCGCTGGACCATCTGCAGGTTGGTGACGTTGGCCCGGTTCGAGGCGAGGATCTGCGTCACTTCCGCCAGCGTGCCGGGGCGGTTGTAGAGCACCAGTTGCAGGCGGCCGACCGCGCCGGTGGTCCGTTCGCCCCACGAAAGGTCGAGCCAGTCGGCATCGACACCGTTGGCCAGCGTCAGACAGTCGATCGTGTGGACTTCCACCTTGTGGTCGGGACGGCGCAGGCCGACGATGCGGTCGCCCGGAACCGGGTGGCAGCAATCGGCCAGTTCAAAGCCCATGCCCGGGGTCAGCCCGCGGATCGAAATGGCGCGTTCGGTGTGGGTCCATTCCGGCTCGTCGCCCAGATCGGCGGTGCTGCCCGGGACCAGCGCTTCCATCACCTGCCGGTCGGTCAGCCGCGCTGAACCGATCGCGAACATGAAGTCTTCCTCGTCGCGCATGTCGAGGCGCTGGATCGCCGCGTCGATCGCCTTCTTGCCGATGCGGCCGGGCAGGCGCCCGGCGATCTCGTCGAGCAGCTTGGCGCCGATCTCGGCGACTTCGGCGCGCTCCTTGGCGCGCACCGCGCGGCGGATCGAGGCCCGCGCCTTGCCGGTGACGACAAAGCCCAGCCAGGACAGCTGCGGTTCGGAATTGGGGGTCTTGATGATCTCCACCACGTCGCCGTTGGCCAGCCGCGTGCGCAGCGGCATGTGGCGCCCGTTGATCTTCACGCCCACCGTCGCGTTGCCGAGATTGGTGTGCACGGCATAGGCGAAGTCCACCGCCGTCGAGCCCTTGGGCAGCTGGAACAGCGCGCCCTTGGGGGTAAAGGCGAAGATGCGATCCTGGTAGATCGCCATCTTGGTGTTTTCGAGCAGTTCCTCGGCGTCGTGGCTGGCATCGACGATCTCGATCAGGTCGCGCAGCCAGCCGACCTGCCCGTCGGGCCGGGCACCGCCCTGCTTGTAGGCCCAGTGCGCGGCGAGGCCGAATTCGTTGGTGCTGTGCATCTCGCGCGTTCGGATCTGCACTTCCATGCGCATCGAACGCTCGAAGATCAGCGCGGTATGGAGCGACTGGTAACCGTTCGACTTGGGCGTCGAGATATAGTCCTTGAAACGCCCCGGGATCATCTGCCAGGCGGTGTGCAGCACGCCGAGCGCCTTGTAGCATTCCTCGACGTTGTCGGTGAGCACGCGGAAGGCCATGATGTCGGTGATCTGCTCGAAGGTCACATGGCGTTCGGCCATCTTGCGCCAGATCGAGTAAGGGTGCTTCTCGCGGCCCGAGACCTCCACGTTGAGCCCGGCCTCGGCCAGCACCTGCTTGATCGACAGCGCGATCGCATCGACCTGCCCGCCTTCCTGGCTGCGGATCTGGGCGAGGCGGCCGGTGATCGTGGCATAACCTTCAGGCTCCAGTTGCTCGAAGGCGAGCATCTGCATCTCGCGCATGTATTCGTACATGCCCACGCGCTCGGCCAGCGGCGCGTAGATATCCATGGTCTCGCGGGCGATGCGGCGGCGCTTGTCCTCCTTCTTGATGTAGTGGAGGGTGCGCATGTTGTGCAGGCGGTCGGCCAGCTTGACCAGCAGCACGCGCAAGTCCTCGCTCATCGCGAGCAGGAACTTGCGCAGGTTTTCGGCCGCACGCTCGTTTTCGGTCATCACCTCGATCTTGGAGAGCTTGGTGACGCCGTCGACCAGCCGGGCGACATCGGGCCCGAACAGCTTCTCGATCTCCTCGATCGTCGCCAGCGTGTCTTCCACGGTATCGTGGAGCAGCGCGGTGATGATCGTCTGCTGGTCGAGCTTCAGTTCGGTCATCAGCCCCGCGACTTCGACCGGGTGGCTGAAATAGGGGTCCCCCGAGGCGCGTTTCTGGGTTCCGTGTTTCTGTACGGTGTAGACGTAAGCACGGTTGAGCAAGGCTTCATCAGCCTGGGGCGCGTATTCCTTGACGCGTTCGACGAGTTCGTATTGGCGCAGCATTTCCCGGCCAGCATGTCAGGATTTTTCGCAGCGCGACAAGAGGGCATGGCGGCATGTGCAATATTTGCACGCGCACTCCTCCCGCCGGACGAGACGGCGCGCGGCCGATACGCCGCAATCGTTTACACAGGGGGTTTCTCCATAACCCGTTTAAATGCGCGGGAAGACGGTGCGGGCAGGATCGCCCTGGCCTTGCAAAGCGCCCCGTTCTTCGGCGGGTGCGGTCGGTACCCGCAAGGCGGGAGGCACACGGACATGGGAAGCAATCTCGACATGGCGATCTACGCATCGATACTGGGCATGAGCGACCGGGAGATCGCCGAGGCCGCGCTGCTGCCGCAAGCCCCCCCAGCCCCGACCCCGGCCCCAACCCCCGCCCCGACCCCGCGCCGGGCCCGCGAACCGCGCCTGAGGACACTGATCCGCGCCACCGTCGTCGTCACCCCCGATCCGGCGGCGGACCTCCATGCCCGCCATCCGGCAGTGCCGCGCGGCAAGGGCGGCGGGTCGCTCCACGGGGCCATGCCCGGGCAATTTCACGAGGGCATGCTGACCCTCGTGCGCAATGTCTCGGAGCACGGCATGTGCCTGGTCATGCGCGACACGGCGCCGATGCGCGGGAAAAGCCTCTGCGTCTATCTGCCCGACGGCCAGGCGCTGCGCGGCGAGGTCCGCTGGAACGAGCGGCGGGCCTGCGGGGTGGAACTGGCCGACATGCTCGATGTCCCCACCCTGGTGGCGACGACCCAGCGGCGCCACGATCCCGTCTGCGCAGCGCTCGACGAACGCTTCGACATGAGCTTGCGGCCGCCGCCGTTCGAACCGGCACCGATGCGTTTCTGCTGACGCAGGGGCATCTTACCCCGAAGCGCCGCTTTCAGATGATCCCGGCGTTCCCCACCACCCAGCAGGCCAGCGCCATCACCAGGCCAAGGTCGCGGTTGGAGCGGAAACGGGCCAGCGCATTGTCGCCGTCCGCAGTGTCGAGCGTAACGACCTGGAACGCCAGATGCAGCGCCACCGGCACGAGCCCGACCATCGCCACCCAGTCATGGCGCAGCATCCAGAACGCCAGCGCCCAGAACGCCACGGCAATCGTGTAGAATCCCGCCACGCCGCCGCGCACATGCGTCCCCATGCGCAAGGCGGAAGAGCGGATGCCGACAAGCGCGTCGTCCTCGCGGTCCTGAATGGCGTAAATCGTGTCATAACCGATGCACCAGGCGATCGCCCCGGCATAGAGCGCCGCCAGCACTTCGAAATGATCGCTGCGGATCTCCACCCAGCCGACCAGCGCCCCCCAGGTGAATACCATGCCAAGCCAGGCCTGCGGCCACCAGGTGATCCGCTTCATGAAGGGATAGGCCGCCACCAGCGCCACGCTGCCGAGCGAGACCAGTTGCGCCATCGGGCGCAGTTGCACCAGCACCACCAGCCCCACCGCGCAGAGCGCCAGCAGCCAGACCCATGCCGCGCGGGGGCTGACCATGCCGCTGGCGATCGGCCGCTGGGCGGTGCGCGCAACCTTGCGGTCGAGATCGGCGTCGACGATGTCGTTATAGACGCAGCCCGCACCGCGCATCGCGATGGAGCCGGCCAGCAGCCACAGGATCAGGCCCCAGCGGGCTTCCCCGCCCGCCAGCAGCACGCCCCAGGCACAAGGCCAGAACAGCAGCCACCAGCCGATCGGCCGGTCGAACCGCGCCAGCATCGCGAAGGCGCGCGGCAGCGGCGGCAAGGCCGAAACGAGGCCGCGATGTTCGGTATCCGGGACGAGAAGAGAGTCGCTCACGCGATGCGGGCTACTCCATAAGCACCGCGCTGTCATGCAAGAACGTGACAATTACACATGGAGCGGCGTTGCACCCGGCAGGCGAACGCGCAACAAGGGCGCCTCGTCGTTTCCAGGGGAACCAAACGAAGATGCGCAAAACCAAGGTCGCCGTTTCCACCGCACTGGCCGCCAGTGCCCTGCTGCTTGCCGCTGCGCCGGCATGCGCCGCCGATGACGCGCCGGTCACCCCGGCCGGCAAGGAAGCGCTCGCCATCCTCAAGGAAGCGATCGAGACGCCCACCGTCGCCGGGCGCGGGCAAGTGCCAAAGCTGGCTGCCAGCCTCAAGGCGCGCCTTGTCGCAGCCGGCTTTGCCGAAGGCGACGTGACCTTCACGCCGCTGGGCGAGACCGGCTACTTGACCGCCCGCTATCCCGGCCGCGACCGCAAGGCGAAGCCACTGGTGGTGATCGCCCATATGGACGTGGTGGAGGCCAAGCCCTCCGACTGGGAGCGCGACCCCTTCAAGGCCGTGATCGAGAACGGCTACGTCTTCGGCCGCGGCGCGCGTGACAACAAGGGCGACCTGTCGATGATCGTCGCCGCCGTAATGGAACTGAAGCGCGCTGGTTGGGTGCCCGCGCGCGACATCGTCATCGGCTTCTCGGGCGACGAGGAAACCCAGATGGCCACCACCAGGGCCATGGCCGACGCGCTGTCCAATGCCGCGCTCGTGCTCAACGGCGATTCCGGCGGCGGCGAACTCGATACCGGCGGCAAGCCCTTCGTCTACTCGATCCAGGCGGGCGAGAAGACCTATGCCGACTACACGCTCTCGCTCACCGATCCCGGCGGCCACTCCAGCCGCCCCGGCGCCACCAACCCGATCGCGGCGATGGGCGCGGCGGCGGACAAGGTCTGGACCTACAAGTTCCCGGTACAATTGAGCCCGCTGACCAAGGCCTACCTCGAAGGATCGGCCAAGGTCGCCCCCGCCGACGTGGCGCCTGCCATGCGTGCCTTCGCCGCCAATCCGAACGATGCCGCGGCCGCCGCGACGCTCTCGGCCAGGCGCGAGTATGTCGGCGTCATCCGCACGACCTGCGTGCCGACGATGATCAAGGGCGGCCATGCCCCGAACGCGCTGCCGCAATCGGTGGAGGCCAACATCAATTGCCGCATCTTCCCCGGTACGACCCGCGCCTCGGTGCAGGCGACGCTGGCCGGAGTGATCGGCGACCCGGCGATCAAAATCGCCTTCAAGGACAACGGCACGCTCGAATCCATCGAATCGCCGCTGCGTCCCGATGTGCTGGCCGCGGTCGAAAAGGCCGTTCACGAACGTGCACCGGGCCTCGCCATCGTGCCGGGCATGAGCGCGGGCGCCACCGATTCGATGCATTTCCGCGCCAAGGGCATCCCCGCCTTCGGCGTTTCCGCCAGCTTCATGCGGGCCGAGGACAGCTTTTCCCACGGTTTGAACGAGCGCCTGCCGCTCGCGACGCTTGATCCCGGCGTCAAGCAGTGGGAATCGCTGCTCAAGTCGCTCGCGAAGTAACACGACGCCGGGCAAGGAAGGAACGGAGTTCAAGATGGGTGCCCCCCCCGCCTGGCCGCCGCGTTCGGCGCCGCGCCTCTTTGTGAGCGGTCCGCTCGCCCAGGGCCAGACCGTCACCATCGAAGGCGGCCAGGCGCACTATCTGGCCAAGGTCATGCGCGTCGCCCCCGGCGACGCGGTGATCCTGTGCGACGACAAGACCGGCGAATGGGCCGGCGAAGTGACCTCGGCAGGCAAGCGCGACGTCGTGCTGACATTGCGCGACCGCCTGCGCGAGCGTGAGGCGGTGCCCGACTTCTGGCTCTGCGCCGCGCTGCTGAAAAAGCCGAACTTCGACCTGGTGCTGGAAAAGGCCACCGAACTGGGCGTGGCGACGATCCAGCCGATGGTCACCCGCCGCTGCGTGGCCGACAAGCTCAATGCCGAGCGCGCGCTCACCATCGTCACCGAAGCCGCCGAACAGTGCGCCCGCACCGCCCTGCCGCACGTGGCCGAGCCGAAAAAACTCGAAGCCCTGCTGCGCGACTGGCCCGAAGACCGCGCACTGTTCTTCGCCGACGAGACCGGCGGCGAACCCGCCGCCGCGCAGTTCACCGCGCACAAGGGCCCGGCGGCGCTGCTGGTGGGGCCGGAAGGCGGCTTCGACGAGGAGGAACGCGCCATGGTCCGCGCCCATCCGATGGCCCGCGCGATCACGCTAGGCCCGCGGATCCTGCGCGGCGAGACCGCCAGCATCGGGGCCACTGCGTTGTGGATGGCGATCGCCGGCGACTGGTGAGCCGCAATCCCGCTAAAAACGCCCGAAAACCTTGCCTCCCGCGCAAAAGAAACCGAGCGGTACAAAAAGTTCTAGCGTCCGGCCCGAAGGCACTCTACCTCCGCGCCCATGAGCACCCGTGAGGTTTCGGATCGCGACGATCCGATCGTCGAAAGCCTGGACCAACTTGCCGCGCCGATGGCCGCGGGCGAAAAGCCGCGCGAGGCGTGGCGGATCGGGACCGAGCACGAGAAATTCGTCTACGACACCGCAGATCACCACGCCCCCTCGTACGGCGAGCAGGGCGGCATCCGCGATCTGCTGAACGCGCTGACCCAGTTCGGCTGGGAGCCGATCATCGAGGGTGACAACGTCATTGCCATGAAGGGCAGCGACGGCACCGTCAGCCTGGAACCGGCAGGCCAGCTCGAACTGTCCGGCGCGCCGCTGGAAAACCTGCACCAGACTTGCGCCGAAACCGGCCGCCACCTCGCCCAGGTCAAGACCATCGGCGATCACATCGGCAAGGCCTACCTCGGCCTCGGCATGTGGCCCGACAAGACCCGCGCCGCGCTGCCGATCATGCCCAAGGGCCGCTACGACATCATGCTGCGCCACATGCCGCGCGTGGGCACGATGGGCCTCGACATGATGCTGCGCACCTGCACCATCCAGGTCAACCTCGACTATTCGAGCGAGGCGGACATGGTGAAGAAGTTCCGCACCAGCCTTGCCCTGCAACCGCTGGCGACCGCGCTGTTCGCGAACTCCCCCTTCACCGAGGGCAAGCCCAACGGCTTCCTTTCGTACCGCAGCCACATCTGGTCGGACACCGATCCCGCGCGCACCGGCATGCTGCCCTTCGTGTTCGAGGACGGCTTCGGTTACGAGCGTTATGTCGACTACATGCTCGACGTGCCGATGTATTTCGTGTTCCGCGAGGGCAAGTACATCGACGCCGCCGGCCTTTCGTTCCGTGACTTCCTGAAGGGTGAGCTTTCGGTGCTCCCCGGCGAGAAGCCACGCCTCTCGGACTGGCAGGACCACCTTTCCACCGCCTTCCCCGAAGTGCGGCTCAAGTCCTTCCTCGAAATGCGCGGCGCCGATGGCGGTCCGTGGGGCCGCATCTGCGCCCTGCCGGCGTTCTGGGTCGGCCTGCTCTACGACCAGACCGCGCTCGACGCGGCGTGGGACCTGGTCAAGGACTGGGACATGGAAGGCCGCGAAGTGCTGCGCAATTCCGTGCCCAAGCTGGCGCTGGACGCGCCCTTGCCGGGCGGCGGCACGCTACGCGATATTGCCGGCGAAGTGCTGAACATCTCCCGTTCGGGCCTCGCCGCGCGCGCACGCCTCAATGCGGGCGGCGACAACGAGACCGGCTATCTGGAACCGCTGGCCGAGATCGTCGCCTCCGGCAAGGTCCCGGCGCAGCGCCTGCTCGACCTCTACAATGGCGAATGGGGCGGCGATCTGTCGAAGATCTACGCGCTGAAGAGCTTCTGAGAGTTACGGGATGGCCTCGCCGGCTCCGGCGAGGCCATCCCCCTTCCCGCTCAGGCTGAGCTTGTCGAAGCCCCCTGAGGCGGGGCACTATGGCTCACATCCTTCGACACGCCCAGGATGAACGGTGGGTCAGGTGGGCAGGGCAGTCCTCACTCTGCCGCCTCTGGCTCCCGCATTCGCGGCCGCAGCTTTTCGCCCAGCCGCGTCAGCGTCCGGGTGATCAGCGCGTTCTGCTCCATCCAGGCGTGATAGGCGCGGTACTTGGCGTCTTCGGCCAGCAGGTGCGCCTCCTCGGTCCGCGCCCGCCAGTAGTAGATCGCGCTCACCAGTCCGAGCAGCACGGTGTTGCGCACCATGTCCGTCATCGCATGGCTGGTAACCAGGAACGGCAGCGTCGAGAGCCACCAAAACAGGTTTTTCGACAAGTAGGCCGGATGCCGGGTGAAGCGGTAGGGGCCGTTCGTCACCACGCCGCGATAGGTGAGGTTGGAGAAACGCAGGCCGAACGCAAACGTCGCCCAGGCGTAAAGCGCGGTCAGCGTGACCAGCAGCCCCGCCCATGCCCAGAGCAGCGCCGGATGCCCCTGCATCCAGTAGGCCCAGCCCGGCGTGTTCACCTCGTAGCCCAGCACGTCCGAGCGCCCCATCATGCCCCATACGAAGGGCGGATAGCACAGCAGCGCCGCCAGCCAGCCGGCCAGCAGCGGATTGCCGCTGCGGATATGCGCATCGAGCGGCCGGAAGGTGAAGATGTAGCCGACGGTGCCGATCTGCACGTCGACCAGGAACAGTCCCGCGATCACCGTGGAGCCGAGCAGTACCGGATTGCCGGTCATGCTGGAAAAGTCGGCGCTGACCACTTGCGCAAAGCCGCCGGGCAGGATCGAGATCATGAAGGCGCCGAAAAACGCCTTGATCGCCCAGGCCCGCCCATGGCGCCTGACCTGCTCCCCGTCCCAGGCCTCGCGCCCGATCAGCATCGCCCCGAAGTGCCAGGCGCCGTCGCGCGGCTGGATCAGGTAGCGGTCCAGCCAGAACACATAAGGGATCGAGAGCAGCAGCAACGGCACCGCCGCCGCGCCGATCACTTCCATCGCGAAAAGATAGGCCCCGTCCCAGTACCAGCGGCCGATGCAGTAATAGCCAGCGATCAGCGCCCAGGTCGCCCAGAGCCCGGCCAGCTTGGTGATCGAGACATCCGCCGTTTCCGCGACCGGCCGCTTGCGGCTCCAGTCGATCCCGGTCGAGGGGCGAAGGTGCACCTTGTCGACCAGCAGCGACCACAGGCTCATCGCCGTGCCGGTGAACAGCAGCGTGGCCACGGCGGCATAAGGTCCGCTCATCGGCGCGTGGGGACCGGGCAGCGACAGCGCATCGGCGATGTCCGCCCACTGGCGGCAGACGAGGAGCCAGACGGCCAGCGCCGCGAGGCCGACAAGGCCGACGCCCGCGGATACGTCGCTGGGCGGTCTGGAAGCTGCTGTGTTCATCGCCCAAGGCCTAGCGCGGATTGGTTAAAACGCCAGAAAACTCGCACCGGACGCAAAAGGCCGCCGGCACCGGGGGTGCCGACGGCCTTTTGACCCATGTCCGAACCGGCTCTCAGCGGTAGGCGCTGATCAGGCCCGAATCGTCGAGCACGTAGAGCGTCTGGTTGGCGACGACCGGTGCCAGCGAGATCGGATCCTTGAGATCGAGATACTTCGAGAACACCCCGGTACCCGGATCGACCGTGCCCAGCTCGCCGCGCGAATTGCCGATCCACAGCTTGTTGCCGGCCAGCACCGGGCCGACCCAGAAGATCGGGCCCTTGCGCTTCTTGACGTTGTGGTAGCGCGACAGCTGCGTCAGCCAGCGGACCTTGCCGCTGGTCCGGGCGATCGCGAGGATCTCGGCGTGGTCGTCCAGCGTGAACAGCCAGTCACCCACGATCGCGGGCGTCGAGATGCCGGCAAGGTTCAGTTCCCAGATACGCTGGCCGGTGACCAGTTCGTAGGCGGCCATGCGGCCGCCCTGGCCCAGCGCGTAGACCCGGCCGCGATCGATGATCGGATCCGCGTCGACGTCGGTGAGGCTGCCCACTTCGGTGGCGATCGAGGTGCGCGCAAGCGCGTCCGACCACAGCTGGCGGCCGTTTTCGTACCGGTAGGCAACCAGTTCGCCCGAAGCGTAACCCGCGATCACGGTGCCCTGGCCTGCCGCCGGGGCGGCAACGCCGAACACGCCCGACTGCGTGAGCGAGCCGGATTCGTTCCACAGCACCGCGCCATCGGCATCGTTGAGCGCGAAGATCTGGTTGTCCTGGCTCATGACGTAGACGGCGTTGAAACCGATCGTCGGCGAGCCGCGCAGCGGGCCGCCCGGCTTCTTCGACCAGATCTGGCTGCCGTCCGCGGCATTGAGCGCGGCCACTTCGCCGACACCGGTGGTGACGTAAAGCTTGTTGCCGTCGACACTGACGCCGCCGCCGAACACCGACTTGGCGCCATTGCCCGAAACCGCGAAGCTCTTGGTCCACAGCTGCGCGCCGCTCTGCGCGTCGAAGGCGTGTACCACACCCTCGGTATCCATCACGAAGAGCTTGCCGCCGCTGACGACCGGCGCCGCGGCCAGGCGCTGGCGGGTGGTCGAACCGGCGATCTGCGCGGTCCAGACGCGCGAGGGGCTGTCGGCCAGCGCGAGGTGGCCGTAGGACTTGCCGGCATTGCCGCCGCCCTGGGCCCATTCGCTGTTGGCCGAGGCCGGCGGCAGGATCACCGCCACCGAATCGAGCGAGGGATCGACCTTGGCACCGCTCTCGATGCGCGAGAGGATCGGCGTGCGTTCACCCACCGTCGGCGTCTTGGCGCGGCCCTTGCCATCGCTCTTGCAGCCCGAAAGGCCGGCGACCAGCGCCAGCGCGACCAGCGAGGCGACACCGAGCTGACGGCGCGTTTTCATGCGATTGTTCTCACCCGACATTGTCATTCTCCGGCAGGCGCGGGGGCGGCTTCGCCCGCCCGCTGCACGATCTTGGCCTTGGCGAGCGGCTCGCCGTTCTCGTCGACGACATCGTCGACGGCATCGACGCCCAGCACCGCGGCCAGCTGGCGCGCACGGCTGCGCAGCCCGTCCTCGACCTGTTCGTCCTTGGCGATCGCGGCGAACAGCGGTCCCGCCTGATCGGTCTTGTTCATCTTGATATAGGCCATGCCGACCAGTTCGCCGGCAGCACCGAACCAGGGATTGCCCGGGGCGGCATAAGGCTTGAGCTTGGCCACCACGTCTGCGGGCTTCATCGCGTCGAAATTGGCCGCGACACCGCGAATCGCGGCAAGGTCACGCAGCGGCTGCGGCGCCTTGGCGTCGTTCTCGACCTGGGCATAGAGCTTGAGCGCCTCGCCCTGCTTCTTCTGCTGGAGCGCGATGCCCGCCAGCAGCAGCCTGGCCGAAGTGGCGCTGCCGTCCGAGCCGCTGTCGGCGATCGGCTGGAGCTTCTTTTTCGCGTCGTCGAGATTCTGCGACTTCAGCGCGTCGATCGCCTGGACCATGGCTTCGGAATTGGCCGCGACGGCCTGCTCCTGCTGGTGCTTCCAGAACAGCCAGCCGGCAAAGGCGGCCAGGCCGACCAGTACCGCCGCCAGCAGCGGCAGGCCGAAACGCTTGAAAAAGCCCTCCATCTGGTCGCTGCGCAGGGCGTCGTCGACCTCGCGCAGGAAGACGTTCTGCTCGGCGGCGTGGCGCTGAGCGGAAGCGGAATTGGAAGTCGTGCTATCGGAAGGAGGCAGGGCCAATTTGCGGGCGCTTTCTGCGGATGTCTGAATGGTTGCCGGGCTGTTTAGCGAATGGTGGCGGGTTTTCAACGACGATCTGGGAATGATGGGGGGTGAACGTCCGGGCGTGAAGGCTGCCTGAACGGAGTTCCTGCCCGCGTCATGACGGGATTTCCCGCCCCATCGCCTGCCCGTAGACGTGCCGGTAGGCCGCGATCATGGCGGCTTCCTCGTATTCGGCCTGGGCCCGCGCGCGGTTGGCCGCGCCGATCCGGGCGCGCAGGGCCGGATCCTGCGCCAGCGTGACGAGGGCATCGGCAAGGCCCGCTTCATCTCCGCCCGCCGCGATGTAGGGGCGGTTCTCGGCCGCGACCATGTCCGGCACATCGCCCACCGCAGGCGCGGCCACCGGCAAGCCCGCCGCCATCGCCTCGACGACCGAGATCGGAAACTGCTCGCTTTTCGAGGACAGCGCAAAAAGATCGAACAACCCCACCGCATGCGAGGGATCGGCCACGAAGCCCGGCAGGTGGACGCGCCCGGCCAGCCCCAGTCGCTCGGCTTCGGCCAGAATCGCCCCGCGTTCGGGCCCCTCGCCGAGAATCACCAGCTTCCACGGTTGCGGCAGGGGCGCAAAGGCCCGCACCAGCCGCGGCAGGTCCTTGACCGGACGCAGCCCTGCCAGCGTGCCCAGCCAGCGCTCGCCCTCGCCTTTGACGATGCCGGGCAGCACGTCCGGACGGGGGCGCTCGATGAAGGCGCCGCAGTCGATGCCGTTGGGAATGAAATGCAGCCGCCGCGCCGGCTGATGCCAGGCCGCCCGCGCGATTCCCTCCAGCCGCCGCGAGGGCACGACCAGCGCCGAGGCGCGCGCCAGCGCGATCCGGCGATAGAGATTGCGCGCGGTCTTGAGCCCGTCCGCCTCGTCCTCGTTGAAGCCGTCCTCGTGATGGACCAGCGGGGGCAATTGCAGCAGACCGCCATAGAGCCGGTGCGCCAGAACCGCGTCCATCGCGCCCCAGTTGTAGGTCAGCACGAGGTCATGGCCCTGCATCGCCTGCGCCAGCTGCCACAGCCGCGCGGGCGTGGGACGCCCCTGCAGGCTGGGGAAGGCCTGCGGGAAGCCGACGTCGAGCGCCGGGTCGATCACCACCGCCGCGCCCATCGCGCCCGGCTGCGCCGAGACCACCTCGTGCGCGGCCACGCGCCCGAAGGCGTTCATCAGCCGCACCGCGCGCAGTTCCTTGCCGCCCGCCGCAAAGCTCGAATGGAGGTGCAGGATGCGCAAGATCGTCCGGGTCTCCCGTTCCGGCGCGTCAGGCAACACGGGCCAGCAGGGCCGTGATCGCCTCCACCGCCTCGGGTTCGTCGAGCGTCGGCGCATGGCCGACGGCAGGCACCGTCACCGCCTCGGCCCCGGGCTGGCGGCGCAGCATCTTGTCCAGCGTCGCCGCCGACAGCAGGTCGGACAGCTCGCCGCGCAGCACCAGCACCGGCCGATTGTCGCCCCCCAATGCCTCCCACGCGGGCCAGAGGTCCGGCTGGGTGTCGACATCGTAGGCATTGAACGGCTCGGCGATCTTCATGTCATAGTCGAAGACCATGCGGCCATTGCCCGAAAGCATCATCAGCCGCTTGGCAAGGCCGATCCAGAAATCGAGCGTACGGCCGGGGTAGGCGTGGCCCAATGCGCCCTCGATCCCGCGCGCGGCATGGACCCAGGTCGGGAAACTGCGCCCCTGCCCGACATAGTCCTTGATCCGCTCCATCCCTTCCGGCTCGAGATAGGGGCCGACATCGTTGATCACCGCAGCGGCCAGCCGTTCGGGGATCATCAGGGCAAGCCCCATGAGCATCAGCCCGCCCAGCGACGTGCCGATCGCGGCAAACCGCTCGATCCCTTCCTGTTCCAGCAGCGCCAGCAGGTCCTCGCCGTACTGCACCGGATTGTAGCTCTGCGAATCGCGGGCATATTCGCTGTCCCCGCGCCCGCGCATGTCGGGACAGATCACGCGGCGGTCCTGCGCCAGGCGCGGGGCCAGACGCTCGAAATCGCGGGCATTGCGGGTCAGCCCCGGCAGGCAGACCACCGGCACGCCCGCAGCCCCTTCCGGAGCGGCGTAATCGCGAAAATGCAGCTTCAAACCGTCGCGGCTCTGCCAGAACCGATCTTCATAACCCGTCATCAGCGAAGCCTGAGTCCTCCTGCACCCGGCTTGATCCACGGGCCATCCATCGCCACTATCGCTGCATGCGAAGCGAACCGCAAGCGAGTGCCTACCGCCCTGCCCCCCGAATCGAGACAATTGCCGGCTGGCTTGCCAGTCCGGTCGATGCCGCACAATTTCCCAATCATATCCTGCGCTTCCGCAACGACCGCTGGGCCCGGACAGTGGGCCTCGACGGGTTCGACGAGGCCCAGTGGCTGTCCCATTTCGGACGCTTCGAGCCGCTGCCCGGCAACCTGCCGCAGCCGCTGGCGCTGCGCTACCACGGCCACCAGTTCCGGGTGTACAACCCCAATATCGGCGACGGTCGCGGCTTCCTCTTTGCGCAGATGCTCGATGGCGAGGAGCGCGTGCTGGACCTCGGCACCAAGGGCTCGGGCCAGACGCCCTACAGCCGCGACGGCGACGGGCGGCTGACCCTGAAGGGCGCGGTGCGCGAGATCCTCGCCACCGAAATGCTGGAGGCCCTCGGCGTCTACACCAGCAAGACCTTCTCCGTGGTCGAGACCGGCGAGGCGCTTTGGCGGGGCGACGAACCTTCGCCGACGCGTTCGGCGGCTCTGGTGCGTCTCAGTCACGGCCACGTGCGGATAGGTAGCTTTCAGCGCCTGCTGGCACTGGACGATGCCGAGCATATGGCCGCGCTGGTCGACTATTGCCTGGCCACTTTCCCCGGCCCGCTCCCTCCCGAAAACGTTCCCGGCCGCGATGAGCCCGCGGTGGTCCTGCTCCACCAGGTGGTCGAACGCATGGCCGACACCGCAGCGGCCTGGATGGTCGCCGGCTTTGTCCACGGCGTGCTCAACAGCGACAACATCAACATCTCGGGCGAGAGTTTCGACTACGGCCCCTGGCGCTGGTTGCCGCGCTGGGATCCGGCCTTTACCGCGGCCTATTTCGACCATTCCGGCCTCTACGCCTTCGGCCGCCAGCCCGAGGCGGTGCTGTGGGATTGCGGCCAGCTCGCCGTGGCGCTGCGCCTGCTCGCCGATACCGCGCCGCTGGTCGCCGCGCTCGACCGTTTCGCCCCGCTCTACCAGCAGGCGATGGCACGCCGGTTCTGCTGGCGCCTCGGCGTCGAACAGGGAGATCACGCAGCGGATGTCGCGCTGATCCAGGCCGCCGAAAAAGCCATGGCGGCCAGCGGAGAGGCCCCGGAAATGTTCTATTTCCGCCATCGCGGCGCACGCCCCGGCGGCAACGAGGCCTTTGACGCGCTGCTTGCCGGGCGCTGCCCCGCCGCCGCTGCCGACGACCCGTTCTGGCAGCAGGACGGCCCGCCCAGCACCCTCATCGACGAAGTCGAACGCGTCTGGTCGGCCATCGACGACAGCGACGACTGGACAGCGCTGCATACAAAAGTGGCCGCAATCCGCGAACTCGGCCGCCTGCTCGGCCCGGCGCCGAAGCCTGCCGGGCATGTTTCGTTAGGCTCCTCTTAGGGATAGCCGTGCCATAGCCTGTGCCGACTCTCCCATCAGCCGATAACGGACCTACTGCCGCAATGGACGGTGCAGTCGCAACCAAGGCCTCTCCGGCCCCTCTTCCGCCCCTCCGGGCCGCCAGCGATCGGATAGCCGCGCCTGCGGCAAACGAGGCGCTGATCGTGTCGTACGAACCTGCCACCGGGGCCGAACTCTGGCGCGGCAAGCCGTGTGACGTCAACGAGGTGGTTGATCGTGCCCGCCGCGCCTGGCCCGAATGGGCGGCGCAGCCGCTCTCGACCCGCATGGAACTGCTGCGCCGCTTCGCCAATGAAGTGCGCAAGGAAGCCGAAAACCTGGCCGTGCTGATCGCCCGCGAAGTGGGCAAGCCCTTGTGGGAGGCGCACAGCGAGGTCGAATCGGTGGTCGCCAAGGTCGAAGTCTCGATCCGCGCCTATGCCGAGCGCACCAGCCAGCGCAAACTCGACAGCGCCCTGCAAGGCGCGATGGCGGTCCGCCACAAGCCGCACGGCGTGCTGCTGGTGCTTGGCCCCTACAATTTCCCGGCGCACTTGCCCAATGCCCATATCGTGCCCGCGCTCATCGCCGGCAACGCGGTGGTGTTCAAGCCGAGCGAGAAAGCCCCGGCGACCGGCGAACTGCTGGCGCGCTGCTTTCACCGCGCCGGCATTCCCGCCGGCGTCGTGCAGCTTGCCATCGGCGGGCCGCTGGAAGGGCAGGCCCTCGTCGCGAGCGACGGTGTCGACGGCGTGCTGTTCACCGGCTCGGCCAATACCGGCATCTCGATCAACCGGCGCCTTGCCACCCGTCCGGACAAGATGGTCGCGCTGGAAATGGGCGGCAACAACCCGATCGTGCTCTGGGACACCCCCAAGCTCACCGACGCCGCCGCGCTGGTGGTGCAGTCAGCTTTCGCCAGCGCCGGCCAGCGCTGCACGGCAGCCCGGCGGCTGATCGTGAAGGCCTCGCTCCACGACGCGATGATGGCCGAGATCAAGGCCCTGGCCGACCGCATCATCGTCGGCGCCCCGTTCGACGAGCCCGCCCCGTTCATGGGCCCGGTGATCGACAATGCCGCCGCCGACGGCCTTGCCGAAAGTTTCCTCTACCTGCTCAGCAACGGCGGGAAGGCGATCAAGCATCTGGTCCGCCCGGACGAGAGCCTGCCCTTCCTGAGCCCCGCGATCATCGACACCACCGCGCTGAAGGACCGCCCGGACGTCGAACTGTTCGGGCCGATCCTGCAGGTTATCCGGGTCGACGATTTCGACGAGGCAATCGCGGAGGCCAACAACACCCGCTTCGGCCTCGCCGCCTCGCTGATCGGCGGCACCCCGCAGGACTACAACCGCTTCTGGGCCCATGCCCGCGCCGGAATCATCAACTGGAACCGCGCCACCACCGGCCCCAGCCATGCCGCGCCGATGGGCGGCATCGGCCTTTCCGGCAACCACCGGCCAAGCGGCTACTACGCCGCCGATTACTGCGCCTATCCGGTCGCCTCGGGCGAGATGGAACAGCCGCGCGCGGTGATCGGGGTTGGGTTGAAATAGTTCGGGCCAGAGCCGTTTCCAGGTCATCAGGTCATTCCACCTGATCACAAAGCGCTCTATTTCCCGGAAACCACGAGATCCACCTCGGTCACGCCGTTCGCCTGCTTGCGGGCATAGACCACATAGGCCTGCCCCTGCTTGCGCCCGCCCAGCACGCGGTCGCTGCCGTCGAGCCGATACTCGGCCGAATAGCCGCCCTTGCGCGCCATGGTGTTGTAGAAGGCGATCACATCCTCGGACGGGACTGCCGTGCCGAAGCTGACCACGCGCAGCGCACAGCCCTCGGCGTCGATTCCAGCCGCTTCCTGCACCGCGCCCTGCGGATAGAGCGGAAATTCTGCCGGCAGCTTTTTCGCCCAGTCGCGGGAATACTGCACCTTGGCGCTGCAATCGGTCCTTGCGGCACGCGCCGCCGGGCTTGCCTGCGCGGCCTGAGCGGCAGCCTGGGCCAGTTCAGCGGCGCTGCCCTTGATCGCATCGGGCAGCGGCGCGAGGCCGCCGGCCAGTTCGGCCGCACTCTTGCGCGCGGCGGCCACCGCCTGCGGCGCACGGCTGGCGGGGGAAAGCGTGACATTTCCCGCCTCCCCGGCGCCTCCCGTCACTTCGGGATCGACCACGATCTGATCGCCCAGCGCCGCCCCGGTCTCGCCCGCGCCCGGCTGCTCGGCCTTCTTGCAGCCGCCCAACACGAGCGTGGCCGCAAGCGTGATCGCCGCGATGCCTGAGGTTGCCTTGTTCATCGTGCCCCTTTCCTGCCCCGGCAGTGGGAAACATATCCCCCTGGCTCCTGGTGCCCGGCTCGGGAAAAGCCTTCCTCCGGTGGGCGCGAATGGCAAGGGCGCGCGCGGACGGATCGTTCCCGCGTCCCAAAACGGGAAACAGCCGTCCAAGAAGGTTGCGCCGCCCTTCACCACCGCCCGATCACGAAAAAGGGCGCCCGCGACCAGGTCGCGGACGCCCCCTCCACCCGCTTTCCGAGAGCTGGCCCTCGAAGCAGACAGGCGGACTTCCCCCGCGCTTCGCCGTCAGCACGGGGGAAATCGGTACTTGCAAGATGAAGTTAGCTTAGCGGCAGGACGAGCCGCCACGGTCGATCTCGCGGCCGACCAGAGCGCCGCCTACGGCGCCAAGCACGGTGCCGAGCGTCCGGTCACCCCGGTTGTCGACCTCGCGGCCCAGCAGGGCACCTGCCGCACCGCCGATCAGGAGGCCGGTGGTGCCGTTCTGGCGGCGGCAGTAATAGCGGCCATTGTCACCGCGCCACACGCGGGTGTTGCGATAGACCGGCTCGCCGCGATAACCGTCACGGTAGTCGCTGCGATAGCCATAACCGCGGCGGTAGTCTCCGCGCCCGTAACGGTCGCGGCTGTGGGCATTGACTTCCTGCCCAGGCGCCACGAATTCGCTGCTGGCATGAAACGTCGGAGCCGCCAGAGCCGGCATCGCACCCGCCAGCGAGACGGTCGCGACGGCAAGGGCAGTGGCCTTGGTCAGTACGCGCATTGTCATTCTCCTTCAGTCCGGCGGAGGGCAGTCGCTACCCGTGTTCCGCTGCATGCATTCATCTTTAAGCCAACCAACCTGAACGCACTGCAACGCGGCTGTCAGGATCGGAGATATCGACGAGGCGAGCCCCATGATGCGACGAACCGCTTGCCCGCCTCCGTGGGCGCCCCTATCGCACCCATGCACTCCTGCCTCGGGGCCCCGTTTTCATGCCGAATACCCTACCGCGTCGCTCCGGCGGTCTTGCGCAGGCGCTGGGCGCCTACTTCGTCTGGTGCCTGTTCCCGCTCTATTTCGCGGCGCTGCACGAGGTTTCGGCCTTCGAGGTGGTGGCCTGGCGCATCCTGTTCACGCTCCCGTTCTGCCTGCTGACGATCGCGGTGCTGAAACAGGGTACGGAACTGCGCGCGGCACTGACCACCCCGCGCATCCTCGGCGCGCTGGCACTGAGCGGCCTGCTGATCGGCATCAACTGGTCTATCTACGTGATCGCGGTTGCCAGCGGTCACATTCTGGCAGCCAGCCTCGGCTACTACATCAATCCGCTGGTCAACGTGCTGGCCGCCACCATCTTCCTGCGCGAGAAGCTGTCGCGCCTGCAGTGGCTGGCGATGGCGCTGGCGGCGATCGGCGTCGCGATGCTGGCGAAGGGGGCGGTCGACACCTTGTGGATCAGCCTGAGCCTGGCGCTCAGCTTCGCGGGCTACGGCCTCACCCGCAAGCTGGCCCCCGTCACGGCCCTGCCCGGCCTGACCGTGGAGACTCTGGTCCTGCTGATCCCGGCCATCGGCGTGCTCGCCTGGCAGGTGGCAAGCGGGGCGGGCCTTGCGATGGGCTCATCGCTGCGCATCGATCTGCTGCTGGCCTGCGCCGGCCCGATCACCGGCGTCCCGCTGCTGCTGTTCGCCTCGGCCGCGCGCAAGCTGGACTTCTCGCTGCTGGGCTTCATCCAGTTCATCACGCCCACCGGTGTGTTCCTGATGGGCCTGATCGCGTTCCACGAGCCATTCCAGTCCTCGCAGTTGCTGTGCTTCCTGTTCATCTGGACCGCCATCGCGATCTTCTGCTGGGACCTGCTGCGCCGCCGCCGGACTGCGGCGACGGCCTGACCGGTCACGCCGAGGCCCGGCCTCGCTTCAGCAATTCCTGCACAAATGCGTCGAGATCCTCGGCCTCGACATCGAGCGTTTCCTCCCACTCGGCGAGCAATATGTCGATATCCTCGCGCCTGTAGGGCTCGCCGGGCTGGTGCGTGACCGGCGGCGCGCGGTGCGGCCAGGGATGGTCGGTGGCGTTGTTGTAGATCCAGCCGATCACGCAAAGCGTCACCACGTTGACCGCGATCGGCAGCAGATGCGCCCAGCCCCAGGCCGGTGTCCCCGTCGCGCCGAGCGCGCAGAGCAGCGCGCAGGCACCGCCCGGCGGATGCAAACTGCGGGTCAGCGTCATCACCGCGATGGCGCCGGCAACGGCCAGGCTACCCGCCAGCCACGGATCGCCGAGGAGATGCCCCAAGACCAGTCCGACCAAGGCCGAGATCAGGTTTCCGCCCAATACCGGCCAGGGCTGCGCCAGCGGACTGGCCGGCACCGCAAAAACCAGCACCGCGGAGGCGCCCAGCGGCGCGACGAGGAACGGCAGCGCCGGATCGTAGCCACTTTGCAGCAGCCGCGTCAGCGCCCCGGCGGCGGCGATGCCGAAAAGGGCCCCCAAGGCGCCGCGGTAAGGGCCGAGCCTGCGTTTGCCGCCCGTGGGGCTGGTGATGATGCTGCCTTGCGCCATGGCCCGCGTGATCCTTGTCCTGCCCCATGCAAGAGGCCGCAAGCGGCGCCTATGGTCCAATCCCGCTCGCCTGACCATGGAAGAGATCGTTTCACGGTGACAACCGGGACTGTGCAACTGCCGCAAATCCGCCACGATCAGATGGTTGCATGCTGCATCCCGACCGGGACCCGCCTGCAGGAGTGCGTGCCCCATGCCCCCCGCCGATCAACCCGCCGTGCCGCCGCCCATGGCCGCCGAACAATCGCTTGATTCCTTCGACCTTGCCAGGCTGCGCGGAGAAGAGAGCACCTCGCTGATCGTCGTTCCGCGCCGATGCCCGGTAGGCAAGCCGGGGGAAATCGTTGTCTGCGCCCCGGATCCCGAGGCCGACCGGCTTCGGCCGCTGCCCGACACTTATGTCGTGACCGAGGGCCTTGGCCGCGCGGAACGGCAGATCGCGCCGGGAACCACCGCCGGTGTCGACATGAGTTCGGTCGCGATGCCCGGCGGGGTCGTCAGCAACCGGGTCATGTTCAACCTCAAGATGGGCTTCTGATCCTCCCAAACGAAGAAGCCCGGTCCGCCCTGATCGATGACGAGGAAGCGGACCGGGCTCACGAGGCGCCCCGCGCGAGGGAGGAGGATGAGGCGCCGTCAACCTGATCGGGGGGAAATCAGGCCGATCTCATTCAGGCAAAAGTGCCGGCCTTGGCGATCTCGGCCACCGGCTTGCGGCTGCTGGCCACTTCACGCTCCTGCAGGAATTCGGGCAGGCTCGACTTGTCGCCGATCTTGCCGATGGCAAAGGCGGCCTCGAGCCGGTGATCGGCCGGGATGCCCAGCGCCGCTTCGGCTTCACCGAACTTCAGGCCGGTCATGCCATGGGTGTGGTAGCCGAGTGCCTGCGCCTGCAGTGCCGCCAGCGCCCAGGCCGCACCGGCATCGAAACTGTGGCTGTGGTTGGTCGAGTTACCCTTGTCCGAACGCATCTGGCTGTCCGAGACGACAAACACGAGCGCCGAGGCATCCTTCGCCCAGCCCTGGTTGAACTCGATCAGTTGCGCGAGGAACAGGTCCCAGTTTGCATCGCCCTTCCTCGCATAGAGGAAGGTCCAGGGCTGCACGTTATAGGCCGAAGGCGCCCAGCCACCGGCTTCGAAGATCACGTCGAGGTCTTCCTGCGGGATCTCGCTGCCATCGAAGGCGCGCGGCGACCAGCGATCGACGATCAGCTTCTCGACCTTGGGATTGGCAATGCGTCCGGTCATATCGGGTATCCTTGGGAGAGAGGTGGAATTCTTGGATGGAGAGATAGCCGGTGATCGGCCATCGGGAAATCATGATAATTTCGACGGAACTATTCCATTATCTGGAACAGTCATCCTGCCTTGCTTGCCGTGCTTCCCCGCCCTGGTCTTGATCGACCGCGCCCTTTGCCCGCCAAATTTCGATTGCCTCCGATTTGCCGGAACCGGCGCCTTGCGGATCCGCAGCCGTTCCCCCACTTATCGCGCATGACCGCCAGCCGCCTGTTCGACCGCGCCGTGATCCGGCTTTCCCCCCGTGCCGATTCGCAAGAAGACGTTGCCGACTTCCTTCAGGGGCTGGTGACCGCCGACGTGAAGGCGCAGCTTCCCACCTGGGCGGCGCTGCTCACCCCGCAAGGCAAGGCACTGTTCGATTTCATCGTCTGGCCCTCGGGCAATGACCTGCTGATCGACTGCGAGGCCGAACATGCCGACGCGCTGGTCAAGCGCCTGTCGATGTACCGTCTGCGCCGCGCCATCGACATCGCCCGCGAGGAACGCCTCTCGGTCCACTGGCGCCCGCACCTGGGCGACGGCGCCGCTCCCGATCCGCGTCTTTCCGCGCTGGGCGAACGCTGGGTCGGCCGGATCGACGAGATGGACCCGGCCGAACACGAAGCCGGCGCGGATTCGGCCTGGCGGCTGCATAGGCTGCGCATCGGCGTGCCCGAAGGCCGCGCAGAACTGGGCGAGGGCGAGACGCTCTGGCTCGAATGCAATGCCGTCGAACTGAACGGGGTCAGCTTCACCAAGGGCTGCTACGTCGGCCAGGAAAACACCGCGCGGATGAACTGGCGCCAGAAGGTCAACCGCCGCCTGGTCGTGGTGCCGCTGGCCCGCTCGGACGAGAAGCGCCGCCGCGCCGCCTATCCCGAACTCGGCCTTGCAGTGGACCACCTGCGGGTAGAGGACATCGACGCAGCGCTTGCCCCCCATTGGCTGCCGCTCGCCACCGACGAGGAATGAGCCCCGCGTTCAGTTGAGCAAACGCGCGCCCGGCATGCCCGCGGCGAGCCCCGTCCGCCGCGAGGCGACCAGTCGCAGGCTGGCGTTGCCGCCCAGTTCGGCCACGAAGATCCGCGCCAGCATCGGCGAACCCTGCACCGGGCTGAACCGTTCCCGCACCTCGCCGCTGTCACAAAAGCCGGTAGCCTCCAGCACGCTGCGGGCAGCCGGAATGGCGCCGCTGCCTGCAGAGCCTGGCCCGTCGCCCTCGAAATAGCTGGCCATGACCCGCCGGTGCCCCAAGGCCCGTGCCTGATCGAGCAGTGCGCGCACCGCTTCGCGCGCGTAACCCTGGCCCCGGTAGGGCGGCGCGATCCAGTATCCCATCTCCACTTCGCCATCGAACCGGCCAAGGCCGATCCCGCCGACCAGCTTCGCCCCGTCCGGCGCGCGCAAGTAGACAAAGAAGTGCGGCAGCCGCGGATCCCGGGCACGCATCAGGTAATCGCGGATCGCCTTGGCCGTACGCGGCAGGGTCGCGTCGCCGATTCGGCTATCCGCCGTCTCCCGCGAGATCGCTTCCGAAATCGCAGTGACAAGTTCATCTAGATCCTCAGGCCAGCCCGGCCTCAGGAAAAGCCTCTCCGTGCGGACGAACATGACACGGTTCTCCGTATTTCTGGTCTCGCGGATGCCATCATGCATGAGCGGACGGGTCCATGCACGCACTTTGCGCCGTTCCGGCCAGGACGTGCCACGGAATCGACACCGGCGAAGTTGGGGAGCACGGATTAAGATTCGGCTCCGGAGGATCTCCGGGCTGTTCCCATTAGTGCCCCAAACGAAGGGGCCCTGCCCGGGATGTCCCGGGCAAGGCCCTGTCAGGAAAACGGAATGTCCTGAAGATTCAGGCTGCGCGCCGGCGCGCGCTCATGCCCGGCAGCGACATTCGCGAAGCCGAAATGCCGGCCTTGCCGTCACCGTCCCCATTGCCACCGTCGTCACAGTCGCAGGGCTCACCGAACTCCAGCGCATATTCGCGCGCGGGGAAGGCTATGCCGCGCCCCGCGCTGAACCGTTCGACGATTCGTCCGGTGCGCTCGAAACCGGCCTTTTCGAGCACGCGGCCCGAACCCGGGTTGTCGACGAAGTGGCTGGCGACGATGCGGCGATGACCGATCGAGCGGGCCAGCACAAGCACCGCGCCTACCGCCTCGCTGGCAAAACCCTGCCCCCACTGGTCGCGTGCGATCCAGTAACCGAGGCTGACCTCACCCTCGATTTCGGCGAGACCGACGCAGCCGAGCAGCCGCGCACCCTCGGCACCGGGCTGGGTGATCAGGAAACGCGGCAGCAGGCGATCCTGCGGTGCCTCGAGGAAACGGCGCGCATCGTCAGCGGTATAAGGCCAGGGTGCGCGGGCAAGGTTGCGCACGACGGACTTGTCGGCGATCAATGCCAGAAGCTCGGCGCTGTCCTCGGGCCAGCCAGGCCGCAGGAACAGGCGTTCGCTGCGAATGAACATAACGTATCTCCACTCATCAGCCCCGCATCCTTCATAGACAGGACGCGTGACATTGCGATTACGCGGACGGCCAATTGGCGGAAATCAGGCACATTTTGCGGAAAAATGGGCGAGATTCGAGCCGGCTCGAACGCGGACTGTGCGAGAGGGAGACACGAAAAGAGGGAGACGGGCTGGCCCCTCTCCCTCGTTCAGCCGATCCGAGCGGATCGGCGGGACCATCCCGTCGGGATGGCCCTTTTATCGACCATCCGATTATTCGGCGGCTTCAGCCATCACGTCTACCGAGACGTACTTGCGGCCGAGTTTGCCGTCGTGGAAGCGCACGCGACCTTCGGCGGTGGCGAACAGGGTGTGATCCTTGCCCATGCCGACGTTCACGCCCGGGTACACGCGGGTGCCGCGCTGACGAATGATGATGTTGCCGCCGATCACTTCCTGACCGCCGAACTTCTTCACGCCAAGACGGCGGCCTGCAGAGTCGCGACCGTTACGCGACGAACCGCCAGCTTTCTTATGTGCCATTGTTCAGTCCTTCCGATCTTTGGCTCAGGCGACCGACACGATGCGCAGCAGCGTGAGCTGCTGGCGGTGGCCGTTCTTGCGACGATAGTTGTGGCGGCGGCGCTTCTTGAACACCACGACCTTTTCGCTCTTGGCCTGGGCGATGATTTCGGCCGAAACCGAAACCTTCGCGGCGTCGAGGACTTCGCCGTCGTTGCCGGCGAGCAGAACGTCGCCCAGCGTGATGGTCTCACCGGCTTCACCAGCCAGCTTTTCAACCGCGATCTTGTCTCCGGCGGCAACCCGGTACTGCTTGCCGCCCGTGCGCACAACTGCGAACATGGTGCCCTTACCTAATCTCTATGTGTGCCCGTGATGGGCCGAAACAAACTTGCCCCGGCCGCTCAGGTCCGACGAGGAACCGTGGAGCCTTGCGGGCGACGCGCCGAGCCCCGTTCATGAACGAGGTCCCGGAAAGAGTGGTGCCGTTAGGGCAACCGCCGATTCGTGTCAACCGAGGACTTGGCCGGGAAAGCCCGGAAATACGACTCTAATACGACTCTCGCGCCGCCGGGGATCGCACGGTGCGCCGACCACCGCCGACAGCCATCCCGCGCAATTGCCACTCGCGATTGTCCCTGCGCGTGCTATGGCACATTCATGATCCGCGCAAAAGTCCGCTTGCTGCCGCTCTTCCTTGGCGCAGGCCTCGCCGCCTGCTCCTCCGCCGGCCACTATCCCTCGCTCGCCGTCCGGCCGGTCGAACGGGCCACGCCCGTCACTCCCGATGCCGATGCGCCTCCCGCCCCGCTGCCGCCCGCCAGCGCCGACCTCACGACGCGAATCGATGGCCTGCTGGCCGCCGCCCGCCAGGCCGACGGCCAGTTCGCCGCACGGCGCGCGGCCGCCGAGCGGGCGGTGTCCGCCGCCGGTTCGGCCCGCAGCGGCGATGCCTGGCTGACCGCGCAGGCTGCGGTCTCCGCCTTGCAGGCAAGCCGCGATCCGGCGATCGCCGCGCTCGGTGAACTCGACACGATGTATGCCGATGCCCGCGATGCCGCCCCGGTCGAGGAATCGCCCAGCGCCAGAAGCATTGGCGCCGCCCGCGAACAGGTGCAGTCGCTGGTTGCGGCGCAGGATGACGCGATCGCCCGGCTCGATGGCCGTCTCGGCAGCTAGGCCGTAAACTCATAAACACAAAAAAAGACCCCTCCCCCGTGATGGGGGAGGGGTCATCCAAGCGCGATCGGTTCGCAGCTCCTAGAAGCCCCCCGGCCGGGGCCACGAGCCGATCAGGCGACGATCAGGGCAGACGGCCTGCCCTCATCCCAGGATCAGCACAGGAAAGAAGAGGACCGCAGATGGTCGTCCCGCCTGTCGCCGCCCTTGCACTCAGAGTTCCATTCCCGTCACGCCCACTGCTGCCCAGGCGGCATTGCTGCGCCGACTTGCCGCCCGCCTTGTCCAGGCAGCGGCAAATCCGAGGCCCGCGACAAGCAGGCCGGCAAACGTCACCATCGGCAGGGCCAGTTCCGGACGCAGGAACAGGCCGGCCACGAGCCCGATGAAAGCAAGATAGACGGCCGCGGCGGCGACATGGACGGGGCCAGGCGCTGCACTTGCGCGCTCGCCGACGACACGTCTCGGCGCATCGACGATGAGGTCTCGAACCTGTTGCTGACTGAGCCGCTGTGTCATGGCGATGATCTCCTGCCACGGCAATGCAGCAGGAGAAGCCGGGCTTCATTGATGCGAATCAAACGCAGTCGCCATTTGCGCGCGCCGCTTCACCCCCAGCGGGCGATGTCCTCGAAATCCTGCTCGCGCGGCTCGATCCAGTGCCAGATCCCGCCGTGCTTCTCGCGCTTCCAGAACCACGATTCGCTCTTGAGGTGATCCATCGCGAAGTCCGCAGCGGCAAAAGCATCGCGGCGATGGCGCGCGGCGGCGGCGACCAGCACGATCGGCTCGGCCGGGCCCATCTCGCCGCTGCGATGGACGATCAGCAAACCGTCAATATCCCAGCGCCCGCGCACGCGCGCCGCAAGGTCACGCATGGCCGGAAGCGTCAGCGGTTCGTAATGCCGAAGTTCGAGCGCCTCCACCCCCTCGCCCGCCCGTACCTGGCCGAGGAAACTGACGACCCCGCCGGCATGGGGCAGGCCCGCCGTGAACGCGGCCAGCAGGGCGGCGGGATCGAACGGCGCGGTCAGCAGGCGGACCTGGCTGTCCACCTCAGCCTCCCGAGACCGGCGGAAGGAACGCGAGTTCGTCGCCATCGGCCAGCACCAGCGCGTGCTTGTCGCCCAGCAGCGCACCGTTCACCGCCACCCGGACTTTATCCCCAGCCACGGTATCGGCCAGTTCCGGCACGAAATGATCGCCCAGCCAGCCGAGCACGTCATACCAGTCCAGCGGCGCGCTGGCGGCCAGGTCATGGTCTGCCCCGCCTGCAAGGTCCTCGAGACGGCCGAGGAACACCAGTCTTGCCTGCATTCTCAGCCTCCCGTCATCGACATGTGGCGTGCCAGCGCCGGGGCGGCGCCGCGCCTGTCGATGGCGAAGTGGTGGCGTTCCGGCTTGATCCGCATTGCCGCGTCAAACGCGGCACCGAGCGCAGTGTCGGGATCCGCGCTGCGCAGCGCAGCGCGCAGGTCCACCCGCTCGCTGCCACCAAGGCAAGCATAGAGCTGCCCGGTCGCGGTGACGCGGATGCGGTTGCAGCTCTCGCAGAAGTTCCCGGTGAGCGGTGTGATGAAACCGATCCGGCCACCAGTTTCCACCACATCGAAATAGCGCGCCGGGCCGCCGGTGCGGTGGCCGCTCGGCGTCAGCGTCCAGCGTCGCTCGAGATCATCGCGTACCGCCGGCAGCGGCAGGTAATGGTCGATGCGGTCTTCCTCGACCTCGCCCAGCGGCATGACCTCGATCAGCGTGGCGTCAAAGCCCTGCCCGTGCGCCCAGCCGACGATTTCAGGGATATGCTGTTCGTTCAGCCCCTTGAGAGCGACGGTATTCAGCTTCACGGCGATCCCCGCCGCCTTGGCGGCCGCCAGCCCCTCAAGCACCTGGGGCAGCGAATCCCGGCGGGTGATGCGCGCGAACGTCGCGCGGTCCAGCGTGTCGAGCGATACGTTGATCCGCCGCACGCCAGCCGCGGCGAGATCGTCGGCAAATTCGGCCAGGCGGGTGCCGTTGGTGGTGAGGGTCAGTTCCTCCAGGCCATCACCGAGCTTGCGGCCCAGCGCGCGAACCAACTCGATCGCATCGCGCCGCACCAGCGGTTCGCCGCCGGTGAGCCTGAGCCTGGTCACGCCCCGAGCGATGAAGCCGAGCGAGAGCTTGTGCAGTTCCTCAAGGCTGAGCACGTCCTTCCTGGGCAGAAAGGCCATCCGCTCGGGCATGCAGTAGGAGCAGCGCAAGTCGCAGCGATCGGTCACCGAAAGCCGCAAGTAGGTGATGCGGCGTTGGAACTGGTCGACGAGGGGCGGTGCGAGGCTCATGGCTGGGGCTATACTAAGGCCCCCGCGCCCTTCGCATCAAGCGGAAGGTATTGCCCGGTGACGCCCGGTGCCCGGCCCAGCCAATCCGCCGCCGCGACGATGGCCTGCTCGTCCCCGCCGCACAGCGCATTGACCCTGAGAGGGGCATGATCGCGGGCCAGCTCCTGCACGACGGCAAGGCGCCAGCCCCGGTGGGTATGATCGGCAGGCGCAAACACCAGCGTCAGCTCCTCACCGCCCTGCAAGGCAGCGCGGGCGGCAGGCAGGACCTCGGCATGGAACTGCGCGGCGGCATCGAGCGGATTCACCGCCAGGGGCCCTACGCGCAGGATCATGGCTCAGCGGCGCTGCCGGGTGAGCGTGATGCCGATCTTCTCGCCCGCTTCGGCAATGGCGAGCTTGACGATCTTCACCGTCACCGCGGTGATCCGCGCGTCCTGCAGGAACAAAGTCTCGCAGACGTGATCGGCCACCGCCTCGATCAGCTTGAAATGGACCCCGGCGGGCAGCGCATCGCTGGCCGCGAACTTGAGATCCATGTAGTTCTTGCTCTCGGTCAGCGGCGTGTCGGGCGTGTAGCGGTCGATCGGCTTCATCGAGACCTGGATGGTGAAGCGCAGGGGCTGCGGCTTACCGGTCTCTTCCGAGTAGATCCCGGTGAGAACGTCGTGTTCGAAATCGGCGACTTCGAGGATAAGCGAATCGGTGATGGCGGTCATGGCTCAGGCCCTTAGCCGTTATTGCGCCAGCGTGCGAAGATTGCCGTCGGCAGCAAGCGGCCCCCATTTTCCGAGATGCGGTCCTCGCGCACCGAAAGGTCGCCGTGCTCGATGGTTCCGGGCAGGTCGCGGAACAGTTCCTCCATCAGCCCGGCCAGCGCCAGCGAAGACATGCGCACGGCATAGACGGTGAGGAACAGGAACTTGCTGTCGGCGTCGAGCAACTGGCGGCAATCGGCCAGCAGGCCGGGCAGGTTCTCTTCCAGACGCCATGTCTCGCCGGTGGGACCACGGCCGAACTTGGGCGGATCGAGGATGATGCCGTCATAACGCTTGCCCCGGCGCACTTCGCGCGCGGCAAACTTGGCGGCATCGTCGATCAGCCAGCGGACCGGGCGATCCTCCAGGCCCGCCAGCGCCGCGTTCTCGCGCGCCTGACCGACCGACTTCTTCGAGGCATCGACGTGCGTCACCGGCCCATGCGCCGAAAGCGCCATGGTGCCGACCCCGGTATAGCCGAACAGGTTCAGCGTGTTGGCATCGCTCCTGCCCGCAAGCATTTCGCGCATCCAGTCCCACACCGGCGCCATGTCCGGGAAGAAGCCGAGATGGCGGAACGGCGTGCACTGCGCGGTGAATCTGACTTCGTTCCACGAGAGCGGCCAGCCTTCGCGCGGCACCGGCTTGTCGAACTGCCACCTGCCACCGCCGTCCTCGTCCGATCCGGGTACGAATTCACCGTGCGCGTCCCAGTTTTCAAGGCGCGGGGTCCACATCGCCTGCGGTTCGGGGCGCACGAAGCGGTAGTCGCCATAGCGCTCCAGCTTGCGACCGTGCCCCGAATCGACAAGGCCATAATCGTCCCAGCCCTCTCCGGCGAGGATGACGGGTTGGGTTTCCAGGCGTGCCATCAGATCTTCGGGCTCGCGTGCTGGGCCACGAAATCGGCGATCGATTCGTAGTCGCCGGTCAGGTCGACGCACTTCTCCTCACGTTCGAACAGGTCGCCGACGCGTGCAGGCAGGCCCGAGCGCTGCCCGGTTGCGCGCTCGACCGCATCGGGGAACTTGGCCGGATGCGCGGTCGCCAGCGTGACGATCGGAACCTTGGCATCGATACCGGCGGTGCGGGCGGCAAACAGACCGCAGGCGGTGTGCGGATCGATCAGCTCGCCGCAGTTCTCCCAGGCCCAGCGGATAGCCTGGGCCATTTCGTCGGCGTCGGTGCGGGCCGACGAGAACAGCGCGGCGGCGCCTTCCCGCTGCGCATTGGTCAGTTGCATGGCCTTGGTCGCCTCGAACCCGGCCATCTGCTCGGCCAGCGCCTTGCCGTCACGGCCGCCGAGGTCGAACAGCAGGCGTTCGAAGTTCGACGAAACCTGGATGTCCATCGAGGGCGCCGCGGTCGGCGTTACCGTGCCCTGCGAGTAGTCGCCGTCTGCCAGCGCGCGGTGAAGGATGTCGTTGACGTTGGTGGCAACGATCAGCTTCTCGACCGGCAGGCCCATCTGCGCGGCGACATATCCGGCGAAGACATCGCCGAAGTTTCCGGTCGGCACCGAGAAGGCAACCTTGCGGTGCGGCGCGCCCAACTGGAGTCCAGCGGCGAAGTAATAGACCACCTGCGCCATCAGGCGCGCCCAGTTGATCGAGTTCACCGCGCCGATGGCGAAGCGATCGGTCATCGCCTTGTCGTTGAACATGCGCTTCACGGTCGCCTGCGCGTCGTCGAACGAGCCGTCGATGGCGATGTTGTGGACGTTGGGCGCCAGCACCGTGGTCATCTGGCGGCGCTGCACGTCGGACACGCGGCCCTTGGGGTGCAGCATGAAGATATCGACCTTGGCACGGCCCGCCACCGCGTCGATCGCCGCCGAACCGGTATCGCCTGAGGTCGCGCCGACGATGGTCAGGTTACGCTCCGAACGGCCGAGGAATTCCTCGAAGAGCAGGCCCAGCAGTTGCAGCGCGACGTCCTTGAACGCGAGCGTCGGGCCGTGGAACAGTTCCAGCACCCACTGCTGCTCGTCCAATTGCTTGAGCGGCGTCACCGCCTTGTGGGCGAAGCGGCCGTAGGCCTGTGTGGTCAGTTCCAGTAGGCGGTCGTAGGTCAGGCTGCCCTCGACAAAGGGGAACATGACCTTGGCGGCCAGTTCGGCATAGGGCAGCCCCGCCATCGCAGCGATCTCGTCGGCCGAGAAGCGCGGCCACTCCCGCGGCACATAGAGGCCGCCGTCGGATGCGAGACCGGCGAGCGTGGCGCCTTCGAAGTCGAGCGCCGGTGCGCTGCCGCGGGTGCTGATATAGTCCATGCCCGCGCGGTTAGCCGCAGGGACGCGAAATGAAAAGCCTGTCGTTGGGCTGGCGCGCGAACAATTCCTAAAGGGGGAAGAAGCTGGGCCGCCGGGAAAAAGGATCGCTGCGGGCTTACCCTGCGGCCCGGAACAGGATCGAAGCCAGCCCCTTGCTCCCGCTCCCCGCTCCCGTCATCCGTTCCCTGCGGTTACGCCGGCATGACGGGACCAGGCGAATTCCCGATATTCCTTCATTACTTGCGCCCCCGCTTCAGCAAAGCCAGCCCGTAAATCACCAGCGCCGTGGCGGCAAAAAGGAACCACTGGACGGCGTAAGCGAGGTGGTTGTTGGGAATTTCGGAAGGGTCGGGCTTGGCATTGGCAGCCAGTCCGCCGAGCGGCGGATCGGCGATCACGCGCTCGCCATGGTCCCTGTCCGGGGAAAGCGTGCCTACGACGCGGCCGCCGTGCCATTCGACCACGGCAGGCGAATTGCTCCAGCCGATGACGACGTTGCGGTGGGCCTCCCCTTTGAGACGCATCGGAAAGGCGCAATCGAACTGGTGCGCCCAACCGGGTTCGCCATGAGCATTTCGTCCGGCAAGAGGTTGGTCGGGGCCTACCTTCGTGCAGTCGAGCGCTACCTTTCCGTACAAGCCCGGGCCGTCCACAAGCAGGTCGTGCTCGAAATCGACAACCTGCGGGCTGGCCCTGGCGAAGGCATATTCGCGAAGCAGAGCTTCCTTCTGCTGCAACCGATCGAGCTGCCAGAAGCCCAGCTTCACCATGACCGCGACGGCGGCGAGGACGATCAGCGTAGGCAGGATGGGGATGCGGGGCATTTGCCGGGTGTCCTGATGCGAGAAGGGCAGCCGAAGCATCACTCCGGCTGCCCTTTCGAAATGGGTGCGATCCTTGCGAAGGATCAGTGAGTCAGCCTCAGTGCGTAGGATAACCCCAGCCGCCCCAGACGTAGACGGCGACAAACAGGAACAGCCACACGACGTCGACGAAGTGCCAGTACCACGCCGCCGCCTCGAACCCGAAGTGCTGGCGCGGCGTGAAATCGCCGTTGTAGGCGCGCTTCAGGCAGACGATCAGCATGATGGTGCCGACGATCACGTGGAAGCCGTGGAAACCCGTCGCCATGTAGAAGGCCGAACCATAAGTGTTCTGGCCGAAGGGGAACGGGGCGTGGAGATACTCGTAAGCCTGGATGGTGGAGAACAGCAGGCCAAGGAGGATCGTCGCCCAGAGGCCCTTCTTCAGGCCGTCACGATCGCCATGGATCAGCGAATGGTGCGCCCAGGTCACCGTGGTGCCCGAGCACAGCAGGATCAGCGTGTTGAGCAGCGGCAGCGCGAAAGGATCCATGACCGCCTCGATCGCCTTGGGCGGCCACTGACCGCCCACCACCTCGGCGATGGTCGAGGGGAACAGCGAGAAATCGAAGAAGGCCCAGAACCAGCCGACGAAAAACATCACTTCCGAGGCGATGAACAGGATCATGCCGTAGCGCTGGTGCAACTGCACCACCGGCGTATGATCGCCGGCATGGGCCTCGCCCACGATCTTCGAGAACCACATGAACATCGAGGCCAGCAGGATCGCCAGGCCGAGCCATGGCACGAAGGCCCCGCCCGGCATCTTGTGCATGAACAGCACCATGCCGGTGGTGAACGTCAATGCGCCGATCGTGGTCGCCAGCGGCGCGATGTCCGGCGGAAGGATGTGATAGTCGTGGTTCTTGGTACCGGCCATGGCGCCTTCGTCCCCGTTGCTCGAATCTGCCTGTTCGAATCTTTGCGGGGGAGCTTGGTTCCCCCCCGTGATTTATTTCTTGGGCAAAGCCTTAACCGCCCGTTTGCTTGCGGTCCAGTGCCTTCGCATCGCCCGCCGTCGCATCGGCGATGCCGGTAACGTGGAAGGTGTAGCTCAGCGTGATCTGCTGCACGTCCTTGTTGTCGGGATCGTTCAGGATGGCCGGATCGACGTAATAGATCACCGGCATCTTCACGGCCTCCCCCGGCTGCAGGGTCTGCGAAGTGAAGCAGAAGCACTGGATCTTGTTGAAGTAGCGCGCCGCCTGCTCGGGCTCCACGTTGAAGCTGGCAGTACCGGTGATGACCTTGCCGGAATCGTTCTTCGCCCAGAACAGCGCCATGTCGCGCTCGCCGATGGTCACCGTATCGGTACGCTGGAGCGGCTTGAACTGCCAGGGCATGCCGCGCTCGACATTGGCGTCGAAGCGGATCGACATCGTCTTGCCCACACCCTGGACAGCGGCGGCCTGCGCCTCGTCGACCCGGCGGGTGGTACCGCCATAACCAGTCACCTGGCAGAAGATCCGGTAAAGCGGCACCGAGGCGAACCCCAGCCCCAGCATTCCTACCGCCATCGACAGGGCGATGAACGCAACACGCCGATTGCTGCGCGTCCCCTTCCCCTCGCCTGCCACCCCGGACATCAGCCCATCTTCGCGATGGAAATCAGGAACACCAGTACCACAAAAGCCGCCAGACTGAGGCCGAGCACCTTGTTGCGGCTGCGGCGAATTTCTTCAGGCGTGCGCGGATCAGGCTGGACGACCTCGCCCTGCACGGGCTCCGTCTTGCTGGGCTGCGTCATGTCCTCTCCTCAAAGCATGATGAAGCGATCCACCACCAGTGCCGCGAACAGCACGAAGAGGTAGAGAATCGAATAAGCGAAAAGCTGCTTCTCCGGCTTCATCCTGTCCTCGGCCCCGTCGCGTTCGCGCAGACCCACGCGGATCGACAGGAGCAGGAACAGGCCGGACAGCACCAGCGCGGAAATGCCGTAGAAAGCGCCGGTCCCACCGATCCACCAGGGCGCCGCCGTCAGCGGCAGCAGCAGTACGGCATAGGCCAGGATCTGGCGGCGGGTCGACTTTTCGCCGGCCACGACCGGCATCATCGGAATGCCGACCTTGGCGTAGTCACTCTTCACGAACAGGGCCAGCGCCCAGAAGTGCGGCGGCGTCCAGAAGAAGATGATCGCGAACAGCAGTACCGGCATCATGGTAACATGGCCGGTCACCGCGACCCAGCCGATCAGCGGCGGGAAAGCGCCTGCACCACCGCCGATGACGATATTCTGGGGCGTGCGCGGCTTGAGCCAGATCGTGTAGACGACGGAATAATAGAAGATCGAGATGGCAAGGATCGCCGCCGGCAGCCAGCCGACTGCAAAACCCATCAGGAAGACCGAAACCGCGCAGAGCACGCCCGCGAAATCACGCGCGGTTGTGCGATCGAGCCGGCCTTGCGGCAGCGGACGATTCGCCGTGCGCTTCATGCCCGCGTCGAGGTCCGCCTCCCACCACTGGTTGAGCGCAGCGGCACCGCCTGCCCCCATGGCGATGCACAGGATCGCGGTGAAGCCTAATACCGGGTGGATGGCTCCGGGCGCGGCCAGCAGCCCGCACAGGCCGGTGAAGATCACAAGACTGATGACGCGCGGCTTGGTCAGCGCGATCAGGTCGCGCCAGTCGGCCGGAAGCGAGGTCGCGGCCGTCGAAGAAGGACTCGTGGTGGTCATGGTTCCGGGCCCATACACCCGCAGGCCTCCAAAAAGCGAGGCCTGCGTAAACCAGAGCATAAAACCGTGTCCGGGCGCCGCCCCGAAAATGGTCCCGAGGCGGCGGCGCGAATGCGGTTTAGTGGTGCGCCGTCTCGCCGATGACAGGCAGCGTCTCGAACTGGTGGAACGGCGGCGGGCTGGTCAGCGTCCACTCCAGCGTAGTGGCGCCTTCCCCCCAGTAGTTGTCCGAGGCCTTCTTGCCGGCGACGAAGGCATAGAGGATGTTCACCAGCCACACCCCGATGCTCACCGCCATGACCATGTAGCCGATCGTGGCGACATAGTTCCAGTGCGCATAGGCCTCGGCATAGTCGGGGTAACGACGTGGCATGCCCTGCAGCCCGAGGAAGTGCATCGGGAAGAAGATCATGTTCACGCCCACAAAGAAGACCCAGAAATGCACGTGGGCCAGGAACTCGGAGTGCATCCGCCCGCTCATCTTCGGGAACCAGTAATAGAAACCCGCAAAGAGCGCCGTTACCGCACCCAGCGAGAGCACGTAGTGGAAATGGGCGACCACGTAATAGGTGTCATGCACCACGTCGTCGACACCGCCGTTGGCAAGGTAGACGCCGGTGACGCCGCCCACGGTGAACAGGAAAATGAAGCCGATCGCCCAGACCATCGGGCTCTTGAACTCGACCGAACCGCCCCACATCGTCGCGATCCACGAGAAGATCTTGATACCGGTGGGCACCGCAATCACCATGGTGGCGGCGGTGAAGTACATCTTGGTGTTCACCGAAAGGCCGGTCGCATACATGTGGTGTGCCCAGACGATGAACCCGACCACGCCGATCGCCACCATCGCATAGGCCATGCCCAGGTAACCGAACACCGGCTTCTTCGAGAAGGTCGAGATGATCTGCGAGATGATGCCGAAGCCCGGCAGGATCATGATGTAGACTTCAGGGTGGCCGAAGAACCAGAACAGGTGCTGGTAGAGCACCGGATCACCACCGCCCGCCGGATCGAAGAAGGTCGTGCCGAAATTGCGGTCGGTCAGCAGCATGGTGATCGCGGCGGCCAGAACCGGCAGCGAGAGCAGCAGCAGGAAGGCGGTTACCAGCACTGACCAGACAAACAGCGGCATCTTGTGCATGGTCATGCCAGGCGCGCGCATGTTGAAGATGGTGGTGATGAAGTTGATCGCGCCCATGATCGAGCCGGCACCGGCAAGGTGGAGCGAGAAGATGCCGAAGTCGACCGCCGGGCCCACCGAGCCCGAAGTGGAAAGCGGCGCATAGACGGTCCAGCCGGTTCCCGCGCCCATGCCGGTTCCGCCCGGCACAAAGGCCGAGAACATCAGCGAACAGAAGCCCGCCACCGTCAGCCAGAACGAGATATTGTTCATGCGCGGGAAGGCCATGTCCGGCGCGCCGATCATGATCGGCACGAACCAGTTGCCAAAACCGCCAATGATCGCGGGCATGACCATGAAGAACACCATGATCAGGCCGTGAGCGGTGATCAGCACGTTCCACATGTGCAGGGTAGCATTGAAGTCGTCTGGATTGTCGCCCACCAGCCTGGCGAAGAAGCCGAGGTACTGGATACCCGGTTCGGCCAGCTCGGCGCGCATCACGCCCGATACGGCGCCGCCGACGATCCCCGCGAAAATCGCGAAGATCAGGTACATCGTGCCGATGTCCTTGTGGTTGGTCGACATGAACCAACGCGCGAAGAAGCTTGGCTTGTGATCGTGATCGTGATCGTGATCGGCGTGCCCATGCCCGTCGCCGTGCGCCTGGAAGTGGTCTGCTGTGGTTGCCATGGTCTAGGCCCTGTCCTTCAATTCGCGCTTATTCGGCAGCTGCGGCGGCATCGCCGGCGGGAGCCTGCGATGCTTCCGCCGTGGCGGCTGCGGCCGGTTCGGCCTTGGCAGCGGGAGCCGCCGGTGCGGCCTTGACCCGGCTGTCGATCACGCCGCCGGCGTGGGTCAGGACCCAGGCGTCGTACTGCGGGCGGGGCAGCGCCTCGACCGCGATCGGCATGTAGCCGTGCTTGGCGCCGCACAGTTCGGAACACTGGCCGTAATAGACGCCCGGCTTCTCGACCACGAGGACCTTCTCGTTGATGCGGCCGGGAACTGCGTCAAGCTTGAACCACAGCGAGGGCACGGCGAACGAGTGGATCACGTCGGCCGCGGTAATCTGCAGGCGGATCGGTTCGCCCACCGGCACGACCATGCGGTTGTCGACCTCGAGGTGCGAGGGGCCGTCCCAGGGCTTCGAGCCGACCTCGCGCACGCCGTTGTTGATCACCGGCTGGCCGGGAATGTTCAGCATGTTCGAGACGACTTCGAAATCACCGTTGTCCGGGTAGCCGTAAGTCCAGAACCACTGGTTGCCGGTGACCTTGATGGTCAGCGCGGTCTTGGGCGCGGGCTTGTACTGCTTGGCGATGAGGTCGATCGAGGGAATCGCGATGCCCACCAGGATCAGCACCGGAAGCAGCGTCCACACCACTTCGAGAACGGTGTTGTGGCTGGTCTTCGATGGCACCGGATTGGCACGGCGATTGAACCGTACGACGATGATCAGCAGCAGGATCAGCACGAACAGGCAGATCAGGCCCATCACCCAGAGCAATCCATGGTGGATCCAGGCGCCGTATTCGCCGGTGGGCGAAAACTGCTGCTGCAGCCCCAAGGCGCCCGGCACCGGCATGCCGATGCCGGGGGTCGGCTTCATCGGCGTATAGCCGGCCGCCACCGTGCCCGCTGCAGCATCTGCCGCACGCGCGGCCGCAGAGCCGCCGAAAACGGTCGCCAATGCGGAAACTGTCAATCCAAAGGCCCTTGCAGCCTCACCCCAATTACGAACGGTCTTGCCCACTGTCATGGATATAGCGCTTTCCCGTTTTCTTATTCGCGCAAGAGACACGTCTCAGTGAGTCGCCTCCCAAACGCGCACCCCTGTCGCGGAGGCTTTTGCCCCCCTTCTCATGGGGCTATACGCGGCCTTGCCGCTTGTCTCAAGCGCCTCTAGGGGATTTTCGCTCCATGCCGGCGCGATAACGTGCCCGAACATTGCAAATTGCACCAAAGGATTACACCCCAATGCAGGAAGAAGAAGTCCTCGCCGAGTTCCGCGCCAGCAAGGCCTTGCTTGAAGGGCATTTCCTGCTTTCCTCGGGCCGTCACAGCGCACACTACCTGCAGTGCGCGCGCGTGCTGATGAACCCCGACCGGGCCGGGCGACTCGCCGTGGCGATCGCTGCAAAACTCCCCCACGATATTCGCAAGAGCATCGACAAGGTCGTCTCGCCGGCCATGGGCGGCGTCATCATCGGCCAGGAAATGGGCCGCGCGCTGCAAGTCGACGCGATGTTTGTCGAGCGTCCGACCGGGACTTTCGAACTGCGCCGCGGCTTCAGCCTCGAGCCGGGCGACAAAGTGCTGATGGTCGAGGACGTGGTCACCACCGGCCTCTCCAGCCGCGAAGCCATCAAGGCGATCGAGGAAGCCGGCGGCGAAGTGATCGCGGCCGCCTCGCTGGTCGACCGTTCGGGCGGCTCGGTCGATCTCGGCGTGCCGTTCTTCCCGCTCGTCGCGCTGAACTTCCCGACTTACGCGCCCGACGAACTGCCGCCGGAACTGGCCGCCACCCCTGCCGTCAAGCCGGGCAGCCGCGCGAAGCCCTGACGCCTTGCCCCCTGGGGCCAGCCCCGGATTCGGACAAATAGCTCGGATAAGCGAATGAACGTCCTGACACCTTCCCGCCTGCGCCTCGGCGTCAATATCGACCACGTCGCCACCATCCGCAACGCGCGCGGCGGCGAGCATCCCGATCCGGCCCGCGCCGCACAGATCGTGGCGCAGGCGGGGGGTGACGGCATCACCGTGCACTTGCGCGAGGACCGCCGCCATATCCGCGACGAGGATCTCGAACGCGTAGCCTCGGCCACCGGGCTGCCGATCAACCTCGAGATGGCGGCGACCGACGAGATGCTGGCCATCGCGCTGCGGCACCGCCCGCACGCGGCCTGCATCGTGCCCGAGCGCCGTGAGGAACGCACGACCGAGGGCGGGCTCGACGCGGCGGGGCAGCACAACCGCCTCGCCCCGATCGTCGCCCGGCTCGCGGACGCGGGCATCCGCGTCAGTCTGTTCATCGCCCCCGAGCCCCGCCAGATCGAGGCGGCGATGAAGCTCGGCGCCCCGGTGGTGGAGTTCCACACCGGCGAATATGCCCATGCCCAAGGCGAACAGGTGGCGGCCGAACTGCGCCGCATCGTCGACATGGCCGCGCTTGCCGCCAAGAACGGCATCGAGCCGCATGCAGGCCATGGTCTCACTTACGAAAACGTCCAGCCGATCGCCGCGATCCCGCAACTCGCCGAACTCAACATCGGCCATTACCTGATCGGCGAAGCGATTTTCACCGGGCTCGACGCGAGCGTGAAGAAGATGCGCATGCTGATGGACGAAGTGCGATGATCATCGGCCTCGGCTCGGACTTGTGCAACATCGAGCGGATCCGCAGTTCGCTCGACCGCTATGGCGAGCGTTTCCTGCAACGCGTCTTCACCGCGGCCGAGCAGGCCAAGGCGGCACGCCGGCCGCACACCGTGGCGGGCACGCTGGCCAAGCGATTCGCAGCCAAGGAAGCGTTCTCCAAGGCGGTTGGCACCGGTTTCAAGGCGGGCGTGTTCATGAAGGACATCGGCGTCGTCAATGCCCCTTCCGGCGCCCCGACACTGGCGCTGACGGGCGGGGCGAAGGACCGGCTCGATGCCATGACTCCCGCCGGTCACGAGGCCTTCATTCACCTCACGCTCACCGACGACCACCCATGGGCCCAGGCCTTCGTGATCATCGAAGCACGCCCCCTCCCTACCTCTTGATACGAGTTTTGCGCCCTGGACATGGCCGACGACATCCCCAAGCCTCCGGCTCCCAAGCCCTCTGCCGATCCGGCCGCCGCCGGGCGCAAGCCGGACAAGGTCAACTGGTTCCAGGAGCTGCGCGGGCTCGCGCTGATGCTGCTGGGCGTGCTGGCGTTCCATTCGCTCTTGGCCAAACCGTTCTACATCCCCTCGATCTCGATGATGCCGAACCTGCTGGTCGGTGACCGGCTGGTCGTGTCGAAGTATCCCTATGGCTGGAACTGGTCCTCGATCAGCTTTCACCTGTTGCCGCGCGGCACCTGGCACCTGTTCGAGCATACCCCCGAATATGGCGACATCGTCATCGTCGTGCCGGGCAACCGCAAGGCCGACCTCATCAAGCGCGTGGTCGCCCGCCCCGGTGACCGTATCGCCGTGATCGACGGCCGCATCCGCCTCAACGGCACGTTCGTGCCGCGCGAAATGGAACCGCCGGTGCGCATTCCCGCCGACGATGCACTACGCTGCGAGGGCGATCCCGAACCCGGCCACTGCTACGACGGCTTCGAGCGTTATCGCACCCGCCTGCCCAGCGGCAAGGAAGTCTACGAGCTGCCGACCTACCGCGAGACCCTGCCCAACGGCGCCCAGTTCGACGTCATCGACTATATCGACCAGGAACTCGACAACTACCACGAGATCACCGTGCCTGCCGGCCACGTCTTCCTGATGGGCGACGACCGCGACCGTTCGGCCGACAGCCGCGCGCCGTTCGAGACCGACATGTTCGGCCAGCCCAGCGGCGGCCTCGGCGGGCCGGTACCGGTCACCGATATCGGCGGCCGCGCCGAGTTCATCACTTTCTCGCTGGACGGCACCCAGACCTGGAACCCGCTGACCTGGTGGAAGGCCCTGCGCAAGGGCCGCAGCTTTACCAGCCTGCGCCCGCCGGTCGATGAGACCAAGGCCTGGAAGTAACGGAAGAGGCAGCCAAGCGATGACCCAGGACACCGTGATCACCACCGGCGCGCTCGAATACCGCGATGCCCTGCCGGAAACCGGCGGCGCGCTGCTGGGGCTCGACCTCGGCACCCAGACCATCGGCACCGCGTTCTGCGATCCCGGCTGGCGCTTCGCCTCGCCCGGCAAGACGATCAAGCGCGGCAAGTTCGGCGCCGACAAGGCCCTGCTCGAGGAACTGATCCGCGAACGGTCGATCAAGGGCATCGTCATCGGCCTGCCGCTCAACATGGACGGCTCTTCGGGCCCCCGCGCGCAGTCGAGCCGGGCCTACGCCCGCAATCTTGCCGTGCTCGGCCTGCCGATCCTGCTGTGGGACGAGCGCTGGTCGACCAGCGGCGCCGAACGCGGGCTGATCGAACAGGACATGAGCCGCGCCAAGCGCGCAACCCGCATCGATTCCGCCGCCGCCGCCGTAATCCTCCAGGGCGCGATCGACGCGCTGGCCGGAGGCATGTTCTAGGCGGCCTGGACACATTGCGTATTACCACGGTTGCCCGGCAAGCTGCGCCAGCAAGGCGCGAAGCCGCAGGAAGAGCGGGCCTCTTTCAAGGCGGAGCAACGCCTGCCCCTTAGCTGGCCACATCCAGAGCGGCCCGCCTCCGGCCGGCAACCCCCGCAACCAACCGGCTGCCGCATTGCTCCGCCGCCCGCCAGACTGCGTCACGCGCGGCGTCATCACCTGCCTGCGCGGCAAGCGCCTGCCAGGCGACCAGCCGCATCCGCTCGCTGCCATGGTGCCTGCCGAAATGCGCCGCGAGCGCCTCTGCCCCCTCGGCCCCGAGGCCGAGGGCTATGCGCAACAGGCTTTCGCTCGGCCCATGGCCGTTCAGGCCTGTGACGTGCCCGCACACGCCGCCACCCTGTCGCTCCCTGACCAGCGCGAAATCGTGCCGGCTGCGCCAGCTCTGCTCGGGATGGGTGTGCTCAAGATCGATGGACAGCGACAGAGCCTCGGGCGGATGGCGTAGCTGCACGTCGCGCTGGCTGCGATAGTGCAGCAGCCGCCCCTGCTCCAGCAATCCGCGGCCGACAAAACGCAGCGCCACACGCTCGCCCGGATAGCCTGCCGGTACGGTCTCCTCGTATTCGTAGTCCTCGCCGAGATAACCAGGCCCGAAATAGCCCAGGGTAAGGACATCCCCGGCAAAGTCGTGCGCCTGCCCGTATCCGCAGGCCGCCGCGCCGCTGCGCTGGAACAGGCGGTCCTGCGCCGGGAGCCAGACCCGGGCGCGGATCAGGAAATGGCCGGGACCGGGAGGAACCAGCATGATCGTGCGCGACCCGCTGCCGGCCAGGGCATCCGCCCCTTCGGGAGCAGGAGTGAGGCCATCCAGCATGTCTATCAGCATATCGCCGAGGAACTGCCGGTCATTGCCCAGCCGCTGGAGCCAACTGGCCGCGTGGGCGAGGCTTTCCTCCTCGTGCGGATCGAAACCCCAGGTAGCCAGCGCCTCCGCGCATTCGGCCAGCGTTGCCGAGGCGGGATCTCGGCGCGTCATCACCCGCGCCACTGCGCCACCCTTTCGAGTTCGGGCCATTCGCCCAGCAACTGGCCATGGAGACGCCGCGCAGGCACCGAAAGCGCATCGTCATCGCTGGAGGCCAGCGCGCCCAGCAGCACCATCCCGGCCCGCGTATCAAGCCCGAGCGCAGCCTTCAGGGCGGCCCAGCGCAGCGCCTTCGGCCCGTTCCCCCCGGCGATGCGCGACAAGGCCGGTATCGCATCGCGCCGTTCCATCGCGGTGATGGCCGCCATCGCCAGTTCGAGGCGGCTCTGCTCGGCACATGCCGCAGTGCGCCGAACCGTGCCGCCGTCACCGACCGCCCGGACCTGCACCGGCTCATCGCGGACAAGCGCCCGCTGCAACCGCAGCGCAACAAGCGCACCCTGCACGTGAACCGCCTCGCGTAGGCCGCAGTGCGGCACGACCATGCCGGCCGTGAGCACCAGCGGCTCGGACAAGATGCCGCCGCCAGCACCTTGCGCCCGCCGGACGATCCGCTCCGCCCGCGCGCTGCCGCGCAGGACCCTCAGCCAGCTTTCGACCGGCGCGAACTCGGCCGCACGCAACATGCCAGCCCCAGATTCAGGGCCAGAGTCAGGTCCAAAGTCAGGCCCGGTATCGCCGTCCCACACCGCCAGCGCCAGACTGGCACGTCCGGAGGAAGCCAGAACAAGCGAGCCGGCAGCGGCTGCATGGCTGTGACGCAGCGGCACTTGCGCCAGCGGCCAGACCGCAAGCCCGGCGACCAACGCCTGTACCAGATCGCCAACCGCCGCGTCGAAATCGGTGCCTTTGCCCCCCGGCGTTTCCCGGAACGCCAAGGACAGCGCAGGCAGCGCTTCAAGCGCATGCCCGTCGCCGAAACGGCACAGATCCTCCAGCAACAGGGCTACGGCGGGCGCGCCGCGCCAGTGCGAAAGCAGCACGGACACGTGCTGCTGCCCCTCGTTCCAGAGATCGTCGCCCGCGCCCGCTCCGAACGCGGTCATTCCGGGCATTCGCGGGTCACTGCGCCCGTCGGTGCGGGCGGACCATGCCATGGATCAGCCCCTCGTATGAAGCTCGTACAGACAGGCGAGGAGATGCGCCCGGTCGTCGTCGATCAATTGCGGGCCCGACAAGTCATCCTGCGCACCGAACAGGGCCGTGGCAAGATCAAGCTCAGGGATCCGGGCCAAGTCGATCTGCGGAAGAGACGAAGATAGCACTTCATTATGCTGCAAGATGTCCCCCTTCAGCCGATTCTCCCGGCCGTTGTTGGTCAAAGGTGCCGCACACCCACTGAATTTGTGAGTTAATTCCTTGAAATTGTAAACCGCAAATGGAATGAAATATATTACGCTACTGCAGGCGAACAAATCGCCGACAAAATAATCACCAAATGGCCGCGTAAATCCAGTCAGATGCCGCGAAATTCAGCAGGTCCGCGAAGAACAACCGTAAGTCCCGCCGCAGTCTTGGCCGCGGCACTCCCGTCCTCCGGCGCCGGAGCGCGAGCCGCATCAGCCCTGGCCCGGTCCAGTATCGCCGCAGCGACTTCGGGATCATGCCAGACCACATCCGCCTCGCCCAGCCAGCGCGCCTCGCGCAGGGTGAGATCATCGGGATCCTGGCTGCGCAGACGAATGGTCACGCACGCCCCCTGCCGCACTGCCGCTTCCTCCGACAGCCAGCCCTCGACCGCATCTGCGCTGCCCGCCGCCAGCGGGTCGAGCACGCCCCCTGCTCGCAAGGCCTCATCCAGCACCCGGCGACGCTGCGCGGCATCGGGAAACCGGGCCCGCAAGCGCCCGCGCCCGGCATGAAGCGCGCGCGCCAGATGACCGAGCGAGGGCGGCAGAATGGCCTCGAGCCTCAAGCGGACATGCTTGGCAAGCCCCGCCGAGGCACCGCCGGTGCCAATCGCGACCAGCAAGGGCGATCGGTCGAGCACCGAGGGCACCGTAAAATCGCACAAGGCGGGCCGATCCGTGGCATTGACCAGCAGTCCCGCCGCACGGGCCCGCGACGCATCGGCCTCGGCGCGGGCATCCTCCTCGTGGGCGATGAAGGCAAGGCGGGCGCCGGCGGCGATCCCGCTCTCCAGTTCGGCAAAGACCACGGCCCCGGCCCGCTCGACCAGCCGGCGCTTGGCCTCGGCGCCCTCCCCCTCGCCCAAGACAACGACGGGGCGGGCGGAGAGGCGGTGAAACAGGGGCAGGCTGTCGATCATGACCGGACCCTATCGCACCGCCGTGCGCTTGTCGAAACAGTCCCTTACTTCAGCCACTCCGGCACGGTTTCGGCGGCAAGGATCGTCGCGGGCTCGATACGCTCGGCCACGACCGCCCACTTGTCGCCATCGACCATCACCTCGGGCACCAGCGCGCGGCTGTTGTAGGTGTTGGCCATCGTCGCACCATAGGCCCCGGCGGTACGGAACACCGCGAGGTCACCGGCAGCGACTTCGTCGATCTCGCGGCCCATCGCGAACGTGTCGGAGCTTTCGCAGATCGGGCCAACGATGTTCGCCGTGAAGGTCCGGCCATTGGGCTTCACCGCCAGGAAATCATGCCAGGCATCGTACATGGCGGGGCGGGCGAGGTCGTTCATGGCGGCATCGACCACCACAAAGGGGTTCGCCGTGCCCTGCTTGACGCGCACGACTTCCGTGACCAGCACACCGGAATTGCCGGTGATGACACGGCCCGGCTCGAACATCAGGGTGACGCCCCAGTCCCTGGCGACCGAGGCCACCACGGCGCCGTAGTCCTCCGGGGTGGGCAGCGCATCGCCCGCCTTGTAGGGCACGCCGAGACCGCCGCCGAGGTCCATGTGGGTGACCTTGTGGCCGCCCGCGCGGATCTCTTCCATCAGCACGCCCATCTTGAGGAAAGCCTGGCGCGAGGGTTCGAGGTCGGAAATCTGGCTGCCGATGTGGACGGCAAGGCCGCGCATGTCGAGGCCCGGCAGCGCCGAAAGGCGGGCGTAGATACCGGCGGCGCGGTCGTAGGAGACGCCGAACTTGTTCTCGGCCTTGCCGGTCGAGATCTTGGCGTGGGTGCGTGCGTCGACATCCGGGTTCACGCGGAGCGCACAGGAGGCGACAAGGCCCAGTTCGGCGGCGATCGCGGCCAGCTCGACGCCCTCTTCCTCGCTCTCGAGGTTGAACTGGCCGATCCCCGCCTTGACCGCCGCGGTCAGTTCGCGGCGGGTCTTGCCGACGCCCGAGAACACCACGTCCGCCGCCGGGATACCGGCGGCCAGCGCGCGGTTCATCTCACCTTCGGACACGACGTCGGCGCCGTAGCCCTCGCTTGCCAGCAGGCGCAGCACCGCAAGGTTGGGGTTGGACTTGACCGCAAAGGCGATGTGCACGCTGGGCAGCGCCGACAGCGCCTCGCGGAACACCCGGGCATGGCGGCTCAGCGTCGCGCGCGAATAGACGTAGACGGGCGTGCCGACTTCGCGGGCGATTTCGGCCAGCGGCACGTTCTCGGCGAAAAGCTCGCCGTTGTTCAGGTCAAAATGGTCCATGGGGTTCTCGGGCTCAGAGGGTCATTCAGGCGGGGGAAGATCGTAGGGATCGTCCTCGCGCGCTTCCGATCGGGTGCGCAATTCGACGCTGCGTTCCGGAATGGCCAGCGTCGGCGGGGAGAGCAGTTCCATCGGTTTGGGCTGCACGCCCCGGCCATAAGGGGCCGGAGGCAACTGCTCGCCCTGTTTGACCGCCAGCGACGCGCGCTGCCCGCAACCCGCGAGCGCAGCGGCGAGAACCGGTATCAGGATCAGGGCGGCAGTCTTGCGCATCAAGCTCACTCCAGACCGAGCGCAAGCCGGGCTTCGGCCACGCGCAGGCGTACCTGATCGGGCGCGGTGCCGCCGTGCGACTTGCGCGCGGCAACCGAAGCCTCGACCGAGAGCGCCTTGAATACGCGCTCGTCGATGCGGCTGTCGATGGCCTTGAGGTCTTCAAGCGGCAATTGATCGAGCGCGACGCCGCGCTGTTCGGCCAGCTTGACCGCTGAACCGGTGATGTGGTGCGCTTCGCGGAAGGGAATGTTGCCCTCGCGCACCAGCCAGTCGGCAAGGTCGGTGGCGGTGGCGAAGCCCAGTTCGGCGGCACCGCGCATCCGGTCGGTGCGGAAGCGGGTTTCGGCGACCATGCCGGTCATCGCCGCGATGGACAGCGCCAGCAGCCCGGCGGCCTCGAAGACCGGCGGCTTGTCGTCCTGCATGTCCTTCGAATAGGCGAGCGGCAGGCCCTTCATGGTGATCATCAGGCTGGTCAGGCAGCCGACGATGCGGCCCGAGTGGCCGCGCACCAGTTCGGCCGCGTCGGGGTTCTTCTTCTGCGGCATGATCGAGCTGCCGGTCGACAGCGAATCGGGCAGCGCCACGAAGCCGAAGGGCTGGCTGGCCCAGATGATGAATTCCTCGGCGAGGCGCGAGAGGTGCAGCGAGCACTGGCTGGCCGCCATCAGGTAATCGAGCGCGAAGTCGCGGTCCGACACCGAATCGAGGCTGTTGTCGGTCGGTCCGTCGAAGCCGAGCGCCTCGGCGGTCATGAAGCGGTCGATCGGGAAGCCGGTGCCAGCCAGCGCCGCGGCGCCCAGCGGCGACTTGTTCATGCGCCGCCGTGCATCGGCAAAGCGCGAACGGTCGCGGCCGATCATCTCGTAATAGGCCATCAGGTGATGGCCGAGCGTCACCGGCTGCGCGGTCTGCAGGTGGGTGAAGCCGGGCATGATCGAATCGGCATGTTCGCCGGCGCGGGTGACAAGCGCCTTCTGCAGCGCCTCCAGCCCGGCATCGGCCTGATCCATGGCATCACGCACCCAGAGGCGGAAATCGGTGGCCACCTGGTCGTTGCGCGAACGTGCCGTGTGCAGGCGGCCCGCCGCCGGACCGATCAGTTCGGCAAGGCGGCCCTCGGTGGTCATGTGGATGTCCTCGAGGTCCCAGTTCTCGGGCACGCCATTGGCTTCGTACTCGGCGGCGACCGTATCGAGGCCGTCGCGGATCGAGGCCGCATCGGCCTCGCTCACCACGCCGCAGGTCGCCAGCATCGCGACGTGCGCCTTGCTGGCCGCGATGTCCTGCCGCCACAGTGCCTTGTCGAAGGGGATCGAGGCATTTATCTCGCGCATGATTGCCGACGGTCCTTCCGCGAACCGTCCGCCCCACATCTGGTTGGAGCCTGCCCCCTTGCTGTCGTCCACTTCGCTCAAGTCGCTTGTCCTGTGTTCACTGGCGGGGGCATCGGCCCTCATGATCGCGGGCTGCGATAGGCAAAGCGGCGCCGACAGTAAAGGAGGGGACACGCAGCCCCAGGCGACCGGATCCGCAGCAGCGGCCCCCAAGCCCGCCGACAAGCTGGACCGTTCGCACAAGGGCGAGCCGATCCCCGACGTCACCCTGGTCGACAATACCGGCGAAAGCCTCAGCCTGCCCTCGCTCAAGGGCAAGCCGCTGCTGGTGAACCTCTGGGCGACCTGGTGCGCGCCCTGCATCGCCGAGATGCCGACGCTGAACGAACTCGCCGCCGATCCCGATTCGCCGGTGCAGGTGCTGCCGATCTCGGAAGACACCGCCGACATGGGCAAGGTCGTCGAGATCCTCCATCGCCGCAAGCTCGACCATATCGAGGCCTGGCAGGACGAGCACGGGGACCTCGGCTTCCAGTACGGCGGCAACCTGCCGGTGACGATCCTGTTCGACAGCCAGGGCAAGGAAGTCTGGCGCTTTTCGGGCGGCAACGACTGGACCAGCGCCGAGGCGAAGAAGCTGATCGCCGAGGCCAGGTAGTGCGTCTTATGCAGCGGTCCTCCGGAACCATCCGGATGGCCGCTGGCGCAGCAGGCTTCAGGCGCGGTGGGGGCCGAACAGGATCACCCCGGTCCCGACAAGGCATAGCGCCACGCCGCCAATATCCCACCGATCAGGCCGAACGCCTTCCGCCAGCCACAGCCACAGCAGCGCGAACGTGATATAGATGCCGCCGTATGCGGCGTAGGCACGTCCAGCCTGTGAACTGTCCACCAGAGTCAGTAGCCAGGCGAACAGCACCAGCGAACCGCATCCCGGAACCAGCCACCAGGGCGATTTCTCCATGCGGAGCCCTGCCCAGAACGAGAAGCACCCGGCAATTTCCGCGAGTGCTGCAGCGATGTATATGAGAATCGATTGCATCTTGATGTCGTAGCCCGCCGAGGAACCCGCGTCAGCCTTCGCGCCCGCCTCGACAAGGGCCCTGCGGCGGCACCGGATCGATCATCCGGCTCCGCACGCGTGCTTGGGACGCTCCGAATCAATAGGCTTCCGGGCCCCCCGTACCCATGAACCTTGCCAGGTTCATGTGCAGGCTCGCCACCGAGCGTTCCATGTAGGGATTGGGCTGCGCGCCCCGGAAACCGACGTTTTTCATGCCCTGCTGGACTGCCGCCATGTTGGCGAAGTCCTGCTGGAGCACCGGCGGCCAATCGGCAGGCGCGGTGTATTCCCATTCCGTCTCCGGCGCTTCGCCCTCGGGCCAGAGTTCGTAGACGGCGGCCTCGAAGATGCACTTGTCAGGGTCACTGCCATAGGGCCGCGCCTGGTAGCAGAGCATGTTGTTGACCGCGTGGCCGATCTGGAAGTTCGGGAAGATCTGCCAGGCGGTGCCCGCCTGCGCCGTATGCTGCGGGTCCACCGTCGGCCAGATCACGCCGCGCTCGGCGTCTTCCTTGCGCGCGGTGCCGATCCAGTAGGCAGAGACCTCTGCGGCCGGAGTGCCTTCAGGCAGTTCGTCCTTCAGGCGATTGGCCACTTCCACCAGCTTGCGGGTCGTGTTGGTATTGGCGTTGGCCCAGGTGAAGTTCTGCATTTCCGCAGTGGTCAGACGCGGATCCTCGCCGGCGCCGAGGCGCAGCTTGCCGGAGTCCTCTTCCTGTCCCTTGGGCGCGTCGTAGCCGATGTTGGAATGGAGCCCCTGGTTGCGCGCCCAGCCGCGAAACTGGCCGAATTCCATAAATTCCGGGTGCGTGGTGGAGACGTGATAAGTCTCGCAGAAGGCCTCCATCGCGACCTTCCAGTTGCATTCGAACACCACCCATTTGCGCCAGCGCGGGCGCATGTTCTGCAGGCCGTAGGGATCGAGCATGCCCGCCGCCGGGTGCAGATAGTCGGCCAGCGGCATCGCATCGGGGGCGAGATTGATCCAGATCCACCCGCCCCAGGTATCGACTTGAACGACACCTAAGTCGGCCCTGCCGGCACAGAGACGCCCCTGCCAGTCCTCCTGGTGCTCCAGATAAGTGTTCGCGCCGTCGAGCCCGAAGGTCCAGCCGTGATAGCCGCAGATGAAGCTTCGGCGATGCCCGCGCGCATTGCGTTTTCCGGGCGGGGTATCGACCAGCTTGCGGCCGCGATGCGGGCAGACGTTGTGGAAGGCGTGGATTTCGGTTTCGGAGGCGCGGACCACGATCACCGAATCGTCGACGATGTCGAACGTGAGAAAATCGCCGACCTCGGGAATATCCTCGAGCCGCCCGGCCTGAAGCCAGACCTTGCGCCACAGCTTGTCCCGCTCGGCCCTGGCGTAGTCCGGCGAGATATAGGCCTCGGCCGGGACACGCAGCGGCACGGTCAGGTCCTCGGCCGACTGCACGATCCTGCCTTCTTCACCCATCGCTCTTTTCCCAATTCCGTACCGATCCGATTTGCGGCCGTTATCCCATTATTCGCACGCCAGACCAATCGCCGGGGCGTATTTGCGGTCTCCGCGCGGCAGGGTGCCGATGGCGATGCTGCTGGCGCCCATCGCGGCGATGGCAAGGTAGAGGAACATCGCGTAGCTGCCGGTCCGGTCATGGATCAGCGCCGCCACCAGCGGGCCCAGCGCCGTGCCGATCGAGAGCGCCGCCAGCACGCCGCCGTAGAGCCCGCCGAAGTTCCTGAGGCCGAAGTGCCGGGTGATCAGGTAGACCACCACGTCGATCTCCGCCCCCAGCGTCAGCCCGACCAGCCCGGAGGCGAGCACGAGCGCCACAAACGACGTGCCCGATCCCAGCAGCAGCAGGCAGCCGATCACCGGCAGCAGGAACACCGCCGCGCCCACCAGCGAGGCGGGGAAACGGTCCAGCAGCACGCCCGTCCCCAATCGCCCGGCCAGCGAGAACCAGCCGACAAACGAGGCGATCGCCGCCGCCGTCATCGCATCCGCGCCCCGGTCGCCGAGGATCGAGACGAAGTGCACGACCAGGGCGATGATCGTGAAGGTGAACAGCAGGCTGGCCACGAACAGGCGGTGGTAGACGCTGGAGCGCAACCCTTCGCCCAGCGAGGCGCCGGGAAGATCACGCCGGGCAGGCCCCGGATCGCCATGCCTGCCGCGATCGTGTGCACCGCGGAAGAACAGGAAAATCACCGGCGCCGCGACCAGGAACCACAGCCCGCCGTGCACCGCAAAGGCCAGGCGCCAGCCGAAAGTCCTGATCGCCCATGTCCCCAGGATCGGGAACAGCCCCGCCGCGATCGAGGCGCCGCAGAGCGTCACCGCCAGCGCCAGCCCGCGCGAAAGCGCGAAGCGCGAGGCCACCGCGCTGGTCCAGACCGAGGCCTGCACCGGCAGCGAGACCAGCGCGACAAGGCCCCAGAGCAGATACCACTGCGACAGGCTGCCCCCCACCGTGCCGAGCAGCGCGAAGGCCAGGGTGAGCAGCGCCATGCCGACCACGCCGAAACGGCGCGGGCCGAAGCGGTCGACCGCAAGGCCGATGAAGATGCCGCCCACGGCCTGCACCAATGTGGCGATGGTCAGCCCGAAGGTCACTTCGGTGCGGCTCCACCCCATCGCTTCGGCCACCGGGCCGATGTAGGGCCCGATGCCGTAGATATGGATCACGCTGGTCGCGTAGCCGAGACCGGCCGCCACCGGCACCAGCCCGAACCGGCGCCACTCGTCTCGCGCTGTTGGCGAGGCCGTCACGTCAGTCACCATAGGAAAGCCCGACCCGCGTCGCCTCGCCATTCGGGCCCATCGGCGAATCGTGCTCGATGCAGGTGCAGACCGGATTGGCGTGGCTGGCGAACAGCTTTTCCTCGTCCGCCCTGGTCATCGGCAGGCGCGCGGGATCGCTGATGATCGCCTGCGAGCGTTCGAAATCCTCGCGGCTGTTCCACCAGATCTCCATCACGCAGTCGTAGCCGGGATCGTGGACTTCGCCGGTGACCGGGTTCTTCTCCGGCACCAGATAGCGCCGCACATAGCGCACCGCGCCGGGGATCGCCGGCGCCGCGCCCATCTTCCTGGCAAGCTGCGCGTGCTGGTTCTCGTAGTAGTCCATGAACGCGTCCATGGTCATGTCCGGCCGCTTGCGGAAAAAGCAGAGCTGCTTGAGCATGATTATCCTCCCTTGACGATCCGGCGCAGCCGGATCGAAGCGGCACCGGCCCGCTCCCCCACCCGACCTCCCACGAGTCCATCCTGATGGGAGGTCGGGTGGGGGAGCGGGCCGGTGCCGCAATTCTTCACGAAGACGTGCTCCTGAGTGCGAGCACGGAGCCTTCGAGATCGCCGCAGATCCACACGGTGCCGTCCGGCCCGACATCGAGCCCGGTCATGTTGCCCATCGGCCCGCACATATGGCCCACGCCGCCGAGCGGCCTGGGATCGGTGCCTTCCGGCGGCCCGACCGGCAGCCCCTGCGCGATCACTTCGCGCCCGCCGCCCGAAAGGTCCGACTGCACCACCTCACGGCGCTTCACATCGAGCACGGTGATCCGGCCATCCCGGATCGCCAGCCCCTCGGGCCGCACGAGATCCTCGATCACCGCTTCCGCGCGGCCGCCGACCAGCCTGACCACCCGGCCCGCGCCGCTTTCCGCGACATGGACGGTGCCGTCCCCGGCCACCGCCACGCCCTTGGGACGGTCGAGCCCGCAGGCCAGTTCCTCCACCTTGCCGCCCGCAACCGAATGGACCTTGCCGGTGCCATATTCGGCAAAGACCACCGCGCCCGAGGGGGCCATGGCCACGCCCATCAACTGGTCGAACCCGCTGGCCAGCACTTCCATCGAGGGGCCGGCGGGATGGAACTTCGCGACTTCGCCATTGGCGGTCGTCACGATCATCTCGCCCGCCCCCGCCGCGACCACGCCGCGCGAATATCCGGGGAAGTTCGGGCTGAACAGCATGCCTTCCAGCTTCACCGCCTCGCCCGGGCGCAGCGAGAAGACGAAGCCGCCGTCGGCGATCCACAGCACGCCGTCCGCGCCCATCGAGACATCGAGCGGCCATTGCAGGCCCTTCTCGATCAGCGGCTTCACCAGACCGCCCGCCGCCTTGGGCGTGGTGATCTCGTGGATGGAACCCAGAATGTGCGAGATGAACAGCCGCTCGCCCACGAAAGTGCAGTTGTCCAGCCCGGCGCCGATGTCGGCCAGCACCGTCCTGGCGCCGGTGCGCGGGTCGATGCGCAGCACCTGGCCGCTGGCGACCTGGGTGGAGACGATCATGCCCTCGGCATCGAACTTCACCGAATCGGGCACGCCGAGATCGCCGCAGACGACTTCGGGTTCGCCGCTGCCGTCCATATTGACGCGCCAGATCGCATTGGCCCCCATCACCGGCATGTAGAGCTTGCCGTCCGGGCCCACCTCGAAGGCGTTGGGCATCGGCACATTGTCCGCGATCACCCGCGGCGCGCCGCCGTTGCGATCGAGTTCGAGCACGCGCGCGCCCATTTCGCAGCCGCCCGCGATCAGGCGGCCCTGCGAATAGGTGATCGGGTTGGCGACGGGCAGGTCGCCGCAGACGACCGCGCTGGTGCCGTCCGGGCGCAGCACCGAAACGCGGCCTTCGGTGATCTCGGTGGCATAGAGGTTGCCCGCCTCGTCGAAGGCGAGATCGTCAGGCGCGGTGATGCCACCGCCCATCGGGCTGATCACTTCGACCGCGCCGGTGCCGGGATCGACCGCGCTGATCTGGCTGCCGCCGACTTGCGCGACATAGATGCGCCCATCGGCCCCGGTGCGCAGCCCGTTGGCGCCGTAAAGGCGCGTCGGCGGCGTCATGCGGTGCAGTGTCCAGCCTTCGGCGGGACGGGCGGAAACGGCGCCGTGGTTGCGTCCTGCGGGTGCGAGCATCGTCGGGAATGTCCTCTCGTCCGGCGCTCTTGCGGCCGTTCTTTTCGCCTGGAGCCTATCCAGCGTGTCCGGCCCAGGCAACGCGGCGCCCCGGCCGGGAGGCCTTCGGATGCGCACTATCGCCCCGGCGACGTTGGCACGGCTTTGTTCGATTGCCCCGCCCTCTCCCGTGCGCATATTCGATCGTCAGACGGAAAACAGACCGCCCGGCCAGGCGCGGGCAACCGGAGAGAGATCCATGGAAGAGATGCGCTTTGCCCCTTTGCGCTTTGACGGCCGCGTGGCGGTCATCACCGGGGCCGGACGCGGGCTTGGCCGGGCCTATGCGCTGCTGCTGGCCGCGCGCGGGGCCAGAGTGGTGGTCAACGATCTGGGCGGCGCGATCCGAGGCGATCTCGATGCGCCGGGCGCGGATGTCAGCGTGGCGCAGCAGGTGGCCGACGAGATCGTGTCGGCCGGCGGCGAGGCGATCGCCAACACCGATTCGGTCGCCACCCCCGAAGGCGGCAAGGCCATCGTCCAGGCCGCGCTCGACCAGTGGGGCCGGATCGACGTGCTGGTCCACAATGCCGGCAACGTGCGCTACGGATCGATCCGCGAGCTTTCCGGCGGCGACCTCCACGCCGTTCTCGACGTGCATCTGCTGGGCGCGTTCCATGTGGTGCAGGCCGCGTTCGGGCCGATGTGCGATGCCGGATACGGGCGCATCGTGCTGACCAGTTCGGTCGGCGGGCTCTACGGCAACGCGCGCTGCGTCAACTACGGCATGTCGAAGTCGGCCATGCTGGGCCTCAGCAATATCGCCGCGCTGGAGGGCGAGGCGCACGACGTGAAGTGCAACGTGATCGTGCCCGGCGCGGTGACGCGTATGGCCGAGGGGCTGGACATCTCGCAGTACCCGCCGATGGAGCCCGAACTGGTGGCCCCGGTGGTCGGCTGGCTGGCGCACGAAGATTGCCCGGTGACCGGCGAGATGATCGCCTCGATGGCGGGCCGGGTGGCGCGGATGTTCGTGGCGGAAACCGAGGGCGTCTACCGGCCGCACTGGACCATCGAGGATGTCGCGGCGGCTTCGGAAGAGTTCCACGACAAGGCGAAGCTGCACGATTTCGGCCTGCACGGGCATGTCGATCACATCGGTTATTCGTTCAAAATGGCGACCGCCGGTGTCGAGGCCTGATGCCGCGCCCAGCCATCACTAATGAACAACACTGTTGACAACTAACGGGCCGATACGCCAGATTCAGCGGTAACGGGCGACCGGAGCAGAGTCGCCGCCAGGAGGATGCCCAGTCGATGGAAATGACCTGCCTCAAGACCGATGTGCCTGCCCCCGAAGAACTCGATATCCCGGCGCTGAAGGCCCGGTATCGTCAGGAGCGCGACAAGCGCATGCGGCGTGAGGGCGGCGAGCAGTACGTGCGGCCGACCGACGACTTTTCGGACAACTACGCCCACGACCCCTTCACCCCGGTGGCCGAGCGCGAGCCGCTGGTCGAGGATATCGACGTCGCCATCCTTGGCGCCGGGTTCTCGGGCATCCTCGCGGGCTATCACCTGCGTGAGGCGGGCGTCACCAACGTGCGCAACATCGACCATGCCGGCGGCTTCGGCGGCGTCTGGTACTGGAACCGCTATCCCGGCGTGCAGTGCGACAACGATGCCTACTGCTACCTGCCGCTGCTCGAAGAAACCGGCTTCATGCCCAGCAAGAAGTTCTCGGACGGCTGGGAAATCCAGCAGTACTGCCAGGACATGGCCGAGCGGTTCGAGCTTGCCGACAAGGCGCTGTTCCACACGCTGGTCACCGGTATCCGCTGGGACGAGGGGCTGAAGCGCTGGCACGTGACCACCAATCGCGGCGACGACATCCGCGCCCGCTTCGTGGTGATGGCCGGCGGCGTGATGAACATGCCCAAGCTGCCCGGCATTCCCGGCATTCACGACTTCAAGGGCAAGATGTTCCACACCAGCCGCTGGGAGCATGACTATACCGGCGGATCGTGGGAACGGCCGGAGCTGGAAAAGCTGCGCGACAAGCGTGTCGCCATCGTCGGCACCGGGGCGACCGCGGTCCAGGCGGTGCCCTATCTCGCCAAATATGCCAAGCACCTCTACGTGCTGCAGCGCACCCCGTCGAACATCGACGAGCGGCCCAATCCGCCGACCGATGCCGCATGGGCGGCCTCGCTCCAGCCGGGCTGGCAGCAGGAGCGCATGGCGAACTTCCACCGCGCCGCGCAAGCCTTCTTCCTGCCCGGCGAACCGGACCTCATCTGCGACATCTGGACCGAGATCAGCCGCAACCTCGCCATCGAACTTTCCGAGGAAGGCTGGCCCGCGCTCGATCCGCTGGCATTCATGGACCGGCGCGAAGTGGTGGACTTCCAGGTGATGGAACGCCTGCGCCGCCGCGTGGACGCGATCGTCGAGGACAAGGACACGGCAGAGAAGCTGAAGCCTTGGTTCCGCTTCATGTGCAAGCGGCCGCTATCCAACAACGAATACTACCCCGCCTTCAACCAGCCCAATGTCACGCTGGTCGACGTTTCGGCGACGCAGGGCGTGGAACGGATGACCGAGAAGGGCTTCATCGCCGACGGCGTGGAGCACGAGGTCGACCTGATGATCTTCGCCTCGGGCTTCGAGGTGACCAGCGACCTCAAGCGCCGCTGGGGCATCGATACGGTGGAAGGGCGCGGCGGCACGTCGATCTACGACCACTGGCCGGACGGCGCGAGCACGTTCCACGGCGTCATCACCGACGAGTTCCCGGCGATGTTCTACATGGGCTACATCCAGGGCGCGACGAACTCCTCCACCACCGAGCAGTTCGGGCGGCAGGCGGAGCACATCGCCTTCATGGTGGGCGAGACGCTGCGCCGGGGCGCCAGCACGATCTCCGCCACGAAGCAGGGTGTCGAAAGCTACTGCGCGCACTGCCGCGAGAACGAGGTCGACATGTCCGGCTTCCAGAACGAGTGCACGCCCAGCTACTTCAACAACGAGGGCGAGAAGAACCCCAAGTGGGCCCTCTTCCGCGGCTATCTGGCCGGCTGGGACGCCTTCCGCCAGATGCTGGCCGACTGGCGCGCCAGCAAGGACCTGGCCGGGGTGACGTTCGAAGCCTGATCCCGGCGCAGGACCGGACGGGGCCTCATGCCCCGCACCGGCTGGTCCCTACGGCGGGCAGCAGGGGATCCGGTCCGGCCGGATCACCTGCCCCCAAAGCGAAACGAAGGGGGCTGCACGCGCCGTCAGAATTCGGACCAATCGTCCTGCGCCGCGGCCACCGCCGTATTGCCCACCGAGATCCGCGGCGCGGGAGTGGAAGGCGATGGGGCGGAGTACGAGGGCGCCGATACCGCCGGGCGCGGCATGGCCAGGACCGGGGCGGATGACGGCGCAGATGATGGCGCATAGGCCGACGCGGAGGGCGCCGAGGAGGCCCGCATCGATGCGGAGCGCGATGCGCCGCCCATCGTGAACCTGCCGACCAGTGTCCCCATGCGCACCGCCTCTTCGGCAAGGCTGCGCGAGGCGGCGGTGGACTGCTCCACCAGCGCCGCGTTCTGCTGCGTGCTGGTGTCCATTTGCGCCACCACCGTGTTGACCTGCTGGATGGCCGCGGCCTGATCGCCGGCGGAGACCGCGATGGCATCGATCATGCTGGCGAGCGTGCCGGTGCGGCTGACGATCTGCTCCAGCGCGCCCTTGGTCCGGGTCATCATCTCCACGCCGTTGGCGACATCGGCGCCGCTGCCCTTGATGATCCCGGCGATTTCCTTGGCCGCACCGGCCGAGCGTTCCGCCAGCGAGCGCACTTCGGTGGCGACCACCGCAAAGCCCTTGCCCGCATCACCCGCGCGCGCCGCCTCGACCCCGGCGTTGAGCGCCAGCAGGTTGGTCTGGAAGGCGATCCCGTCGATCAGCGAGACGATCTCCTCCATCTGGCGGCTGGACCGCTGGATTTCCTCGATCGCGGCAACCGCCCGCAGCATGACTTCGCCGCCTTCGATGGCTTCGCGCTCGGTCAGCTGGGCGTTCTGGCGGGCATCGCCGGCGATCTTGGCGGTCTCGGTGATGGCATCGCTGATCGAGCGCACCGACGCTGCCGATTCTTCCAGCGCGGCGGCCTGCGAGGAAGTCCGGTCGGCGAGGTCGCTGGCCGCGCTGGCAATTTCGGAAGACCCCACCCGCACGCTTTCCGACGCCCCGGAAACCTCGCCCATGACATCGCCCAGCGACCCGACGGCATCGTTGAAGTCGACCCGCAGCCGTTCGTATTCCGGCGGGAAGGCCTGCTGGATGGCACAGTCGAGCCGCCCCGCCTTCAACTGGTCCAGCCCCTTGCCCAGCGCGGCGACGACCTGGCGCTGCACGGCGGCCTGTTCCTCGGCGGCAGCGCTGGTGCGGGCCTCCACGCCGTGTTTGATCGCCTGCAGGGCATTGGCGATCTGACCGATCTCGTCGCTCTGGTCGCGCCCGGGCACAACGCGGTCGAGATCGCCGCCGGCCATGTCCTGCATCGCATCGGTGAGCGCCGAGAGCGGCCCGGTCAGGCGATTGCGCAGGACCAGCAGCACGAAGAGCAGCGCCGCGCCGATGGCCACAAGCAGCGCCACCACCCAGGAATTGGACATGGCGACGTCGGCCTTGCCTTCGCGTCCCAGGTTCTCGCTGATATCGAGATTGAACCGGACCTCTTGCGCCAGAGCGGCTTCCAGACGTTCCCCGCAAGGGCGCACCTTCTGGCTGTAGAGCACCGTTGCCTGCGCCGTCTCCATGTTGATCGACAGGCGCCGCACCGGCACGGCATTGGCCTTCCAGTCGCTCCACGCCTTGCGAAGGGTCTCGTACAAGGCACGCTCCTTCGCATCGGAAACCAGCTTGTCGTAACTGGCGATCGCCCCATCGGCATCGGTCAGCGCCTTGTCGAGCCTTGCGTCGATGCGTTCGGTGCCCTCGCGGGTCGGCTCGAGAATGTGCTGTGCCAGCGTGATCCGCGCCAGCGTTGTCCGCGCTCTGATCTCGTTGAGCGCCGCCAGACTGGGCACGGTATTGTCCGCCGCATACGTGATCCGATCCCCCAGCGAGGAGATGAACTTCAGCGCTGTGAACCCACAGGCCAGCGCCGCCAGCGCGATCAGCGTGGTGGCGGCCATGGTGACCGTACGAATACGCAGATTTCCGAGAATGAGCATCGCACACCCTTGCATATGGTTCCGGGGCCGTTGGTGCCGGAGCCGCTGGTTCCGGGGCCGAGCGACCAGAGGTGGCACACGGCCCTTCCGCGCAGGATTTAGCAGGCACAAGCAAACGCTTGCCGCCCGGCGACATAGGAAGAGTTCCCGATATTCGATTAGGAGATCGTGAAGCGCGCACAGTGAAGCGGGCACAGTGAAGCGGGCTTGGTGAGGCGTGCGACGGGGAGCCCGCGCGGCAATCCGCGCCAGGCAGGCCAAGCGGGGCGGCAGCGCGCGGACCTGCGCCCCCCTGCTGCCCCCGCCTGCGGCTCAGTTGCCCTTGGGCGGCGATCCTGCGGCCGGTGCCTGCTCGCCCAGCCGCTGGCCATTGATCTGCAGGCCCTTCTGGTCGAGCTTGAGTTCCAGCGGAACCCCGTTGATCTGGCCGTTGACCGTCGCCGCGTCGTTCTCGACCTTGACGTTGCCCACGCTGACATCGGGCGCTGCCCCGCTCGGCAAGGCCGTCGGCAGGACATCGGGGATATCGCCGATGTCGGGCACGTCGAGCGGTTCGATCGGCCCGCTCGGGTTCGGGCGCGGCCTTGCAGGCGGTGCCGCGGCCCCGCCCTCCCGCAGCGCCTGGCGCATGAAGTCGCGCCAGATCCTGGCGGGGATCGAGCCGCCGGACACGCCCTTCAGCGGCGTGTTGTCGTCATTGCCGACCCAGACGCCCACCACAAAGTCGCCCGCGTACCCCACGAACAGCGCGTCGCGGTTCTCCTGGCTGGTGCCGGTCTTGCCGAAGTTGGCCGCGCGCAGCCGGGCGCCGCGCCCGGTGCCCTTGTTGACGACGGCGCGCAGCAGCGTCTCGATATCCTCATGCTCGCCGTCGGACATCGAGTGGCGACCGTCCAGCAGCCAGTCGAACCAGCCGGCTTCCGGCACCGGGAAGGCACGCGGCTCGACCGGGAAGCGGTTGGCGGCAACCCCGGCATAAGCGGCGGTCAGTTCCATCAGCGACATCGTCGAGGTGCCCAGCGCGAGGCTGGGATCGCCCTGCGGCATCGGCGACGTCACGCCGAGCCGGTGCGCCATGTCGATCACCGCGGTATCGCCCACTTTCTGGAACAGGCGCACGGCGGCGACATTGCTGGACCGCGCGAAGGCGTCTTCCAGCGTGATCGTCTGCGAATAGGTCCCGCCGGCGTTCTGCGGGCGGTAGTACCCCGTCTCGATCGGCGTGTTCGCGATCGTGTCCTTGGGCTTCCAGCCCTTGTCGAGCGCGGCGAGGTAGACAAACAGCTTGAAGGTCGACCCCGGCTGGCGGCGAGCCTGGGTCACCCGGTTGAACGGCGAGGCGGCATAGTCCCGCCCGCCGACCATGGCGACGACTTCGCCGTTGCGCCGCATCGCCACCAGCGCGACCTGGGCCGCGCCGATCCCCGAATTCTCGATCGCCCGGCGCGCGGCGGCCTGAAGCCGCGAATCGAGCGTGGTGCGATAGGTCTGCGGCGCGTAGCTCGCCTCGTCGATCATGCGTGCCTGCGGCAGCGCCCAGTCGGCAAAATAGGTGCCGGTGGGCAGTTCGTTCTGCACCCGCACGTCGAGCCGGGGCGGGCGGATCGCCCGCGCCTGGGCAGGGGTCAGGAAGTTCGCCTCGACCATCGACTGGACGACCAGCTTCATGCGCTCGGCCGCGCCTTCGTAATTGGTCGTGGGCGCGAGGCGCGAGGGCGCCTTCATCAGCCCGGCCAGCATCGCCGCCTGCGCGGGCGTCAGGTTTTCCGGCTTGCGGTGGAAATAGTGCAGCGCCGCGGCGCGCAGGCCGTAGCAATTGTCGCCAAAATAGGCGTTGGACAGATAACGTTCGAGAATCTGGTCCTTGGTCAGCCAGGCCTCCAGCCAGAACGCGATCAGCACCTCGCGCGCCTTGCGCGTCAGGCTGCGTTCCGCGCTGAGGAAGGTGAACTTCGCCAGCTGCTGGGTGATCGTGCTGCCACCCTGGGTGCTGCCGCCGGAAACGTTGCTCCACATCGCCCGGGCAATACCGCGCGGATCGATGCCCCAGTGCGAATAGAAACGGCGGTCCTCGATGGCGATGAAGGCCTGCGGCACATGGATCGGCAGCGTCTTGATCTCGACCGGCGCATCGACGATCGCCCCGTTGCGCGCGATCGGCGTGCCGTCCGCGGCCAGCAGGGTGATCTGCGGCGGCGAGATCGGCTGGAGCGATTTCGACAGCGGTGCGGTCACCGCCAGCCAGGCGATCAGCAGGAAAAAGGCCAGCAGCAGCGCGGCGATCCCGCGCGTGATCCACCACAGGCGCGTGCGGCGCTTGGGCTGCGGCGCCCGCGAATCGGGAGCGGCGCCGGAAACAGGCTGATCGGGCAGGCCTTCCGGGGCCGTGGCGGCGGAAGGCAGGGTCTGAAGGTTATCCATCGTCTGGCCCCGCTATACTTCCTGGCGCCCGCCCCGAAAAGCACCGACCGCACCAACGACCGTCCTGCCCCGTCGAGCGCCTTGCAAGCGGGCACCTCTGTCCAGCGCCGCCGCCCTCTGCGGCGCCCAATCGGCGGCCATGACCCTCCCGGCGAAATGGCGGGTTTTCACGCTGTTTCGCCATCATCGGCCGACATCCGGCGGATCCCCGGTTGACGCCTGCCAAAAATCCCGTATTGGCGCTGCTTCCGGCACGCCGGGGCGGTTAGCTCAGTTGGTAGAGCATCTCGTTTACACCGAGAGGGTCGGGGGTTCGAGCCCCTCACCGCCCACCATTACTAAAACGCTGATTTTTCAGGGTTTTTGTGAATTAATAACTTCAAGAACTTTATTGTTGTCTCCTGTGATGGTCAGCAGATGGTCAGCACGCCAAGCGGCTGCCTCCTTTTCTATGGCATGCCACAGTGTGGTCAGCGCCTGAATCGTTTCCGGCATCTTTAGCGGATCGCCATGAGCGTACCAATCCGTGGTTCGCTCCAGCGTGTCGCTGAGATCCTTGTGCCCAAGCAGCAGGCTGATTTGCTCGCCCGGCACGGACGAATTTCTGAGATGAGACGCTACAGTGTGGCGAATAGTTTTAGGGACGTAGCTGGCTGGAATCTGAAGCTTGGCTCGCATGGTGCGCCACCACCGCTTGCGTGATGAGACAACATCCAGCGTCCAGCTCTTCATGACATAGGTAAATGGCGTGATCGCAGGGACAATGGGATTGCGCTTGTCTGTGATAGGGGCACCGACCGGATGCAGGTTGATAACGCTGTCAAACCATTGATTGGCCGGAACAAAAGCCAATGCTGCGTCGGGCCTGGCGGCGGTCGCAATCATGAGTTGAAGCCATTGCTGAACACCAGGTTCCTGATCCGCGTAGGCGACTATAGCCCCCAACTGTTTGATCGTGAAAATCTGTTTCCTCGCGGGCGAGCGCAGAATTCTATCCACGCTTGGTATCCTTGGATGCATGGGAATGCGACCGGCATCTTCTGCATGTTTCAGAGCTGCCCGTAAATCCTCGATATTCCGCTGAACAGCCTCACCCGTTACGCCGGTGCTGCTATGCTTGAAAACCTTGCCATCCCATTCCACTTCCCAAGTGTGGGGAGCCATGCGCCAACGCCGAAATCTGGCGACAGAAACCTTATTGATCTCGGCAACCCGAACACTGGTGGTCAGTTCATCCTGCATCAAAAAACCGATCCATGCCCGGAAAGACGATTTGATGGTATCTACGCGCCTCACATCGGGGCCGTGCTCACGCAGATAATTGAAAAGGTGGGGTAGGAGTTCTGCTTCTGTTATGTCCTGGCCCTGGTGCTTGGACCGCTGCGACGCTTCGTATGATCGTATGACCTCTTTTGCCCGCTCAAGGTCTATAGTCCGGCACTTAGTGCTGATATAGACAACGGAGCGCGTTCCCGAACGATAAGAGGCAATTTGCCAGATTTCTGGCGCGGCGCCGTCTCGTCGTTTGTCGAGCCAATAATCTCCGAGGATATATGGTGAATTTTCTCGGGACATAGTTCCTCGCACTCAATATTTGAGAGGTGATGAACGACATTGTATTTGTGCAGCTCAACAAGCTGCTCGTATGAGAATCGCGCTCCACTGTCGCGCGACATTCAGGGTGAGAAAGCGCGACAAACAAGATGAGAATCCTGCGTTCCGGGATTGGCGAAGGGCGTAGCCCGTAGCCGATGCCGGAACGCAGGAGGCGCGTTTTGAAGGGTGCCTGTGATGGTCGCGGCGGCCGCTATGCATTGGGTTTTCTTGGGAAGGAGGACCTGGCGTGTGGCGGGCCGACACATCAACGATCATCAGGTGAGACTTTTCATGACCCACAGACGTAACGATCCCGTCGCCCTGGCAGCGGCAAAGGCCGGTTTCAGCCCGGCGACCGGCTATCGGGTGCTGCAGGATGCGCGCCTGCCTTCCCAGCGACAGGCGCCGCGCGGCCGACGGCGCCCTGATCCGCTATCGGGCATTTTCGAGGAGGTTGTCGTGCCGATGCTGGAGGCCGCTCCCGGTCTTCGTCCTGTCGCGATCTTCGAGGAACTGCGCCGCCGGTACCCGGATACCGAGTTCGGCTCACGACGAACCCTGGAGAGGCGTATTCGCGACTGGCGCGCTCTGAACGGCCAGGATCGGGAAGTCATCTTCAGGCAGGTTCATGAGCCGGGGCGGCTCGGCATGTCCGATTTTACGTGCATGAACGATCTGGAGGTCGCCATCGCCGGGGCACCCTTGGACCACTTGCTCTATCACTTCCGCCTGCCTTGCGGCGGCTTTGAACATGGACACGTCATTCTGGGCGGCGAGAGTTTCGTCGCCCTAGCCGAAGGGCTGCAGAATGCGCTCTGGTCTGCCGGCGGAGCGCCCAGGCTCCACCGCACCGACAGCCTGTCGGCCGCCTTCCGCAATCTGGACGCCGATGCGAAGGCCGACCTGACCAGGCGCTATGACGCCCTATGCGCCCATTATGGAATGGAGCCGACGCGCAACAACACAGGCATTGCCCACGAGAACGGTGCGATCGAGAGCGCCCACGGTCATATCAAGGCTGCAGTGAAGGACGCGCTGTTACTGCGCGGAACCACGGACTTCATCGACCTTGCCGCTTATCGCCGCTTCATCGACGAAGTCGTGACCGCAAGGAACCGGCGCCACGGTCCCGGCATCGATGCTGAGCGCAAGGCGCTGCAATCCCTCCCGAACGCAAGGACTACCGATTACGAGGAAGTCCTTGTGACAGTGACGTCCTCGGGCGGCTTCACCCTGCGCAAGGTCTTCTACACGGTCCCCTCGCGCCTGATCGGTCATCGCCTGCGAGTGCGCCTTTACGACGACCGTCTCGATGTCTTCATCGGCGGCACAAGGCTCATGACCCTGCAGCGCGGCCGCGCCGGTGTGAACGGTAAGCACGGCCACGTTGTCGATTATCGCCATGTCATTCATTCCCTGCGCCGCAAGCCGATGGCGCTGCGTGGATTGGTCTATCGTGACAGCCTGTTCCCCCGCGCACCCTACCGCCTCATGTTCGAGCACTTGCTGGAAGCTGTGGGCGAGAAAGAAGCCTGCCGGATCATGGTTGAGCTTCTGGCCATGGCCCACGAGCGCGCCTGTGAGGCGGAGCTCGCCCATATCCTGGAGGAGGACCTGGCAATCCGCAGGACCCCATGCCTGTCGGCACTTCGGGGCCGCTTTAGCCCCGATCCCGCCACTTTGCCCGAAGTTGTGGTCGAGATGGTCTCGCTCTCGATCTACGACGGGCTGATCGAACAGGGAGAAGCGGCATGAGCACGGCTCCCATGATCGACGCACAGCGCCTGGGCCTGATGCTCAATGAACTGCGCTTGCCAACCATCAAGCATATCTGGGGAGATTTTGCGGCCCAGGCGGATAAGGAAGGATGGCCCGCGAGCCGGTTCCTTGCAGCTCTCGCCGAACACGAACTCGCCGAACGCGATCGCCGCCGGATCGGGCGTCATCTGGCTGAAGCCCACCTGCCGGCGGGCAAGACGTTGGACTGCTTTGCCTTCGAGGCCGTGCCGATGATCTCCAAGGCCCAGGTCATGGCCCTGTGCGCCGGCGATGGCTGGCTCGACCAAGGTTCCAATCTCATCCTGTTCGGCCCGCCAGGCGGCGGCAAAAGCCATCTGGCGGCGGCGATCGGCCTAGCATTGGTGGAAAATGGCTGGCGAGCACTGTTCACCCGCACCTCTGACCTCGTCCAACGTCTGCAGGTCGCTCGCCGCGAACTGACGCTGGAATCCGCAATCGCCAAGCTCGACAAGTATCATCTGCTCATTCTTGACGACTTCGCCTACGTCTCACGCGACCAGGCGGAGACCTCCGTCCTCTTCGAACTGATCAGTGCCCGATACGAGCGCAGATCCCTGCTTATCACCGCTAACCAGCCCTTCGGCGAATGGAACCGCGTCTTCCCGGACCCAGCAATGACGCTCGCTGCGGTCGACAGGCTCGTGCATCACGCCACGATCTTCGAGATGAACGTCGAAAGTTATCGCCGGCGCACGGCTCAGGCCCGCCGCACCGGGGCTGGACGTCCTGCCGCTTACACCACTCCAAAAGTCCTCGAGACCATCCGCGACAATCAGGATGAGAACGAGGTCCTTGCCAGCGACAATTAAAATCGGCACTGAATGACGCGCCGCGACAATCACATTCTCATCCTGATTGACGCGCAATCCTCATCCTGTTTGTCGCGCTACACTCCACCCTTATTGTTTAGGGCGCGCTTTATTTTCTCCACAAGTGATCGGGCGGACATACAGACAATCCTTCCAGATTAGGATCTTAATCCCGTGGGTCGACCATTTTTCTCGCGACGAATTCATCAACTGCATTCCGTGGCAGGAGGAATCTGCTGCCAATTTTTATGTGCCTGATTTCCTTCTCGCTAATCAGCGTTCGGATTGCACTGGTTGACCACCCGCTAAGTTCTGCCAACTCTTTCGGTGAAATAAGCTGATCTGCCCGCACGTTCATGCTGAAATCCTTCCAATTCCGGTATGTATGCGCTAAAGTGCTAAAACAAGTCCAGTACCGGACGTTCGTGCCTGATAGGTCGTGTTTGTGCAGAAGTCAACGCTCATTGGAATCGGATCGCGAATGGCGAGTGTTCGCAGAGAACTTAAGCTTTCGCAGGCGCGTGCCGCTGCAATTCTGGAAATTGCAGAACGTTCGTATAAAAATTACGAGACGGAGATCCGCGAACTACCGCTATCGGTGGCACTACGATTTTGCGAGCACTTCAACCAAGATTTAATCTGGCTAATTGAAGGTGAGCGTCGTGCTGCATCGGAAAAAGACATCGATCTTGTCGGAGATACAATCGAAGCAGTTTTCGCGGAATCTAAAAATCGAGAGATTGATCTTACGTCACCGAAAGCGGGTAAGATAGGCCGATTTGTCTACAACAACTGCTTTCAGAAAGGCACAGAACCAAAAGATGAAGTGGCTTTAATTTTTGATTTGCTAATCGAGTAGGGGTGGCGTCATGATCAATATGGGAAATTTACTCGAAAAAAGAATCGCTAGAGACGCAAATTTTCTGCGAATTTCTGGCTTGGGGTGCCTGTTGATCACGCTACCGATGCTAAGCGTGAATCGAACTGACCATGGCTGGCCCATCGACGCCCTCACCGTCATTTCCGGCGGAATTGCAATCGCCGGGTGCGTGGCTCTTTTGAGCGGGGCACTTGTCGCGCGCACTCTCCGAAAATTCGGCAGCTATCATAGCCCTGACTTGTCACTAAACCGACATGAAGGGAATAAGTGATTCATAAATTATGGATAAAATACTAATTTAAATCCTAGATTATTGTCACAATATTTCCTGAAGATCGTCAAGTATTGAGAATTATTGATGCCGTCGAGCTTCCGCCTTATATCAGCCTGCATTGATCAGAACTGATGGGCCCATTTGCGGCGGCCGATGGTCATGATGCGCCATGGCTGATCGACCAACCTGTTCCAGGCCTCGCAGCAGTGGTCGACGATGTTGTCGTGGGACGTGAATACGCGATTGGAGAGCCAATTAGTATGATCGAAAGCCCTATGCCTGCCACTCAAGCAGAAAACTCCCGGAGCAGAAGCTCGGCCTGAGCCAAGACTGTCTGAACAGCTTCATCCGCCAAATCTGGCGGATAACCGTACTTTTTGAGGATGCGTTTCACAAGAACACGCATGCGTGCACGGGCGCTCTCACGCTGCTGCCAATCCACGGTCGCGTTGTTGCGCAATTGCTCGAGCAGCTCATGGGCGATGACACGCAGCTTCTCGTCGCCCATCGCTTCCACTGCACTGTCGTTCTCCGCTAGCGCCATGTAGAAAGCGACTTCCTCCGGGCTCAGGCCCATGTCTTCGCCGCGTGTGCGAGCCGCCTTCATTTCCTTGGCGAGTTCGATCAGCTCCTGGATCATCTCGACAGCGGAAATGGCGCCGGCATGATACCGGGCGACGGCATCCTCCAGACGGTTTGAGAACGCCTTGCTTTCAACCAGATTGGTCTTCGAGCGGCTGACGATTTCGCCGTTGAGAAGCTTCTTCAGGGCCTCAAGGGCAAGGTTCTTCTTTTCCATCTTTCCGACTTCCATGAGGAACTCGTCGGAGAGGATGGAGATGTCGGGCGACTGAATCCCCGCCACCTTGAGGATGTCGATAATCTCGGTCGAAGAAACGGCGCGATCGACAAGCTGCTGGACCGCGAAAGTGCGGTCCTTTTCGCTAACCTTGCCGGCCGCGGTGGTCTTGGCCAGGGCGGCACGGATTGCCTGAAAGAAGCCCACCTCGTCGCGAATTTCGCGGGCTTCATCACTCGCCGAGGACAATGCATAAGCTTTGGACAGCTCCAAAACCATGTCCATGAAGCGGCGATGAGCGCGCTTCTTGTCTTCGTCGGTCTTCTGCCGCGCTGCCAGGGCTTCCTGCCATTTCAGCACCCAGTCGATTGCCCCGCCCAGGCAGATGAGGCGCTCACGGGGCTGCCCTGTGATGCCAGGGCGATAGTCGAAGCCATGGAAGACATCTCGCAGGGCCTCGTAGCGTTCCATCATCGCGGCAATGGCGGCGGATTCGTCGATACCGGTCTTGTCCCGATCCGAATCTGTATATTGGCTCAGCGCTTTGCGAAGGTTCTGGGCGATGCCGATATAGTCGACAACAAGCCCACCGGGCTTGTCCTTGAATACCCGGTTCACTCGGGCGATCGCCTGCATCAGTCCGTGCCCGCGCATCGGCTTGTCGATATACATCGTGTTCATGCACGGCGCATCGAAGCCCGTCAGCCACATATCGCAGACAAGAACCAGACGGAGCGGATCGTCAGGATTGCGCGCCCGCTTCGCGAGATCGTCACGGCGCTTCTTCGAGCCGATGTGCTGCTGCCATTCGAGCGGATCGGAGGCCGACCCGGTCATCACGATCTTGATGGCCCCTTCCGCGTCATTCGAGGAATGCCAGTCAGGCCGCAACGCAATGATGCGATCGTAGAGGGCCACACAGATCCGACGGCTCATGCAGACGGCCATTGCCTTGCCGTTCATGGCCTCGATGCGCGCTTCAAGGTGGGCGACCATATCCTCGGCGATTTGCGCCAGGCGCTTCTCAGACCCGACCAAGGCTTCCACCGCGGACCATTTGGCCTTCAGCTTCTCGGCCTCGGTCAAAGATTCCTCTTCGATCAGGGCCTCGATCTCGCTGTCGATGAGAGGCTTCTCGTCCTCGTTCAGCTCGATCCGGGCGAGGCGGCTCTCATAGAAGATCGGCACCGTAGCGCCGTCTTCCACGGCACGGCTGATGTCGTAAATGTCGATGTATTCGCCAAAGATCGCCGGCGTGTTGATGTCCGCGGCTTCGATCGGCGTGCCGGTGAAGCCGATGAACGAGGCATTGGGCATGGCCTGGCGGATATAGTGCGCATAGCCGTATCGCCGCAGCCCGGTTTCACGATTGAGGCGCGCTTCGAAGCCGTACTGGCTGCGATGGGCCTCATCAGCCATCACGATGATGTTGCGACGGTCCGAGAGCAGGGGAAAGGCCTCCTCGCCCTTTTCGGGCGAGAACTTCTGAACGGTGGTGAACACGACCCCGCCAGCGGCCTTGTCGAGCAAATCCTTGAGATCGGATCGGCTTTCCGCCTGATCGGGGTTCTGCCGGATGAGATCGCGGCACAGACCGAATGTGCCATAGAGCTGGTCGTCCAGGTCATTACGGTCGGTCAGGACAACGATCGTGGGGTTTTCCAGAGCCTGGGACTTCACCGCAAGCCCGGCGAAGAACGCCATCAAGAGGCTCTTTCCCGACCCTTGGGTGTGCCAGATGACACCGATCTTGCGGTCCCCATCCGGCCCCGAGGCCTCCACGGCCTGGCGCACCGCTTTGCGGGCTCCGTGGAACTGATGGTAGCCCGCAATGATCTTGAACGGCCCATCGCCCTTATCACCGAACACGATGAAATCGCGGAGCAACGCCAGCAGATTTTCGCGCGTAAACACGCCGCGCAGCAGGGTTTCCAGCTCGGGCGTGCCCCGGTGGGCAAAGTCCTCGCCGTCGACTGTGCGCCAGGGCATGAAGCGTTCGGCATCGGCGGTGATGGAGCCGATGCGTGCTTCCATGCCGTCCGATGTCACCAGAACAGCGTTCGAGGCGAACAGGCTCGGAATCTGGTGCAGATAGGTCTGGAGCTGGTTGTAGGCATCTGCAATCGTGGCATTCTGCGCCGCGGCGTTCTTCAGCTCCAAAACCGCCAGCGGCAAGCCGTTGACGAACAGGACCAGGTCCGGGCGGCGATTGGACCGGTTCTGGACCACAACGAACTGGTTGACGGCCAGCCAATCGTTGGAACCCGCGCGCTCCAGGTCGATCAGCCAGATTTTGGTGGCGGCGGTCTTGCCGCTGTCGGCGCGATATTCGACATCGACGCCTTCGGTAAGCAGTTTGTGGATGCGCCGGTTTTCCTCGACCAGCGAAGGCAATTCACCGGTCAGCACGCGGCGCAGGGCTTCCTCGCGCGCGGCGTCCGGCGCGTCCGGATTGATCCGGGCAATTGCCGCTTCCAGCCTGCCGGTCAGGATGACATCACCGAAAGAGCGGCGCTCTGGTGCGGAACCATCAGGTGCAATCACGGAGCCGTGCAGATAGCTCCAGCCCAGCTCCTCCAGCGTTTCGATGGCCGCCAGTTCGACGATGTCTTCCGTGATGCTCACGCAGCCTCGCTTTCACACGCCACGCGCACGGTGCCGGACATTAGGCGGGGAAGGAGATAGTCGCGGGTTTCGGTAAGAGTGCGGCTTTCAATGGCCGCTGCGATCAGACGAGCGAACAGCGGATCGGCAACCAAGCCAAACTCTGCAATCAAGCGTCGATCTGCTGGGAAAGCTGACGTGATCGGGCGAAAGTTCTTTTTGCTGATTTCTTGGAAGGTCGAACCGTTGGCATTGGCGACAATCTTGTCCATGTTGGCCTTGCACCAACAATAGAGGTAGCTGCTGCCTACTTCAGCAGTGGGCACAAGACCAATGAAGCCCTGATTGATGGCCACCGGCACCTGAGCGATTGCGAGATAACCAATCGGTGCACGCGACGACAGCAACACTGATCCGGGCGGCAACAAGCCTGACGTAATCTTACCCAACCCTGCATCGCTGATCTGGCGGGCAGTTTGGAACAGCGCAGGGTCGGTCATATTCGACAAGTCTTTGGGAGTCGCCCAATAGTGACGAGGCGGGGACCAAAGCGCTTCATCGCCTGTGCGGGGCGTCGATCCCCCCAGTGGCTTCACAAGATCGCCAATGGCAGTCTCCGTCCACCCCACCGGCAAGGCATCATCGCCAAAGGCATCCGGGAAGAGAGCAGCAAGATTAGCAGCGCGGGCGGGGTCCGGGGTCAGACCGCCCATGATGGCCACTGCGTCCGTTTCCCCCGCCGCCTTGCGCCGCACGGGGCCGAAATCGACAAACCAGTCCCGGAAGATCGCCTGCGCCATCCCCTCCAGCGTCTCGTTCATCCGCCGGTTGAGTTCGATCTTGTCGTCCATGGTTCCTAGGACAGAGAGGATGCGATCCTGTTCTTCAACCAACGGAAGAGAAATCGGCATCTGTCGAGCGGCTCCGACATTAAAATGCTGTTGAACAGCGCCGACCAGATTGCTTCCAATATGATGCGCGGCAAGAGAATTTGCCCAGTATGCCAGATATCTGGGCCGGAGTTCGCTTCCGCAACGCACGATCACAAGATCGGAGCAGTTCGCATCGCTCAGCCAATTCGGGATAACGCTGCAAACGCCTGGTTTGCCAGTCCGAACGATAACGACGTCGCCGGGTTTAAGAGCCGACTTTTTCAGGCGCTTATGGAAGTCAGGCGAAATGAATTTCAGGTCTTGGGACAAAATGCGATAGGGCGCGATGTTCAACGACCGCAGGAATGGAATTCCTTCAGGAACATATTCGTTCGCCATCGAGCCTACGTGACCGACAGTAATCTCAGAGGCAACTTCGCCAAGTGTAACGATAGGCCAACGGAGCGCCTGCGCATCTCGGTCAATCACCGCTTGGAATGTTGGCGTAACCGTATACCAATCGACCACATCGACGCGAAAGGGCAGGTCACTTTCAGAGAATGCCTCTGCCAGATCGCCCAGCACCGAACGGGGCAAGGGCTCCTTGCCCTTCAGAGCCAGATCAAGATCGGAATGCGGCTTGGCCGTCCATTTCGCGCGGCTGCCGAACACCCGCACGGAAACCCCGGCGGGCAAATGCCGTGCTATGATCTCATGCACGATTTTCGCATGATCGGGACGCAGATCAATCGGCTGCTTCATGCCAGCCCTTCACGCAGGCGATCTCGCAGAAAACGAGCTTCGGACAGGAAATCGGGCACGATGGCAAAAACCTCACGGGCCTTTTCCTCGTCATAGGTGTGACTGGTGGTGCCACGCGCGCGCCGATAGTCCTTCCACACCGACCAGTCGCTGCGCAGCAGCCCGCGTTCGTTGCCCGAACGAATAAGGTCCTGAAAGGTCATGTTGTCGAACTCGTCCGGATTGGCCGACGTCGCCTCGAGGAAGCGCTTGAGCATCTTGTGGGCCAGTTCATAGGTGAACTCGAAACGCTGGATGCAGGCATCGCGGATCAGATCGTCATCGCGGTCCTGCGCATGCCGGTCCAGCGCCACTTCCAGCGAAACGATGGCCTTTTCGAAAGGCTCGATAGAGAGGTCAATCGGCATCGGGCACCACCATTGCCAGCTTCTCGCGGATCAGCGCGGTCAGCCGGTCACTTTCGTTGAATTGATCTTCCAGGGTCGCGGTCAACGCGGCGAAGCGTTCGGCAAAGGGAACGCCATCGTCCTCGACATCCTCGGCCCCAACATAGCGTCCTGGCGTGAGGACATGACCGTGTTTGCGGACATCATCAAGCGTAGCCGATTTGCAGAAGCCGGGGATGTCCTGGTACTCGTCCTGTTCCGCCTCGGGCTTTCCCCGCCAGCGGTGATAGGCGCCAGTAATCGTCTCGATGTCCGTTTCCGAGAACTCGCGCCGGGTGCGGTCCACCATGTGACCAAGGTTGCGGGCATCGATGAACAGGATTTCACCGCGTCGGTCGCGGTGGCCGTTGGCGCTCTTGTCCCGAGCCAGGAACCACAGACAGGCCGGGATCTGCGTGGAATAGAAAAGCTGGCCGGGAAGTGCGACCATGCAATCCACCACGTCGTCCTCGATCATCGCCTTGCGGATTTCGCCTTCGCCAGATTGCTGGGACGACATCGATCCGTTGGCCAGCACTACACCTGCCGTGCCGCGCGGGGCCAGGTGATGGATGATGTGCTGAAGCCAGGCGAAGTTGGCGTTGCCCGCGGGCGGCGTCCCGTATTTCCAGCGGACATCGCTTTCAAGCTGGGGCTGCCACCAGTCCGAAATGTTGAAGGGCGGGTTCGCCATCGCATAGTCGAACTTGAGCGTGGGGAAGGCGTCGTTGAGGAAAGACCCTTCGTTGTTCCACTTGATGTCCGCATCGATGCCGCGCACCGCCAGGTTCATCTTGCACAGCTTCCACGTCGTGTGGTTGCGCTCCTGGCCATAGATGGCGATGTCGCTGCGCTTGCCTTCATGGCTTTCGATGAAGCGCTCGGACTGCACGAACATGCCGCCTGATCCGCAGGCCGGATCGTAAACCCGGCCATTGTGTGGCTCCAGCATCTCGACAATGGTCTGCACGACGGAACGCGGCGTGAAGAACTCGCCGCCGCGGCGCCCTTCGGCACCTGCAAACTGGCTGATGAAATATTCGTAGGCCCGGCCCAGCAAATCCTTCGATTTGCCGTCGGCACTGTGCATGCCGACTTTGGAAAAAAGGTCGATCAGCTCGCCGAGCATGGTCTTGTCGAGCTGCGGACGCCCATATTCCTTCGGCAGCACGTCCTTGAGCACGGTGGCATTGGCACGCTCGATGGAATCCATCGCGTTATCGATCAGGTTTCCGATGTCACCGACACGCTCCTTGCCGGTAGTCACGTCCGTGAAGGTGATCTGTGGGCGCTTGGCGTTAGCCTGCAAATGCTCCCACCGCGCCTCTTGGGGCACCCAGAATACGTTGGAGGCCAGGTATTCTTCCGGATCTTCCGGATCTGCGAACTCCTCCTGCATCAGCTTGGCACGATGATGCTCGAACGCTTCGGAAATATATTTGAGGAAGATCAGCCCCAGGGCGACGTGCTTGTATTCGGAAGGTTCAAGATTTCCACGCAGCTTGTCGGCGGCTTTGAAGAGCTCTGCCTCAAACCCAAGATCACTGCCATTCTTACTTTGCGATGCCATCGAAGCCTATTCCCGTTGCGCGGGGAGGGGTAGCGGAGGATAGCGCTTAACGGCAACCCTATCGGGTGGCCCCGCGGAGAAATGTGCGGAGATCGGCAGCCACACGGGCGACAATCTCGATGCGTCCGGGATAGCGTGGAGGCAATCACGACAATCGTCGGCGAAGATCGACCGCGCCCCTCCGGGCAGCCGCTTCGTCCGGTCATCCATTCGCCGGAACGGACTCCTTCGCCGACGCACCGCTGCCGCGTTTCCCGGCGTAGCGGTATAAGGTTGCAACGGACACCCCCATGCGCTTGGCGATGTCGCGCACCGGGAGGGTGCCCTCCTTCATCATGGCGCGCGCCGCGGCGACATCGCTCGGGCGCATCGCCGATGGACGGCCACCCTTTCGGCCCTGCCGACGCGCCTCCACCAGCCCGGCGGTGGTCCGTTCACGGATCAAGGAGCGTTCGAACTGCGCGATTGCGCCGAACACATGGAAGGTTAGCATGCCGCCCGGTGTGGTCGTGTCGATACTCTCTGTCAGCGACACCAGCCCGATCTGCTCGCGCTCCAGTTCCTCGGCCGTGGCTATCAGCTTCTTGAGGGAACGGGCGAGACGGTCGAGCTTCCAGACAACCAGCGTGTCGCCGGCGCGCAGCACGTCGTCGAGGATGCGCGCCAATTCCGGGCGGTCATCGCGTGCGCCCGACGCCTTCTCGGTGAAAACCCGCTCGCAGCCCGCGTGGCGCAACGCCTCGAGCTGAAGCTCGGGGTTCTGGTCGCTGGTGCTGACCCTCGCATAGCCGACCCGCATAGGTATCCGATCTTCTCTAAACCCGACGACGGCATATCGTTTTGCGAAGCTGGTTTCCAGAACAGTTTTGACAAATTCCCGCCCGCAGATTTACGTTGTTGGACAGGCAAGGCAACCGGGGCGTCAGAAACGGTAGTTTTATGAAATCGTTGGCTGGCATGACCTGTCGCTGCAGGTAAAGATCAGGGACGGAATATGGACGCACAAGCCGACGATCTCTCAAACGAAGCGGCGGCTTTCGCCGACATCCTTAAGTGGTCGGTGGACCTTCCGGCTTGGCAGCGCGATGCCCTGCGGCGCCTCTGCAGCCAATCCAAGCTAGAAGCGGTCGACCTGACTACCCTTTTCGCAATCTGCAAAGCGTCCGAGCAGGGTGTTCCGCTCGACGCAAGTCACCTTCGGGATCCGGCCGCCAGCCATGCTGTCGTTAGTCTCGGCGCTCTCCATGGCTTGTCAAATATCAATGCCCTCGCACCCGGCGAGCGTCTTTCATTCGGCAAAGCTGGTCTCACCGTCATTTACGGCGACAACGGTGCCGGAAAATCCGGCTATGCTCGTGTTCTCAAGCAACTTTGCCGTGCTCGTTCGCCAAAAGGCGATGCGATCCTGCCGAACATCTACGCTGCTACGTCCGGCACCCCGTCTGCAAATATTGAATTCTACATCGGCGGCCAGAAGAGAAATGCATCCTGGACGCAAGGAAATGCACCTGACGCTATGCTCTCCGCCGTGAGCGTCTTCGATTCACGGACCGCCAACGTCCATGTTGAGAATACCAATGACCTCGCATACACGCCGCTGCCGCTCCGTATCCTCGCCGGCCTGGCACAGGCGTGCCAAGATGTGAAAGCTAAGCTGAACGCCGAGATCAAGGTCCTGAAGGAGCAGACGCCGGCGGTTCTATCGGAATCCGATTGCAAGCCCTACACCCAAGTAGGGAAGCTCATCGCAGCTCTGTCCGGTAAGACCAAACCAGAAACCGTTGAGAATTTAGCGGGCTTATCGGCAGACGAAGAAGGTCGGCTTCAAACCCTTACCACCGATCTCGCTAGCGATCCGGCGCGGTCAGTCCGCCAACTCAAGGGCCTGGAAACCCGTATCATGGCGGTTATCGACCGGCTTGAGAAGCTGGTTGTCGTCACCGCAAAGGAAAATCGAGTCACGCTCCATGCAGCTCATTCGCGCCTCTCGGCGGCACGCGCTGCTGCGATTGCGGCGTCGGCAAATCTTTTTTCCAACGAGCCTCTGCCCGAAATCGGTACGGATGTCTGGAAGGCATTGTGGGAGGCCGCGCGCGGATATTCCCGCGCCGCAGCCTATCCCGACGAGCCATTTCCAGTAACCGGCAGCGAAGCCAACTGCGTACTTTGCCAGCAGCCACTCAGCGAAGAAGCCTCACGGCGACTGAGCAGCTTCGAAGCCTTCGTGCAGGACGAGAGCAAGCGCCGGGAACAGGAAGCTGAAGCTGACTATGCAAAGGCGCTAGAAGAAATTTCCTCACAAGCCGTCTCCATGAATAAGCTGCCGGCAGTCATAGCGCTGATTAAGGACGATGTTGGTCAGGACGATCTTGCGAAAACTATTCGCCGTGAAATCCTTTCTCTAGGCTGGCGCCTGCGCGCCATCCTGCGGACCCACACCCTGGAATCTCTCAGCGAGCTCCCGTCTGCCCCCGCCGTGTCATCCGGTGCTTTGCGCTCAATCCTCACCGACCTTGCAACGCGCGCGGAAGCGCTACAGTCGGAAGCAAACTCCCCACAACGTGCCGCTCTCATGGCCGAACGTGACGGCCTCGCTGACCGAAAGTGGCTCGGTCTGGTAAAGGCCGATGTGCTTGCGCAAATTGACCGTCACAAAGCTATCGAGGCACTTGAGAAGGCGGGCAAGGATACTTCCACGAACAAGATCACGACGCAGAGCGCACGGATCGCGCAGGCGCTGGTCACCAATCGCCTGCGCGGAAGATTTGCCAACGAGGTGGACAAACTCGGCGTCGCGGGACTCGCCATCGAGCTTCAGCAAGCCAAGACGAGCGCGGGCGTGCCTTTCTTCCAGGTTCGCCTCATCAACAAGCCGAATGAAGCGGTCGGCAAGGTTCTGAGCGAAGGCGAGCATCGCTGTGTCGCGCTCGCCGCCTTCCTGGCCGAACTATCGACTATCGATGCACAATCCGCCATCGTGTTCGACGACCCGGTTTCATCTCTCGATCATCAACATCGCGACAAGGTCGCACTGCGATTGGCCGAAGCCGGGCAGACCCGGCAGGTGATCGTGTTTACCCACGACATGGCGTTCCTGCTGCTGCTCGATGAAGCCTGCCGCGCGACAAAGGACCGAGATGCGACGCCGATCACCTACAGGTTGATCAGCCGTGGCAGAGAGAATGCTGGCTATTGCCATCAAGAACCGCCAGCCAGCGTCATGCCGCTCGACAAGGTGATCGAAGGAATGAGGTCCCATCTCGCCAATGTGAAGATCCACCACGAACGCGGCGATCAGGCGAAGTGGCTGCGCGAGGTAACATCGTTCCAAGACCAGCTTCGCACCATCTGGGAGCGCGCCGTCGAGGAGGTTGTCGGCCCGGTACTTCGCCGCCTGTCCCGGAAAGTGGACACGACAGGCCTCATCAGGCTAACCGTTCTGACCGACAGCGATTGTATCACTATGCGAGAAGCATTTGGGCGTTGCTCAGCTCTGCTCCACAGCCAGCCTGGTGAAATCAATCCACCGCTGCCCGCGCCATCGGTCATCCAAACGGAGATGGAGATGCTGTCAAAGTGGATCGCCGACATTCGAAGCCGTCAGGAGCAGGCCGCGTGATGCCTGCGGACCGAACCTCTACACTCTGCCGAACGACCTGCGCCGAATGAGGCAGCGCCGAGCTCTCTGTCGCAATCTGACCGTATTCCTGTTTGGCCGAGTGGCGGCAAATTCAATCGCGAGCGCATGGAAGGAATGAAATCATGGACGTGACTTTTAGCCGTTACGATCCCGCCGACTTCCTCAAGAGCGAAGCGGACATTGCGGCATATCTGGACGCCGCTGCTGAGGATGGTGATACCGCCGTAATCGCCGCCGCTCTGGGCGACGTGCTGCGCGCTCGCAATATCAGCAAGCTCTCACGCGATACTGGTCTTAGCCGTGAAGGCATTTACAAAGCCCCTGTGCGGTGAAGGGAATCCGAGCTTCGCGACGATCGGCAAAATTGGCGATGCCCTTGGATTGCGTATCAGCTTTCAGCCACCGCCGACAGCTTAGATACGGCTGCACAACCTATCATGCAGTCATCTCGCAGTCGGTCGCCGCACGCTAAATGCCACATCTGCTAGAAATGCTCCCACCGTTGGAAAGCCGCATGCGCACATGATTGCCAGAACAGTTGCCGCGGTCGCAAATGGCAGCGGATCGGATCCTAGGGCTCGCGCAGCTCGCTTTGCATAGCGAACTGCTTCAACACATAATCCTCCATGATACTCCTGGTTCAGTCGCCCCTCGTCGGCGGCGATCAAGAGGTTGCCGAGCGCCGTATGAAGGTCGCGCAAAGCCTCCAACGCGTTCTGGCAATCATCGAGTGGTGGCCCGCCATTATGTTGGCGCGCCTCTAAGGAAGCTATCAACTGTTCAATCGCGACCTGCGCGACTGGAAGAAGGACTTTTACGGATGCCATCCGATCTCTCGGAGTGGACGCTCCGGTCCATTCCGATGCCGCAGTACCAACCCCTGTATCCGGCGCCTTGGCTTCTACCGGATCCGCGCGTCGAACTAGGCGATCATCACCACGCTTGCGCGCGATAAGTATATCTTTTATCCTTCGCATCCCCTTAGTGAAATCTGTCGAGGTAAGCATGTTTTCTCGCCTCGATCGCGTATCTGCTGCCAGGCGTTCTAGTGAGGAACCTAAATGTAGGTTTGCTGCGAGCGTCGCGACTTCCTCGTCATTTTCGGTGATCAAACGCTGGAGCAGCTCAGAATACTCTTGCTTATCGTTCGCATCTACTTGTTCGCCAGCAAGTGTAGAATTCACAATCTCCTCAAGCCGCACCGCGTCTTCGTAAGTTGCCAAAATGCAAATCTCCATTCTCTTACGTCAGCGAGTTATCAGTTTCGGATATAACAACAAAGCCTATGACAATCCGGACGTTTCTGGTCTTTGGGGAGCTCACCAGAAGCTGGACGCCTCGAAGAACCGTCTGAATTCGGCATGATTTTGACGTGACCGCGCGGGAGGGGACGGTGGACCTCTGTTTCCTGCTCCTGATCTTCTGATTTTCGGGTGTTGGACGGCCTGAAGGCCGGTTTTCGGCGTCACGCGGGCGCAGTTCGCCCCTCAAGCCAGGCGAGGCGTTGGAAATTATAGGCAAGGTTCGCCATTCCAATTTTGATGCGGGCGCGGGCGATGCCGATGGTGCGCACGACAAGCCCCATGCGGTGTTTCTGGCCGGCGAACACGTGCTCGACTGCTGAGCGCACGGCGGAGCGCTTCGCATTGGCCCTGGCGATGCGCTCGGGCATCGGCCGGCGTGGCGGCTTCTTCTGATGGATGTGGCTGGTGAACATGCCCTTGGCGAGGAAGGCCTCGTTCTTCTTGGACCGGTAGGCGGTGTCGGCCCACACGCCTGAGCCGGTGTTGTCCTTGCTGACCACCTCGGGCAGCCGCGCGCCGTCGTGGGCATTGGCGGCGCTCGCGTCCCAGGTGCGGATGAGGCCATGAGCTCGGTCGATGCCGATGTGATTCTTGTAACCGAACATCGGGATAGCGAGGTCGACTGGCTTCGCCGCCTTGGGATCGGCGCCCTCCTTCACCTTGGCCTTGGTGTACTTGACGCTCCAGCGCGCATCGCGATCCTTCTGCCTGACCTTGGCCGGCTTCCAGTCTTCGGGCACTCGGCCTTCCTTGATCGCCATCTTCTCGGCCTCGGCGTTCCTCTGCTTGGGTGCCGGCACGACCGTGGCGTCGATGATCTGCCCACCCATGGCGAGATAGCCCCGCTCGGTGAGCGCGGCATCGAAGCGAGCGAACAGCCTGTCGATCGCCTTGGCCTTGACCAACCTCTCGCGGAACAGCCACACCGTCGTTGCGTCCGGCACCGTGCCGTCGAGCCCGAGCCCTAGGAAGCGCTGGAACGACAAGCGATCCTTGATCTGGAACTCGGTGGCCTCGTCAGACAGCGAGTAGAGCGCCTGCAGCACCAGGATCTTGAACATGAGGACCGGATCGAACGGCGGCCTGCCGCCCTTGCCGCGGACACTCCGCCGCAGTGCTGCTACCAACGGACCGCGGAAAACCTCGAAGTCGACGACAGCCGCAAGCCGTTCAAGCGGATCGCCTGCCGCGCTCAACGCCTCGTATCGGTCCGAAAGATCGAAGAAACTCGGCTGTCCCGCCACCATCGCCTCCACCGTCGTGCAAAGGCAGTGAATCACCTCAAGCCGCTAGGCGCCAGCGGTTTTTCGAGGCGTCCAGCTTCCGGCTGTTCGGGCCGATGGCCGCGACCAGAACGGGCCGGTAGCGGAATGGCGGCTCACGACCTAGGAAGGGCAGATAGCTGCCTTTCGCCTTCAGGTGTGGCGCATCACCGACAAACGAGATTTTCTGCCGTTCGGCACACGCCCCGTTGCGGACATTTGCTTGGCGCACGATTTGAGCGCTATGAGGGCAGCGCCATGACAGAACTTAACGATCAAGGGCGTGAAATTTGGTTTCAGCGCGTCATGTGGAGTTACCTTCCTGCGCACTGGAAAGGCGTGCTCTATCCATCTGCCATCATTGCAGCAGTTGTGCCGCTCTGCATTCTGGCGGACAGATACAATACGGATTTGGCGTTTGTTCCGCTGCTGTCTGGATGGGCGCTCGTGATGTGGCTGTGCTCACGCCATTCACCATCGCGCCGATAGGTCCGCTTCCCACCCATCCCAGTAACTGGCGTTGGTTCGCGCCGCCTGAAACCGGTTTGACGGCTTCACAATGCTAAATTTCGCGATGAGCCATGCGGAACGGCAATCAGGGGTGGTAAGCGGTCAGGCGGCTAGTAGTGCGCGAGGCTTGCGAGCAGCACCCATACTATTGCTACCAAGGCCACCACTGCGCCTGATAGCGCCAAGAGGCCCCATGTGACCTGAGCGCTGCGAGACTGCTTCCAGCCTGTAACGACATGTTGGCCGCAAAAGATCGCGTTGCATACAAGGAGAGCGAGCGACAGCAGGATGAGAGTTAGCATTGCAGGATCATCACTGAGGCAAGGAATGTCTGCAATGGGGCGGTGGCCGACCAGCAGCTTTTTTCTCGTCAGACAAGCCGGTCCGCCCCGAACGAATGACCGCTTCTGCGCAATGGGTACGAGCCGTCAGACGACAACAATGGGCGCGTACCAGACATTTCCGCATCTTGTCGGCGCGATGATCAACGGCGCATGGACGACTCTCGGGTGCAACGGCGAGTCATTTTTGTTTGCCGTGGGGAGTCAGTCTCGATGCCGCCACCACTGTACCGGCAACATTCCCTACGGCGGCCTGCAATGCCGGGAAGCCACGCCATCATTCGTCAGCCAGTCAATGGTGACCGGCGGGTCAACACCATCAAGTATGGGCGAACGCGATTGGCATCGCTGCCCGACGTTATGTTGACTGAGCCCTATGTGCTGCGGCCATTTCCTCGATGACCTGCGCGATTGGGATGTCCCGGTCATTGGCCACACCGTAAATGTAGTTGCTGGTTTCCAGAGTTAGCCTGGTTGTAAAAGGCTCGACCCGTCCTTTGCTTCTGCGAGCGCGCCTACGGATTATGCCATCATCTCGATCGGCAGCAGAGACCGTTACGGCTGCCGGAACGATCTCTGCGATCGGCGGCACCGCCTCGGACAAAATGGCGGCATTCTCCCGTTTTGCCTTCTTGCGTTTGTCCTCCTTGCTCATGCCTGCCTCCCCCGGCTGCGCCGCTGTGTTCGCCGCTCCTGCTCTGTCAGCATGGCGAGGTGAACCGGATGCACCATCACCACCTGCCGCTTTCCCGCACGCATGATGTAGATGCGATCCACCCTCGCCCGCTCGGCAAGGACGAGTGGCTTGCGCCACATGTGAGCAATATCGATGACAATGGTGCGCCTGGGATAGCGCCCCTGCCGGACACGACGATCGAGCATGCTGTTCTCCTTGGTTGAGGCTATTTGCCGATGGGGCTTTCGCCGTGCTTGCGCAGGACGTCGTTGAAGGCTTCGGCCATGAGATCCTGAAGGCTGATGCCGCGCCGCCGAGCGCACAAGTGCATGGCCAGCGACATCTCCTGCGAGAAATAGCCGGAGATGGCCTTGCGCCCGATCCGACTTGGCGGCGATGCTTGCGCTTGCGCTTGCGCTTGCGACTGCGATTGCACGATTTCAGCGCTGGCGACGGGCATCAGCGGCGCCTTGTCCGCAAGATTGGCAAAACGGCTCATCGTATGGCCTCCATCACATGTGCGGGTGTGAACATGTTCACCTGTGAACAGGCCCATATGTGAAGCTGTTCGATCTCCCGCGCTGCCTTGCCGCCGGGTTCGAGTTCGAAGGCTGTGGCGCCGGCGGCGCTGGCATGGCGGTAGATGGCCCGGTCAGGCAGGATGATCGGACAGCACTGTGCGCCGAACCCGGTCACAAGGCTGCGAGCATCCTCATAAATGCGGGGCGCATTGGGCGGTCCCGCCGTGAAGACCACATGCGCCGCCTTGCCAACGAGCCTTGCGAGCTGGATCGTGGTGCGGATCGCGGCAAGATCGAACGCGCTGGGCCGACAAGGCACCAGCACGAGATCGGCTACCTCGATCGCACGCGTCGCTGCACTGTCCGCATGCGGCGGGGTATCGATCACGATCATGGCCGCACCCTGCGCCTTCGCCGCCGTGACCTTGGCGGCAATGCGCGGCGGCGCGCTGTCGATGACCTCGGGCGGTGCGCCCTTGCGCCACTCAGCCCACTGACTGGCGGTGGCCTGAGGATCGGTGTCGATGATGAGCGCGGTCTGCCTGCTTCGCTCGGCGGCAGCGGCAAGATGAATGGCCAGCGTGGTCTTCCCCGCGCCGCCCTTCTGGCTGATGATGGCAATGGTGGACATGTTCACGTGTCCTCATGTTCACATGTGAAGGTGTAGGTGATCACAGATCGAGCGCCAGGTTCTTCTCCGGCAGCCCGGGCCAGAAATTGGCGATGTCCGCGGCGCTTTCCTTGTCGCCGGGGTTGCGAGTGATCGACCATTCGATCGCCTCGGCATTGTCGACGACCAGCGTCAGGTTATCGGTGACGCGGGTAGCCGCGACGAGGAACGAGCGGGTGGAATTCAGTTCGCGCTCTTCCTCGCGCATGACGAGGATGCCGTTCGTCGCCGTCATGCCCTGCGCGGCGTGGACGGTTAGGGTGTAGGCCAGATCGAGCCGCTCCAGCATCGGATCGCCGCGCTGCAACTCGTGATCAGTGCCATCGCCCGTTCGGACAGTCACCGTATCGCCGGAAACGGAGCGGACCTCGGCCTGCTGGTTGTTAAGGAACTCGCGGCCGGTGTCATTGGCGGTCCAGCGGATCCGGTCGCCTTCATGCAGCGCGATCTGCTTTTCCTGGAAGATCGACACGGCATCATGGGCAAGGTTCTTCGCAAGCCGGGAGGGATCGAGGTCTTTCAGCAGGCCATCGCCCACGTGCAGAGTGACGATCCCGTTCTCGTTGCCGATCACCACACCGCGCTCCCCGCGCGCGAAGTCCTGCGACGGCAGGTTGGTGTTGAACTCGATCACGCGACCTTCATGATAGGCGCGCGACTGACGCGCAGCCTCGCGCGTGACGGTGACGCGCTCCAGCACCGTCAGGTCCATCGCCTCGCTGCCGATCTCGCCCCTGTCCTTCAGTTCTTCCTGCACGGCGGCATTGGTGGCCGAGCGCATCGAGCGGCTTGCCGCGAGCAGCACCGTCGCATCCCGCTCATCCTTCGGCAGTGAGGCCCAGCGATCTGCCGCCACTTCGGCTGCCTCATGCTTGCCCACATGCAGGGTATGGCCTTCCAGCGCGCGGAATGCGCCGGAAGTGTCATGGTTCTCCAGCGCCGCGTTGACTTCCTTCATCAATGGCGAGGCAGCGCGAAGGTTCTGGGTGATGTGCGAGGTGGGCGCACCACGCTCCTGCGTCATCTCGAAGGGCTTGCCGGCTTCGATGGCCAGAAGCTGGCGCGTATCGCCGGCCATGATGACCCGCTCGGCGCCGAGAATCGCGCCGATCCGCAGCAGTTGCTCGAACTGGTGGTTGGGGACCATTGAGGCCTCGTCCACCATAATGAACGATCCAGCGATGCTTGCGCGGGTCTCCTCCAGCTTCTGAGAACCGGCACTGCCATCAAGCACGCTGCGATGCCGGGCGATGAACGAGGCAACGGAGACACCCGGCGCGCCGACCTTCTCGCCGAACTCGCGGGCGGTGCGCGTGGCAATAGCCAGCGCATGGACATTGCGGCCCTCCGCGCGGGCGACGCTGGCGACCGGCCCCAGCGCCGCCGACTTGCCTACACCCGCGCCGCCCTGGACATAGTGAACCCTATCGGAAGTCGAGAGGATCGCGACCGCTGCCGCCTGCTGGCCGGGATTGAGCCGCCGCAGCCCCAGTTCGCGCGCTGCCTCCTGAACCCGCGCCGCCGCTTCGGGACGGTCCATCATCGGCGCGGCCGCCCCCCGCGCATTGTGGAGATGGCCGAGAATCCGCTCTTCAAGCCGCAGTGCCGTTTCCGGGGTGAGCATGCGCTCGCCCCCAATCAGCAGGCCCTTGCCGATGAGCAGGTCGATCCGCTTCTCGACGTCATCGACGGTGATCGGGCCAAGCCGATCGAGCGCGCGGCCAACGAGGTCGAGCCGATCGAACCCGGCCTCCCGTTCGGAGAGATCACGCGAGGCCGATGCGACCGCTTCGGCGGCAGCATAATCGCGTGGGCTAAGCTTACCCAGATGCTCGGGCATCAGCGCATCACCATCACGCGGCGTCAGGCCCATGGCAGCAACGATCGCGGCCCCCTTGTCCGCATAGGTGCGAAGGCCAGCAACAACCTGCCCCCACATCGACTGGCCGCGCTCGATCCGATCCAGTGCCGACCGAACCAACCCTTTCGCGTCCAGCCCGACCTTGTCGGCAAGCTCGCTCCAGCCTTTTGCGCGAAGGGCCGGATCGATGGCATTGTCCTTCTTCGGCCGCGTCGCCAGTGTGGCGATCTCGCGTTCGCGCGGGGAAGAACGACCTTCGGCCTCCAGCGCCTTGTGGATTTCCATGGAGCGCGTGGAGAACGCCTCGATCACGCTCCGGCTCACCCCGGCGATCTCGAAGGCGCCATCGACCGGATTCTTCGCTGCAACGGTCTGGTAGCCGAGAGCTTCGAGCCGGTGCCGCAGTTCGGCATTGAATACCGCGCGCATGGCATGCTGGCGGTTCCAGAGTTCATCGTTCCTCACCGCATGCCACTTGCTGTCAGAGGCGCGGGTGGCATTGGCGATCACGGCATGGATATGAAGCTGCGGTTCCTGCTCGCGGCTAACGTCGTGCAGGAAGGTTGCGGCGAGCATATTGCCGGTACGCTCGGGCACCTGGCTCTCGCCGTTCCACACCCGCGCCTCGATCAGGTTCTTCTCGATCCAGCCCAGCGTCACGGCGACGGCCGACTTCAGCTCGGCAACGATCCGCTTGTCCCCGCCGACAAGCGCCAACAGCGAAACCGACTTCGACGGCGAGAACGTCAGGTCAAGGCCCGCCCGCAATTCGCCGCGCCGGGCATCGAGCTCCGTGCCATCGGGCAGCCCGCCTGACAGCAGGCGATCAAAAGTTTCCGGGCTGACGGTGCCGGACAAGCCAAGCTCATCCGCCGCGCGTCCGAACCAGGCGCTCTGGGCGGTGGCCTCGCCTGCGGTGTAGTAGTTGTCGGCCGCGTAGTAGCCCGAACCCTGACTGTTCACCTTGCCGATGGAGATCATTTGCCGTCTCCCTTCTTCGCGGAGGACAGCGCCTTGCAGCCATCGACTTCCCGTGCCGCCTTGTAGAGTTCACATGCTCCAGTCTCACTCGAGCCGTAGAGGCTTTGTGCTATCGGTGTGGCCCACCAGCTGTAGGGCAGGACATGCCCGATGCCGGACTGCACGGCGAGAAGCACCAGGATCATGACGGCAGCACCAACGGCAAGTTCCCAGCCCGCCACCTTCAGATCTCTGGCGATATGAAAGTGAAGCGCGTGAAGCGGTCGATCCGCCTTGCGGCGTCGCTGGAGGAGGAGGGATTTCACGGTGGCCACGTCCGCACGCATGGCCTTGACGCTTTCCGGTTCACGTATGGCGCTCAGGATCGCCTCATGCCGTTCGACGATATCCTTTCGGAAATCACCCAGCATGATGGAAAAGGGCGTGGCGCCCTCACGGAAGCGGTTGGCCAGATCCTTGCCGTGACGCTCACGCGCGCTGCGGTTTGCCTCCTCGGTGGCGTTGCAGGATTCCAGGAGCCGCTTCTCACGTTTCTCAGCCGCCCGCATCTGCCGGTCGAGGTCGATGTTCATCTGCCGGATTTCGTGGACCAGACCGGCCAGCACCTCGGGGCCCAGCGGCACTGCGCGCGGCTCGAACAGTGGGCGACCGTCCTCGTCAGCCCTGACCATTTCCTCTGCAGCACGGCGCAGAAGATCCGATCGCGAGTGGCCGAGCCGCTCCGCCAGGGCATCGAGCCGGCGTAGAATGGCATCGTCGTACGCGACGTTCACCTGTCCCATGACAGTTCCTCTCCGATTGCAGCTATAGGCAAGAAAAGGCGGTTTTCTGCGGGTCTACGCCGCGCATAGAGGCCGATTCTATGGTGAGTGCGTTTGGGTTCGCAGCTTTCTGGTGGTCCTATCGGCCTACCTAGGACATAGATCGGCGGATTTGCGTGGGTTTGCGCCGCCCACTCACCTGCTACCCGGTAGCGTGGTGTGTGAACCCTGCTTACTTTCCCGTCGGTTCTGGCCGTGATCGATATGCGCCCGATCGACCATGGGAACCCGGTTTCCCCGTTGGCATCGGTTCGGCCGTGAGGCCGGATGGAGAGGAGCCTGCTCATGACCATGCTCCCCCGCCAAGCCCTGACAAGGCTTGCGCTGCGAGCGCACCGATGGATCGGCTCCCGGTCCCCTGACGACGCTGGGCGAGATGGGGCGGCAGGTCACGATCGAGGTCCATGCCTTGCCCCGCCAGCAGCATCCCCCTGAGGTTGCCCCGGCCTGTCTCGACACGCGAAGCGATGCCGCGCGCACAGGCCACCGGCTTCCTCACATGGTAGCGGTCATCCTCCTCCAGTCTGGCATTGCGATCGACGATGAGGATCGTCAGCGCTGCCGCTTCCCTGCCTATTCGGCAGCAAAGCGATCCCCACTCGCGGGCGGAGATGCCAAGGTCGCTGCAAGCCTCGCAGGACGCTTCGACCAGATTGGCGAGGGTCGGGCCTCCGTATCGCTCGACCCGCATCCTGTACGGGGTCGAGGCAAGCAGGATGGCCTGCCGGGGCGAGATCGTCGCCGGCTCCCCCTCCGGCCTGCCGATACAGGGATTCTTGGAAGTTCTTGGTAGTATATATGGTGCGTCCGAAAATTCCGACGCGTCGGAAGAAAGTGCGTCCGCATCGGAAATTTTTGCAGCACCACACGCTTTGGCAATGACGGCGTGGACTGCGCGAAGGGCATCAAGGATCTCTTCGAGGCGCGCCCGGTCGGTCATGCGCGACGTCCGTCCTCGCGGCAGGATGGCATCGGAACGGGCCATGGCATCGTCATCGCCGCTGGCGCGGATCCGGCGGCGCGTGAGCTGAATCTCCGTTCTGAGGATCTCCAGTGCCAGCGCTTCCTGTTCGAGCCGTCCCTGGGACTCGAGAAGCCTGTCCAGCATGGCGGGCTGGAGCAGGGGGCCAAGGTCGATGCCTTCGACCCAGCAGATCTTCCCGGCTGCATCACGGACACCGCGTCGGCGTCCGCCGCTGCCGATCGTGCGGGCAATCAGGCCTTTGTGCTCAAGAGCGCATTCGATGTTATGGACCTGCCGCACCGTGCAGCTCAACTCGGTGGCCATGGCTGTCACGCCCATCCAGTGGGCGCAAATCGAACCTGAGTCGAAATCCGTCTCGCGGCAGGACCAGATCGCAAGCGTCAGATAGCGGACCTGACGATCATTAAGCCCAAGCCCCTGCCGCCCGACCCTGCAAACAAGGCGAACAAGCGACTGGCGGTCTTTGATTTTGTCCGGAAGCCCCGCGTGCGTCAGCGTGATGCTGCTCATGCGCCGCCTCCCGCAAGGTTCTGCCTTGCGCTTAAGGCCTGCCTACCGTAGATTATGCAGATAGCCGCACAGCTATGGTATTTGCCGTCGGGCGAGGTTGCAGCCTCGCCCGAGGCTTTTTGGCGTGTCGGTGGTGGCTCGTCTCGCAGAGTGCTGACGAAAGTGGTCAGCAGATGGTCCGCAGTTATGGCTTTGTTCGCCATAAAATCACGCTCCGTTCTTCCGCCATTCGACGGAATTTGAGCGTTTTAGCGTTTGGGTTCTCGTTTACACCGAGAGGGTCGGGGGTTCGAGCCCCTCACCGCCCACCACTTCCAGCATCACCATTTTTGGCATCACCATTTTTGGCATCACCATTTTTGGAAGTGGCATCCGGGAACATCCCGCAAGAATCGCATGCCTTGTGTCCGGCAGTAGGCCCACCGGGCTGTGCTCTTGGGGGAGCAGCGACCGCCGGCACCCAAAAGGCCCGAACCGATCGCCGGATTTCACCAGCAACGGCGCGAGCCTTTCAAGCGGGCGGCGATGGGATCGTTCAGGCTGCGTTCCAGCCGATCACCGCCTTCACTTCGAGATACTCGGCAAAGCCGTGCTCGCCCCACTCGCGGCCGTTGCCGGAGCGCTTGTAGCCGCCGAACGGCGCGTGGAAGTCGAAACCGCCGTTGACCCAGATCGCCCCGGTGCGCATCCGACGCGAGACGGCACGGGCGGCGTCGAGGTCTTCGCCCGAGACGTAGCCGCCCAGGCCGAAGTTGGAATCGTTGGCGATTTCAACGGCATGATCGACATCGTCATAGCCGATGATGACAAGCACCGGGCCGAAGATCTCCTCGCGCGCGATGACCATGTCATTGGTGCCGACAAAGACGGTGGGCCTGACGTAGTAGCCCTTGTCGAGCCCTTCGGGCTTGCCGGGACCGCCCGCGATCAATTTGGCGCCTTCCTCGATGCCCTTCTCGATGTAGCCCTGGATGATCTCGTACTGGCTCTTCGAGACGACCGGGCCCATCGCGAAGTTGCCCTTGGGGTCGCCGACAGTGACGCCGTTCGCGGCCTCGGTGGCGGCGGCGATGGCCTCGTCCATGCGTGCATTCGGCACCAGCAGGCGCGAGCCGGCCGAACAGGTCTGGCCGGAATTGCCCATCATGCCCCCGGTGGCAGCCGCGACATTGGCCGCGAGCGAGGCATCGTCGAGCACGATCCATGCCGACTTGCCGCCGAGTTCGAGGCCGACGCGCTTCACGGTATCGGCCGCGTCCTTCTGGATCTGCACGCCCACGGCTTCCGACCCGGTGAAGGAGATCATGTCGACGTCCTCATGGGTGGAGAGCGCGGTGCCGATCTCGCTGCCCTTGCCCTGCACCATGTTGAACACGCCCGCCGGAACGCCCGCGTCGTGCAGGATTTCGGCGAGGATCTGGGCCGAATAAGGCGCGAGTTGCGGCGGCTTCAGGATCATCGTGCAGCCGGCGGCGAGTGCCGGGAAGATCTTCACGCAAGTCTGGTTCATCGGCCAGTTCCACGGCGTGATCAGCCCGCAGACGCCGATCGGCTCCTTGCGGATCAGGGTGACCCCGCGCTGTTCCTCGAACCGGAATTCCTTCAAAACTTCGATCGCGGTGGAAAGGTGGCCCTTGCCCAGCAGCGTGTGGAACCCGCAGGCGAGCGACATCGGCGCGCCCATCTCCTCGCTGACGGCCTCGCCCAGTTCGGTCTCGCGCTTCTGGTATTCGGCGAGGATCGCCTCGAGCAGGTCGAGGCGCTCCCTGGCGCTGGTCTCACTGAAAGTGGCGAAGGCGCGGCGCGCGGCGGCGACGGCCTTGTCGACATCGGCGGCCGAGCCGAGCGAGATCGTGCCGGAGACGTCCTCGGTGGCCGGATTGACGACTGGTGCGGTGCGCGGCGCGATGGGATCGACCCACTGACCGTCGATGTAGAACTGGGTGTAATGGCGCATCGTTCTCTCCCGTTCCCAAGCCAAAACCGCCCCGCTCTCGGGTTGAGAGGGGGCGGTTTCGCTCAGGTCTGCATGTGTTTTCCGGCGTCCGGAATTACTGCGTTCCCTCAGCGTACCAGGTGCGGAATTCGGAGTAGTTCGGCATCTCTTCGGAATTCGCGGCCGGGTCGATCGGCACGTGGATCACGGTGCAGCCGCCACGCTCGTAAGCGCGCTTGATGGCCGGGCCGATGTCCGCCGCCTTCTCGACATAGTCGCCTGCCGCGCCGAAGCCTTCGGCGATCTTGTCGAAGCGGACCTTGTCGGACCAGTGCACGCCGGTTTCCTTGGTGCCCTTGCCGAAAGTGCGCTTGTAGACGCCCACTTCGAGGCCCCACTGGAAGTCGACGCCGACCACGATCACCAGCGGCAGGTTCTTGCGCACGGCGACTTCGAGTTCGCCGACGTGGAACAGGAACGAGGAGTCCGAGGTGAGCAGCATGCCCGGACGCTGCTTGCCGGTCTCGGCCTGGTCGGCGAGCATGGCGCCGGTGGCATAGGGCAGGCCGGTGCCGATATGGCCGTAGTTCTGGTTCCAGATCACGTCATGCGGCTTGGCCTGCGAATAGGTCCACTGGAAGATCACGGTGGCGCCGCCGTCACGGATCAGGATGCCGTCCTTCGGGAAGGCCTTGGTCGCTTCGGTGACGAACTGGCTGGTGTGCATCTTCGCGGTCGAACCGTCCGGCTTGGTCGCGGCTTCCTCGGCCAGATCGACCAGTTGCTGGGCGTCCTGCTCGATATAGGCAGCAAGCTTGGCCGAAGGGGCGCGGGGGCTGTCCTTCAGCGCGCGAACCAGCTGCGGCACCACCGCGCGGACGTCGCCCACCAGCGGCACGTCGATCGGGCGGTTGACGCCGATCGCGGTCGGGTCCTGCTGGACGTAGATCCACTTGCGGTTGGCCTCGTTGTCCACCCAGTGGCGCCAGCGGCCATAGTGGCTCGGCTCGCCCAGTTCGGTGGCGAGCGCCACGCAGCAGTCGCTTTCGACAACGGCGTCGATCGAGGCTTCCGAGAAGCCATAGGGGAACGTGCGGTCCTCGATGCCCTCGATGAACGAAGTGCCGCCCGAGGTCTGGATCACCGGGCACTGCATCAGTTCGGCCAGTTCGCGCACCGCCGCGCCGGACTTCGAGGTGTGGACGCCGTGGCCGACCAGCAGCACCGGGTTCTTGGCACCCCGAATGATCTCGGCCGCTTCGGCGATCCGGTCGCCATCGGCACCCTGGTTGGTCAGGCGGTAGCGATGTGGCGGCAGCACCGGCGGCAGGTCGAGTTCCTCGAGAATGACGTGCGCGGGATACTCGATATAGGCCGGTCCGGGCGTGCCCGACATGGCCACGCGGATCGCCTCGCGGACGATCTCGTCGGTCTGGTCGGCATATTCGATCGAGCTGGAGAACTTCACCGAATCCTCGATCATCGGCTCCTGCCGCACGAACTGGATACGGCCGCGGCGCACCCGGCGCTCGGTGATGCGGGCGCGCTGGCCGCCCATGAAGATCACCGGATCGTTCTCGACCTTGGCGCACTGGATCGCCGGCATCATGTTCGCCATGCCCGGCCCGAGCGTGCCGATGCAGAGTGCGGGCTTGCCGGTGATGCGGGCAGCGGCGGCCGCCATGTGGCCGGCCGAGGCCTCGTGGTGCGGCGAAACGACGGTCCAGCCGCGCGCTTCCGCTTCGAGGAAAAGGTGGACGAAGTTGGGATCGGGAATGCCGAACAGGGTCTTGATGCCCTCGGCCTCGAACAGGTCGAGAATGCGCTTGTAGACCGGGGTCCCCTTGCGCGCCTTGGCGGGAGCTTCGGGCGCTTCGGCCATGGGTTGATCGTCGTACATCGTCTTGCCTTCCTCTCGATCCGTGTTCTGCCCGCTGGACGGGTGAATCAGGTTGCCGCTTTTTGCCCCGAGGCACGGCCTGAACAGGGGATTAGCCCAAGCCTCGGGACACTGTCAGGTGAAATCAACAGTACTGTTCACTTGGAATCGACTGCTATCGCCGGGGCGACGCTCGAGCCCTCCGGGGTCAGTTCGCCCAGCACCGCTTCGTTGTCCTGCCCCAGCGTCGGCGCGGGTCCGCGAACCTTGCCGGGGGTGGCCGAAAACCACGTCGGCACGCCCGGAAAGCGCACCGGGCCCTGCGCGGTCTCGACTTCCTCGAAGAAGCCGATGGCGTTCAGATGCGCGTTGTCGAAAAGCGCGTCGGTGGAGCGCAGCGGGGCGCAGGGGATGTGCAGGCCGCGCAGGGTATCGAGCCATTCCTGCGTGGTGCGGGTCAGGAACGTCTCGCCCAGCAGGCCGTAAACCCGGCCGATCTGGCGCGCGCGCTTTTCCAGCGTCGAGAACTCTTCACCCAGTTCACCTCGTGCCCATTCCGGCTGCACCGATTCGACAAAGGCGTTCCAGTGCTTGTCGTTGTAGACCAGCGCGGCGACGTAGCCGTCCCTGGTCCTGTAGGGCCGCCGGTTGGGCTCAACCGCGCGGTGGTAATGTGCGGGCGTGGTCGGCGGCGTGAACATCGCGCCGTTGGCGTGTTCCACCAGCATGAACGAGGTCATCGCCTCGAACATGGTGACTTCGACTTCCTGCCCCTCACCGGCCCCTCTGCCCCCTGTGCGCTCCCGGTGATAGAGCGCCATCATCGTCGCGTAGAGCGCGTGAAGGCCCGCCACCTTGTCCGCCATGATCGTGGCGACATAACCCGGCTCACCATTCATCAGGCCCTGCACATGCGGGATGCCGCATTCGGCCTGGATGGTATCGTCATAGGCGGGCTTGTCGCCCTCCGGCCCGCGGCGCGAATAGCCGTAGCAATTGGTGTAGATAATGTCGGGCCGGATCGCCCGCACCGCTTCGTAATCGAAGCCCAGCTTGCGGATCGCGCTGCCGCGCATCGAATGGATGAAGACGTCCGCCGTGGCGATCAGCCGGCGCAGCACATCGCGGTCCTGCTCCTGCCGCAGATCGAGCGTGACCCCGCGCTTGCCGCGATTCACATTGACGTAGATGCCACCCATGCCGGGCACCGGACCTTCGGTGATCCAGCGGGTATTGTCGCCCTCCGGCGGCTCCACCTTGATCACTTCGGCGCCCATGTCCGCCATGATCTGCGTGGCATAGGGGCCGAAGACCACGCTGGTGAGGTCCACCACGCGCAGCCCCGCCAGCGGTCCACTGGCCGCCCCCTTACCCTCGTTTTCCTTGCTCGCGGTCAAGGCCCTCTCCTTCTTGTCATGCCATGGGTAACGCACCGCCGGAGCGAAAACCATTCGTATTTGCGTTTGATAGACGCATATCGGCACGATGATGGTTGTGAGCGATGGGCCGCGCTGCTAGTCCCGTGAGTGGGAAGACAAGAGGATTGCCATGGATTTCGCCTTTACCGACGACCAGCAGAACATCCGCGAGGCGGTTCTGAGGCACTGTTCGCAGTTCTCTGACGAGTACTGGCTGGAAAAGGATCGCAGCGGCGAATTCCCCGCCGAGTTCCACAAGTCGATGGCCGATGCCGGCTGGCTGGGTGTCGCCATGCCCGAAAGCGTGGGCGGTGCCGGGCTGGGCATTACCGAAGCGGCGGTGATGATGCAGGCGGTGGCCGAAAGCGGCGGCGGCATGAGCGCGGCCTCCTCCATCCACTTGCCCGTTTTCGGGCTGGAGCCGGTGATGCTCTACGGCACCGAGGAACAGCAGCAGCGCATGATCCCGCCGATCCTTTCGGGCGAGGAGAAGATGTGCTTCGCGGTGACCGAGCCGAACACCGGGCTGGACACCACCAGCCTCAAGACCCGCGCCGAAAAGGTGCCGGGCGGCTACCGCGTCAATGGCGAGAAAGTGTGGATCACGCAGGCCCATGTGGCCGACCGGATGCTCATCATCGCCCGCACCACCCCGCTGGAAGAGGTGAAGAAGAAGACCGAGGGCCTCAGCCTTTTCTACACCAGGCTCGATCGCAACCACATCGAGACGCGCATCATCCCGAAGATGGGCCGCCACGCGGTGGGATCGAACATGATGTTCATCACCGACCTGTTCATCCCGGACGAGGATCTGATCGGCGAAGAGGGTCAGGGCTTCCGCATCCTGCTCAAGGGCCTCAACCCCGAACGCGTGCTGCTGGGCGCCGAAGCGACGGGTCTGGGCCGCGTCGCCATCCAGCGCGCCTCCCGCTATGCCCGCGAACGCGTGGTGTTCGGCCGGCCGATCGGCCAGAATCAGGGCATCCAGCACCCGCTCGCCAAGGCGTGGATGCAGGTGGAGGCCGCCAGCCTGATGGTGTTCAAGGCCGCCACCCTGTTCGACAAGGGGCTGGACTGCGGCGTGGAGGCCAATGCCGCCAAGTATCTGGCCGCCGAAGCCGGGTTCGAGGCGTGCCAGACCGCCATGATGTCGATGGGCGGCATGGGTTATGCGCAGGAATACCATGTCGAGCGCTACCTGCGCGAAGTGATGATCCCGCGCATCGCCCCGGTCAGCCCGCACCAGATCATGAACTTCATCGCCGAGAGGGTTTTGGAACTGCCCAAGAGTTATTGAGGAAACGGGCTATTCAATCCTCCGTGAACCCTGCGTAATCACATCACGTCGTCCCCGCGCAGGCGGGGACGACGAGGGAAAAGGATCCGAAACTTGCCGTTCCAGCACGAACCCATCGCCGCCCGCTCCTGGCTTTTCGCGCCGGGCGACAGCGAGAAGAAGATGACCAAGGCGATGGAGGGCGAGGCCGACATTGTCCTGATCGACCTCGAAGACGCCGTCGCGACCGATGCCAAGGCCGCCGCGCGGGTGATGGTGCATGACTTCATCAAGGCCAACCCCGAGCAGCGCGGCCGCCTCTGGGTGCGCGTGAACCCGCTGGACGGGCCGCATACGCTGGCCGACCTCGTGGCGGTCATGCCCGCCCGTCCCGGCGGGATCATGCTGCCCAAGGTCTATGGCCGGCAGGATGTGGAGACGCTGGACCGCTATCTCGAAGCGCTGGAAGTGGCCAACGGCATCGAGCAGGGCTCGACCCCGGTGATCGTGCTGATCACCGAAACGGCCGAGGCGATGTTCCACACCGGCGACTACAAGGGCGCGCCGCGCGTGGTGGCGCTGACCTGGGGCGCGGAAGACCTGGCCGATTCCATCGGCGCCTCGTCCAACCGCAATGCGGACGGATCCTATTCCTTCACCTACGAACTGGCCCGCAGCCTGACCGTGCTGGGCGCGGCGACCGCCGGCGTCACCGCGATCGAGACGATCAGCGCCGACTTCAAGGATCTGGAAGCGCTCAAGGCCCGCGCCGAAAAGGTCCGCCGCGACGGCTATCGCGGGATGATGGCGATCCACCCGGCGCAGGTTCCGGTAATCAACGCGGCGTTCACGCCGACCGAGGCCGAGATCGCCGAAGCGCAGGAAATCGTCGACGTCTTCGCCGCCAATCCCGGCGTCGGTGCCATCGGCTGGAAGGGCGGCATGCTCGACCGCCCCTACCTCGCCCGCGCGCAGCGGCTGCTGCGGCAGGCCGGGAAGCTGTAGGATGACGCTTCGGCTTGCCGCATCCCAGCTCGACCTCTCGCGGTTCCTGAAACCGGGCGACCGCGTGGTGTTCGGCCAGGCCTGCGGCGAGCCAACCACGCTGGTTGAGGCGCTGATCGAGCAGGGGGAGGCCATCGGCGGCCTCCACGCCTTCATCGCCACCAGCTTTTCCGGCCTGTTCACGCCCGAAAGCGCGCGTGCCTTCCGCCTCTCCAGCATGGGCGCGATCGGCGCGCTGCGGAGCATGACCAAGGCCGATGCACTGGACGTGATCCCCGTCCACGTCAGCCAGATCGCCTGCCTGATCGAGGCCGGGATCATGCCTTGCGACGTTGCGATGATTCAGGTCAGCCCGGCCGATGCGCAAGGCAATCACAGCTGCGGCCTGATCTGCGACCACGTGCGCGCGGCGGCGGCCAAGGCGCGCCTCGTGATCGCCGAAGTCAACGAGCAGGTTCCCTACGTTCCCGGCGAGACGATCCCCGGCGGGCTGATCGACGTGGCCGTCCACGTCAGCCGCCCGCCGGTGGAAGTTGCGCCTGCGAAGATCGGCCCCACCGACGAAGCCATCGCCCGCCACTGCGCCGAATTCATCGGCGACGGCGCGGTGCTGCAGACCGGCGTGGGCGCGGTGCCGGACGCGATCCTGCGCCTGCTGCACGACCGCCGCGACCTTGGCGTCCATTCGGGCATGCTGGGCGATGGCCTTGTCGACCTTGCCGAAATGGGCGTGCTGACCAATGCCCGCAAGGAGATCGACCGGGGCGTCTCGATCAACGGCGCGCTGATCGGCACGCGGCGGCTCTACGACTGGGCCGCGCACAATCCGGCAATCCGCATGACCCCCACCAGCTATACCCACGATGCCGGCACGCTTTCCCGCCTCTCCCGCCTTGTCACCCTCAACTCCGCGCTGGAAGTGGACCTCACCGGGCAGGTCAATGCCGAGCAATCGGGCATGAGCTATCTTGGCGGTACCGGCGGGCAGGTCGATTTCGTGCGCGCCGGAGCGCGCTCGCCGGGCGGCGCCTCGCTGATCGTGCTGGCCTCCACCGCCAGGGGCGGCACGCTGAGCAAGATCGTCCCCGCCCTCTCCGGCCCCGTCACCACGGCGCGGACCGAGGTGGACGTGATCGTCACCGAATATGGCGCGGCGCAATTGAAGGGCCAGCCCCTGGCCGAACGCGCGAAGCGGCTGGTTGCGATCGCCCATCCCGACTTCCGCGAAGACCTGTCGCGCACCGCTCATGAAATCGGGAAAAGGGGCTTCTGACATGTCCGATGCGGTACTCTACGATGCGCGCGCCGACGGCATCGCGATCCTGACCATCAACCGCCCCGAACAGCGCAATTGCCTGAGCCGCGAAGTGCGCGAGGGGTTGCGAGAAGCCTGGGCGAGGTTCGAGGCCGACGCCTCCGCCCGCATCGCCGTGCTCACCGGCAGCGGCGACAAGGCCTTCTGCGCGGGCGGCGATCTCAAGGAAATGGTCGAAACCGGCATGGCCGTGCCGCCGCGCGACCTTTACGCGCTGCCTTACGACACCATCGAACTGACCAAGCCGACCATCGCCGCCGTCAATGGCCATGCTTTTGCGGGCGGCTGGATGATCGCGCAGGCCTGCGACCTCTGCGTCGCCGGCACCAATGCCAAGTTCGCGATTACCGAGGTGAAGGTCGGGCGCGGCAGCCCCTGGGCCTCGCCGCTGATCCACATGATCCCGCAGCGGATCATGATGGAGATCATGCTGACCGGAAAGCCGATCACGGCCCAGCGTGCATACGAGATCGGCCTCGTCAACCGCCTGGCCGAACCCGGCGCGGTGCTGGACGCGGCCATCGAACTGGCGCTGGAAGTGCTGGAAGGCGCGCCGCTCTCGGTCAAGGCCGCGCGCGAGACGGTGATGCTGTCGACCGAGATGGGCCGCTCCGCCGCGCTTGCAGCCGCGCGGGCAGCGCATGAGCACACCTATAACAGCGCCGATGCGCAGGAAGGCCCGCGTGCCTTTGCGGAAAAGCGCAAGCCGGTGTGGTCGGGTAAGTAAGCGGCCGAGGACGTAATCTCGCTCCGCCCAAACTCACTCCGTCGCCCCCGCGAAGGCGGGGGCCCCGCTTGCCTTCTCGCCACGCCCGCCAAGAAAAGCGGGATCCCCGCCTTCGCGGGGATGACGAGGATTGTTGTGCAGTGGAGGCCGTCGGGTCCGAATCAGCCCAACGGAACGCAGTTCAAAGCTTCGGCAAGGTCACCCCAAGCTGGCCCATGTACTTGCCCGCGCGGTCGGCATAGCTGGTCTCGCAGGGCTCGTTGCCCTTGAGGAACAGGAACTGGCACGCACCTTCGTTGGCGTAGATCTTGGCCGGCAGCGGCGTGGTGTTGGAGAATTCCAGCGTCACGTGCCCTTCCCAGCCCGGTTCGAGCGGGGTGACGTTCACGATGATCCCGCAGCGCGCATACGTGCTCTTGCCAAGGCAGATCACCAGCACGTCGCGCGGCACGCGGAAGTATTCGACCGTGCGGGCAAGCGCGAAGGAGTTGGGCGGGATCACGCAGACGTCGGTCTCGCGGTCCACGAAGGAATTGCTGGCGAAGTCCTTGGGATCGACCACCGCCGAATCGACATTGGTGAAGATCTTGAACTCCGGCGCGACGCGCGCGTCATAGCCGTAGGACGAGAGGCCGTAGGAAATGCACCCGTCGCGGCGCTGGGCCTCGACGAAGGGCTCGATCATTCCGTGTTCGAGCGCCTGCTCGCGGATCCACTTGTCGCTGAGGATAGACATGGCGAACTGATTGCCGATGGAACCGGGCGAGGCAAGGGCGGCCTGCGATATTGTCCACGAATGCCGCGCCGCTTCGGTTTTAACTTCGGCATTACCCCGGCTCTGGTATGGCCTTGGCGATGACCGAATCCGCTCCCGCCCGCATCCTCCTCGTCTTCGGCACCCGGCCCGAGGCGATCAAGCTGTTCCCGCTGGTCCATGCGCTGAAGGCCGATCCGCGCTTCGAATGCGTGGTCTGCGTCTCCGCGCAGCACCGCCAGATGCTCGATCAGGTGCTGGAGATCGCCGGGATCGTGCCCGATCACGATCTCGACGTGATGCAGCCGGACCAGACGCTGGACGCGCTGACCGCCAACCTGCTCACCGGCCTCGGCAAAGTGATGGACGCGGTGAAGCCCGACCGCGTGATCGTGCAGGGCGATACCGCAACCGCCATGGCGGGAGCGCTCGCCGCCTATTACCGCAAGCTGCCGGTCGATCATGTCGAGGCGGGGCTGCGCTCGGGCAATATCCACCACCCCTGGCCCGAGGAAGTGAACCGCAAGATCATCGGCGCCATGGCCAGCCTGCACTTCGCGCCGACCGAAACCTCCGAGGCCGCGCTGCTGCGCGAGAATGTCGATCCCGCGCGCGTCCACGTCACCGGCAATACGGTAATCGACGCGCTGCACTGGGTGGTCGCCGAAATCGAGCGCCAGCCCGAACTCGCCGCTGGGCTGGCCGATCTGGAAGCGCGCTTTGCCGGCAAGCGGATCATCGGCGTCACCAGCCACCGGCGCGAAAACTTCGGCGAGGGCATGGAGCAGATTGCCCAGGCCATCCGCGAGATCGCCGCGCGGCCCGACGTGGCGGTGATCTTCCCCGTCCACCTCAACCCCAACGTGCGCAAGGTAATGAACGAGCGCCTCTCGGGGCTGGACAACGTCGCCCTGATCGAGCCGCTCGACTATCCGCACTTCGCCCGCCTGATCTCCATCGCCGAGATCATGCTGACCGATTCGGGCGGCGTGCAGGAAGAGGCCCCCGCGCTGGGCAAGCCGGTGCTGGTCATGCGCGAGACCACCGAACGGCCCGAAGGCGTCGCCGCGGGAACCGCCAGACTCGTGGGAACCACGGCCAGCAAGATCGTTACCGAATTATCAACCCTGCTCGACGATAACATGGCATACGAGTCCATGGCGCGCGCCCACAATCCATTCGGGGACGGGCAGTCCTCGCGTCGAATCGTGGAGTTGCTTGCCAGTGAAATCGGACAACAAGCCTGACGTCTGCGTGGTGGGGCTGGGCTATATCGGCCTCCCCACCGCCGCCGTGATCGCCCGCGCCGGGTGCAAGGTGCTGGGCCTCGACGTCTCGCAGGCGGTGGTCGACACCATCAACCGCGGCGAAATCCATATCGAGGAAGTCGATCTCGACGGGCTTGTGCAGGGCGTCGTCTCGCGCGGGCTGCTTTCGGCCTCCACCGCGATCGCTCCCGCCGACGTGTTCGTGATCGCGGTGCCAACGCCGTTCGACAAGAACCACGCCCCCGACATTTCCTATGTCCTCGCCGCCGGCCGCTCGGTCGCGCCGGTGCTCAAGGCGGGCGACGTGGTGATCCTGGAATCGACCTCGCCGGTCGGCACTACCGAGCAACTGCGCGACCTGATCGCCGAGCTGCGCCCGGACCTGAAGATTCCCGGTCTGACGCGCGATACGCCCGACGTCTCGATCGCCTACTGCCCCGAACGCGTGCTGCCCGGCCGCATCCTTGAGGAACTGACCAACAACGACCGCTCGATCGGCGGAATCACCCCGCGCTGCGCGCGCAAGGCGCTGGCCTTCTACAAGCGCTTCGTGCGCGGCGAATGCGTGACCACCGATGCCCGCTCGGCCGAGATGACCAAGCTTGTCGAGAACGCCTACCGCGACGTCAACATCGCCTTCGCCAACGAACTGTCGATGGTGGCGGACCGCATGGGGCTGGACGTGTGGGAAGTCATCCGCCTCGCCAACCGCCACCCGCGCGTAAACATCCTGACCCCCGGCCCCGGCGTCGGCGGCCACTGCATCGCCGTCGATCCCTGGTTCATCGTCCACGGCGCCCCCGACGAGACCCCGCTGATCCGCACCGCGCGCGGCGTCAACGATCACAAGATGCACCACGTGATCGCCAAGGCCGAGGCGTTGCTGGAAGCCGATCCGCACGCAAAAGTCGCCTGCCTAGGCCTTGCCTTCAAGGCCAACATCGACGACTTCCGCGAGAGCCCGGCCCGCTTCGTCACCAGCCGCCTCGCCCGCAAGTTCGGCAGCCGCATCCACGTGGTGGAGCCTTACGCCGCGCAGCTTCCCATCGAATTCACCGATACCGGCGCCGTGCAGATCGACATCGACGATGCGCTGGAGACCTGCGAGATCCTGATCGTGCTGGTCGACCACGACGTGTTCCGCGTGGTCCCGCTGGCCGAGCGTGCGGACAAGCTGGTCTACGACACGCGCGGCATCTGGCCGGATCAGCCGCGCGTGGTGCGGGAAGAAGCGGCGAAGCTGGCTTTGGCTGGTTGAAGAAGGACAAGGGATAAAGCAGGGGAGCATAGCCCCCCTGCACCCCCGATACCGTCTTCGTGGTGCCCTGCACTACCCGTTTCGCGCTCATGGCTTACGTCGGGAGACATAGTGGCTGCGCCGCAAGGAGCGCACTACGCTTAGGTGGCGCGCAACAAAGACGTTTCGAGGGTCTGGGGGATCATCCCCCAGGACTTCCTCTTCAATTCTTAAAGCAAAACGGCCTTCACACCGTCGATCACATACTGCGCAGCCAGAGCCGCCAGCAACACGCCGAGCAGACGCGTAATCACCGCCTCCACCTTGTCCCCAAGCACCCGCATCAGCGGACCGGCAGCGGCGAGCGCGGCGAAGCTCAGCACCATCACTGCGACCATCGCGGCAAGGATCGCCAGGGTCTCTTCCATGCCGTGCGCGCGTGAGGTGAGCAGCATGATCGTGGCGATCGACCCCGGTCCCGCCAGCATCGGCATCGCCATCGGGAACACCGAGACGTCATCGACCTCGGGGGTTTCCATGTTATGGGCAATGATCTTCTCGGCCCGTTCCTCGCGGCGCTGGGTGCGCTTTTCGAAGACCATGTCGATGGCAATCATGAACAGCATGATGCCGCCCGCAATGCGGAAGGCATTGAGTTCGATGTGCAGCGCGCCCAGCAGGCGTGCGCCGAACAGGGCAAAGACCACGAGGATGGCCGCCGCGATCAGGCAGGCGCGGGCCGCCATCGAGATCGCCTGCGAGCGGTTCGCCTCGGCCGAAAGACCGGCGTAGATCGGCGCGCAGCCGGGCGGGTCGATCACCACGAAAAGCGTGACGAAGGCGCTGAGAAAGATTTCGTACATATGTTTACGGGGCCTTCGGCGCGGCGACGTCGCTGCGCATCACTTCGGTCATGGTGCCGTTCTTCATCAGCGAGACGACAAGCGAGCGGGACTGGTCGGCACCGACGCGGTACGACCATGTGAGCGTGCCGTCGTCGGAGCGCCCTTCTCCGGCCATGCCCGGGGCCCCCTTGGCGGGTTCGGGGCGCTCCATCTGCGGACGCGGGCCGCCCCGGGGGCAATCGGCCACCGAGGCGGAGAGCATGTCGCTGTCCGGCAGCGGCTGCGCCAGCGTGTCGCCCTGATCGAGCACCCAGCGGTAATCGCTCTTTTTCCAGCGCTTCTGCCAGATCGTGGTGAAATAGCCGACCGTCCCGTCCGGCCGCTGCCACGCCCCCTTGGTGACCCCCAGGGTGCCGTCGCAGCTCATCCAGACTTGCGCCGCCTGCCACTGCACGGCGGTGGGCGGGTCCTTGCGGCCACCCAGCCATTGCTGCGCGCGGACGGGCTCGGGCAC